>NZ_JBQSYR010000001.1:0-336841 GCF_052379505.1 Glutamicibacter sp. 363 | reverse complement strand
ATTCGTTGCCCTCGTCGACAATGCCGAACATGCGTGCGGAAATGTCTTGGTACTCCACGCGGGTCTTTCCAGTCTCCAGTTTCGGAAGCTGGGCGGGAGAGTGAATGGCGCAGTGCACGAAGTCGAAGTTCGGCCACCACTTCTTTGGACGTTCGTATTCGTCTTGCCCGCATACGATGCAGGTCAGGTGGACCCAAACCGGGCGGCTGCCGGCTTTGCGATTAGCCCGCGACTGGACCAGCCAGGCCGGCGGGTTTGCATTGAGCTCGGCAAATTCTTTTTCGCTCATTCGCGAAGGGACGCCATGGCGCTTGGCCATTTCCATGGGAATATCCAACGCAATAGCTGCGTCTCTACGTGTCATCATCGTCTCCAAGCCTAGAGTACGGGGGGCATTCTTAGGTATATGTCATTGCTCTCGCGGCATTAGAAAGCTTCCAATGGCGAAGTCCAGATCACTGGGGAATGCGGCATGGGTCTCACTTTCTGCGCCGAAACCGGAGATTTCATTCGCCTTTCGTGAGCTCCATCACTTAGGCTGTATGAAGCATGTGCTAACTATCACTCCGCATGTTCTACGACAGAGAAGGATTGCTCATGGCCAGCAAAAAGAACGGTATGCGACTCGCAGCTGCCGTTATCGGTATTTCCGCCATCGCGCTGACCGGTTGTACCGGTCCGTCATCAAATGACTCGGGCGGCGACGGATCCGGTGAAGCCAGCAGTGCCCCCATCACCTTGGGCACAACCGATAAAGTAACGTCGCTTGACCCAGCGGCCTCTTACGACAATGGCTCGTTTATGGTCATGAACCAGATCTACCCGTTTGTGCTGAACTCGGAACCGGGCAGCCCAGACCCATCCAATGACTTGGCCGAGTCGGCCGAGTACACCAGCCCTACCGAATTCACCGTTAAGTTGAAGCCGGGATTAAAGTGGGCCAACGGAAATGATCTCGATTCGAAAGATGTAAAGTTCTCCTTCGACCGCCAACTGGAGATCGCGGACCCCAACGGCCCATCATCACTGTTGGGCAACATGGAATCGGTTGAAGCTCCGGACGCCACCACCGTGGTCTTCAAGCTCAAGGTTGCCGAGGACCAGACCTTCCCGCAGGTGCTCACCTCGCCAGTTGGCCCCATCGTCGACGACGAGGTCTTCCCGGCCGACAAGGTTCTCGATGACCAGGAGATCGTGGATGCCAAAGCCTTTGGCGGCCAGTACATCATCGATTCCTACAACAAGAACAACCTGATCTCCTTCACGGAAAATGAAGCCTACCAGGGTGTGCTCGGTGCGCCGGCCAACTCGAAGGCAGCGATCAAGTACTACGCGGATGCCAACAACCTCAAGCTCGAGGTGCAGCAGAACAAGATTGACGTTGCCTGGCGCTCGCTGACCCCAACGGACATCGAAGACCTGGGCAACGAAGAGAGCCTCAGCGTCCACAAGGGCCCGGGTGGCGAACTTCGCTACGTCGTCTTCAACTTCGACTCGATGCCGTACGGAGCAAAGACCGACGACGCCGATGAGGCCAAGTCCCTGGCGGTACGCCAGGCAGCCGCGCATCTGGTAGACCGCCAGGCGATCGCCACAAACGTCTACAAGGACACCTTCACTCCTGCATATTCGTATGTTCCACAGGGATTCACCGGAGCTATCGAACCGCTGAAGGATATGTACGGCACCGATGGCAAGCCAGATGCTGCCAAGGCCAAGAAGGCCTTGGAAGACGCTGGTGTGGAGACCCCGGTGAAGCTCGCGTTGCAGTACAACCCGGATCACTACGGACCGAACTCGGGTGACGAGTACGCACTGGTGGAAAAGCAGCTCGAAGCCGATGGCCTGTTCGACGTTGACTTGAAGTCGACCGAGTGGGTTACCTACCAGAAGCAGCGCGTCACCGACTATCCCGCCTACCAGCTGGGCTGGTTCCCGGACTACTCGGACGCCGACAACTACCTGTCTCCGTTCTTCGCCACCGAGAACTTCCTGTCGAACGGCTACGAGAACGCGGAGGTCGATTCGCTGATTTCCGAGCAGCGCGGCCAGTCCGATGTTGCAGAGCGTACCGCCTCGATCGAGGAGCTACAGCGAATGGTCGCCGAAGACCTGTCCACCTTGCCGCTCTTGCAAGGCTCGCAGGTTGCCGTGGCCGGTAAGGACGTTCAGGGTGTCGAAAAGACCCTGGACGCATCATTCAAGTTCCGCCTAGGTGTGCTGAGCAAGTAATCTCGGCGGCACCGTAAGTACACCGAAGACCAGGGGATCTACCTCAAGTGCAGAACTTCGTGCACCACAGGTAGATCCCCTTGGCATGTCCATTTCGGACCATGCGCCAAAATTCTGATCCTGATACTAAGGACAAAAGATGACAATCACGTCGCAAACGGGCGAAACTCACAGCCCGGCACCTGCGCGCAAGCCAGCGAAGCAGCAGGGCGGAGGATTCCTCCGCTATCTGATTACCCGCTTCCTGCTGATCATTCCCACCGTTTTCATCCTCATCACGGTGGTCTTCTTCCTCATGCGCGTAACCGGTGACCCGATTACCGCTGCCATGGGTGGACGTCTAACTCCAGACCAATTGGCCATACGAATTCATGAGGCCGGCTATGACCGCCCGGTCCTCATCCAGTACATCGAATACCTAGGCCAGGTGTTCACCGGAAATCTCGGACGCACCATGAGCGATAACCGTGCGGTCACCGAGGTCTTGGTGACCTATGGTGCAGCTACCCTAGAACTTGCGGTTAACGCGGTACTCGTCGCGTTGCTTGTGGGCATCCCCTTGGGCCTGGTCGCAGCGAAATTCCGTGACCGTTACCCGGATGCGGTCCTGCGCATCCTGGCAATCCTCTCCTATGCAACCCCGGTCTTCTTCGCCGGCCTGCTGCTCAAGCTGATCTTCGGGGTATGGCTGGATTGGCTCCCGATCAGTGGCCGTGCCGATTGGCAGACCGAACTTGCGCTGACCGGGCTGCAAAACCCTTCGGGCATTTATTGGCTGGATGCCCTGCGCAGCGGCAACCTGAACGCCTTCGGCGACGTAGCCGCCCACGCGGTGCTCCCGGCCTTGGCCTTGGGCCTGCTGACCGGTGGGGTGTTCTTGCGTCTGGTGCGCACCAACGCGATTGGCACACTGGGACGAGAATATGTTGAAGCCGGACGTTCACGCGGCGTCAGCGAATTCCGCCTGGTTACCAAGCACGCCTACCGCCCGGCATTGATTCCCATCATCACCGTGATGGGATTGCAGATCGCCATGCTGCTCGGTGGCGCGGTGCTCACCGAAACCACCTTCGAGTGGGCCGGGCTCGGCTTCAAGCTGGCCGAGTACCTCACCGCCCGAGACTTCGTCGCGGTACAGGGCATTGTGGTGGTGCTGGCCATTATCGTGGCGGTCACCAACTTCATTGTTGACGTCCTTGCGGCCCTGATCGACCCGAGAGTCAGGTACTAATCATGAGCATCCCTTCGATTGCCTCGGCCCGGAAGTCCTGGTTCGCCCGGCTTCCGGTCGTTTCACACCTGCGCATGTCCTCTGGCCTCCAGCGCGGCATGCTGATCGCCGGCCTTGCACTTTCGGCGCTGTTCATTATCTCGGCCCTCTTCGCGCCGTTGATTGCTCCCTTTGATTTCGCCCAATCAGCAGATACGTCCGGCGACTTCCCGCGCCAGGCGGCTCCCGATGACAAGTTCATTTGGGGGACCACCGTCACCGGCTACGATGTCTTCTCCCGCACCATGTACGGTGCGCGAACTGCGATTTGGGTGATTATCGCTGCGGTGCTGATGTCGCTGTTCGTCGGCGTGCTGTTGGGCCTGATCTCCGGTTACCTCGGTGGCTGGTTTGACCGCATCATGGTGGTGCTCGCCGACGCGATCTACGCATTCCCGTCGTTGCTGCTGGCCATCGTGATGTCCATCGTCATCTCACAGGGTCAATCGAGCCTCTGGGGCGGGATCATGGCGGCGGCGATATCGATTACCGTGGTCTTCATCCCGCAATACTTCCGCGTGGTGCGCGCCGAGGTGATGCGCCTGAAAGCCGAACCTTTCGTAGAATCGGCGCAGGTGATCGGCGCCAGTCCGTGGCGCGTGATGACCACGCACCTATTGCGCAACTCGACGCGCACCTTGCCGTTGATCTTCACCCTGAACGCCACCGAGGCGCTGTTGACTCTTGCCGGCCTGGGCTTCCTCGGATTTGGCATCGAACCGACCGCCGCGTCCGAATGGGGCTTCGACCTGAACCGAGCGATGTCCGACGCGACCAGTGGCATCTGGTGGACCGGGCTGTTCCCCGGTCTTGCCATCGTGCTCACGGTCATGGGCTTGACTCTGGTTGGCGAATCGATGAATGACCTCAACGATCCACGGCTGCGTCGCTTCAGCCGCAAGAAGGCACAACGCATCACGCAGGCAGGAGTCGCACGGTGAGTAATAATCTGGAAACTGACATGAACGCCCCAGACGATGTGTTGCGCATCGAGAACCTGAACGTCGACTTTGTCACGGATGCCGGGGCCGTCCCTGCGGTCCGCGGCGTGGATTTGTCGGTCAAGCCAGGGGAGATCCTGGCCATCGTCGGCGAATCCGGATCGGGCAAGTCGGTGACCGCACGTACCGCCTTGGGGATCCTGGCAGAAAATGGTGCCTCGCATGGTGCTGTCTACCTGAAGGGCCAGAATATGCTGACCCTCCAGGGGGCCGCCTTGCGGGCGGCTCGCGGACGAGACGTTTCGATGATCTTTCAGGAGCCATCCACCGCACTGAATCCGGTGTACACCGTTGGCTGGCAAATCATGGAGGGCATCCGCGCGCATACCAAGTTGTCGAAAAAGGAAGCCAAGGCGCGCACCGTCGAGGCGATGCGCCAGGTAGGCATTCCGGATCCGGAACAACGCGTGGATTACTATCCGCACCAGTTCTCCGGCGGGCAGAAGCAGCGAGTGGTGATCGCCGCGGCGCTGGCGCTGGAACCCGAGTTGATCGTGGCCGATGAGCCGACCACCGCGCTGGATGTCACGGTGCAGGCCGAAATCCTGGCTCTGCTGCGGAACCTGCGCGATGAGCTGGGGACCGCAATTGTGATCATCACCCACAATATGGGCGTGGTGGCGGACATCGCGGACCGGGTCATAGTGATGAACCAAGGACAGATTGTCGAACAAGCGACTTCGCGTGAGCTGTTCGAGAACCCGCAGGACCAGTACACCAGAACGCTGCTGGCGGCCGTACCGCATCTGGGACGCAATTCGGCCTCTGCCGGCCTGGAAGAACGGCCCCACGCCCAAGCTGAAGTGCTCGTGGAGGCCAAGGGGCTGCGGGTGCATTTCCCCGGACGTCTCGGAGCTCCTGGATTCACCGCGGTGGACGGAGTGGATCTGAAGATTCACGCCGGTGAGGTTTATGGGCTGGTGGGCGAGTCGGGTTCTGGAAAAACAACCATCGGGCGCAGCATCGCCGGGCTCAATAGGATCACCGATGGTTCGCTGCAGGTGCTCGGCTATGAAATGGCGCAGTTCAAGGAACGCAGCTTCAAGCCGCTGCGCAAGCAGATCGGTTTTGTGTTCCAGGATCCCGCGGCGAGCTTCAACCCGCATCTGACCGTGGGGGAGTGCGTGGCCGAACCGCTGAACGTGCACCGAGAGCTGAACCCCTCACAGACAAGGTCAAAGGTCGCTGCGCTCTTGGAATCCGTGCAGCTGCCCGGCGGCTTTGCCGATCGCTACCCGCATGAGCTCTCTGGCGGCCAACGTCAGCGAGCTTCCTTGGCGCGGGCCTTGGCGCTGGAACCCAAGCTGCTGATCGCCGATGAGCCCACCAGCGCGCTGGACGTGTCGGTGCAGGCGAAGGTACTGGAACTATTCCGTGAATTGCAGGCGGAACTCGGATTCGCCGCCTTGTTCGTCTCCCACGACCTCGCAGTGGTTGACCTGTTGGCTTCTTGGGTGGGCGTCTTGTTCCGGGGGTCGTTGATCGAGGAGGGGCTAGGCTCCAAGGTGCTTTCCGCGCCGCAAAATGCCTACACCCAGCGTTTGATCGCCTCGCTGCCGGTTCCGGATCCTCGCGAACAAGCCGTGCGACGAAAGATCATTGAAGAATTGAACGGCGCCTAGCCTGGATTCCGGATTTTGCCCCGACATCCTTTTTCAGGTTGTCGGGGCAACGTCACTTAATGGGAAATACACGAGATGACCACGTAAACTAAACATCATGAGCGAGCCGAACACTACTGCCCCCATCGAGGAATTCGACCCGCATGCAAGTTCTCTGCCAGGGGAAGTTGAGCAAGAAGTCCTCGACGAGCTGTACGCCATCCGTGGAAGCATCGATAACTTCGATGCCCAGCTGGTCTATCTGCTTGCCGAACGTTTTAAGGCCACGCAACGCGTGGGTCTGCTCAAAGCACGTCATGACCTGCCGCCCAGCGACCTCAATCGTGAAAAGGCGCAGATTCAGCGCTTGCGCACATTGGCCCACGAGGCACACCTTGATCCGGAGTTTGCCGAGAAGTTTTTGAACTTCATCATCTCCGAGGTCATTCGCCACCACCAGAACATTTCGGACGCGCATAAAAATGACTGAAGCAAGTGACGATTTCGCCCGTTCGGATGTCTTCGTCACCTCGTTCTGCCAATTCCCCGGTCAAGATCCGTTGGAGATTCACAAGGTTATCCGCGGGGAACTAGGCGAGCCGAATCTGGCGGTTTTCCCGCAATTAGTGGACCGCGGTATGGGTTCCGATTCTCTGGGTCGAAGCGCCAGCATGGTCAGCGACCTCGGCTTTGACCTGCAACCGCATGGTTGGCGCATCGGGGTCACCGATGGGATTGATGCCCGTCGGGCGCGGAGCTTGTTGCGCAGCGACGAAAACCTCTTGGCTGATGTCATTGGCGCAGAGAAGACACCGGCGACGCGATTGAAGATTTCGACCCTTGGCCCGTGGTCATTGGCAGCCGGGCTCTACCTGCAACACGGCGAACGGGTCCTGATTGATCACGGGGCACGCCGTGATGTCTTGGAGGCTTATGCCGACGGGGTGAAGCAGCAGCTCCTGCGGATGCGCGGGAGCACCACGATTCGAAGATTTACGGTGCAGCTCGATGAGCCGCAGCTGCCCGCTGTGCTCGACGGCGCCTTGCCCACCGCCAGTGGATATCGCACCTTGCGCTCCATTCCGCGACAGGAGGTGCGCGAGGTTTACGCCCGGTTTGTGCAGACGCTTGCCGAGGTCGACGGCACGCAAATAGTCGTTAATCTGCCTAGCTCTGATGAGTTGTGGATCAAACGCGTGGACATCCTGCATCAGGCCGGTGTGCATGGGTATGTGATCGATCCGGCGCGAATGGATCACCGCTCATGGGAGCGCGTCGCAGCTTTGGTAGAAACTGGGGCGCAGATTTACCTTCAGCTACTTGAACCGGGCAAGCGTGCCCCGGGAGTTGTCGACGGAGTGAACAAAGTGCTACGGCCCTGGCGGCAGCTTGGCTTGCCGTTGACGCAGTTAGGCCAGCTAACTCTGATGCCTGCAGGCACGTTTGCCAACGCGAGTGCAAATCAGGTGGTTGAATGCCTGCAACATTTAACCGGTTATGCCCAAGCCTTGGAGCAAACGCGGGTTGACGCGTAGCGGAATACTTGATTTGTGCGGGCACAGCATGAAAATGGGGGTGTGTCATGTATCTTAGGAAGAGTGGGGAAAGTAAAAGTACCCGTATAGGCGACGTGGGTGACGCCACCGTTTTCGGTTTCAGGGGGATGTTGTATGAAGTTTCGGATTTTAGTCGTCGATGATGACGAGGCGTTGTCGGAGATGATCGGCATCGTCTTGCAAAATGATGGCTTCGACGCATCATTTTGCTACGACGGATCCGGCGCAATCGAGGCATTCCGCGAAGCTAATCCCGACCTGGTTCTACTAGACCTGATGTTGCCTGGAATTGACGGCATCGAGGTCTGCAAGCAGATTCGTGCGGAGTCGGACGTTCCGGTGGTCATGCTGACCGCAAAATCTGATACCGCAGATGTTGTTCGTGGTTTGGAATCCGGGGCTGACGATTATGTGCCCAAGCCATTTAAGCCAGCAGAGCTAGTAGCGCGTGTTCGAGCCCGGTTGCGCCCGAATGAAACGCATGTGGCAGAAACTCTGACCGTGGGGGACGTGACAATCGATGTCGCCGGGCACCGCGTGACTCGTGCAGGTAATCAGGTATCCCTCACCCCACTTGAATTCGATCTGTTGGTCACCATGGCACGTAAGCCTTGGCAGGTCTTCAGCCGCGAGCAGCTCTTGGAAGCTGTATGGGGTTACCGCCACGCAGCCGATACGCGTCTGGTGAACGTTCACGTGCAGCGGTTGCGATCCAAGATTGAATTAGACCCTGAGAAACCACAGGTCATTCAGACCATTCGCGGTGTGGGTTACAAGGCTGGTACGGCAAGTTGAGTGAACACGCCACGACCGGAAGCGAGATTGCACCGGTCGAAGTGCGTGCTCAAATTCCTCCGGTAGCTCCTGCATTATTGAGGGTAAGACTTTGGGTCAAACGACCTATTGAATGGATTCGGCAGCGCTGGCAGCGCCACCTGATGTATCGCACGGTGATTTCGACCCTGCTCTTTACCTCCTTGGCGCTGTTGGCAGCCGGTGCTTTTTTGTCCAACCAGATTTCCTCCGCGCTATTCAGCGAACGGTTTAATCAGATTTCAAAAGAATCTGAACGTGGCCTGGCACAGGCGCGCTCAATTCTCGAATCCGCCTCCACCACCGACCGTGTTTCTACCCAGTCCTTGGTGAACTCGACCTTGGCGACACTAGAAGGCGACGGAGCCACGGTGATCCGTGACTTTGTGCTCAAGCCAATTCCGGTCGCCGGTGATGAAAACCTGTATGTAGGACCCACCGCTTCTGGCTCGTTGACTACCCGAGTAGTCCCAGATGACCTGGCCGAAAGCGTGCAGAGCGATTCAGGGATTTTTTGGCGCTCAATCGAACTTGGGGTTGGTTCGGAGATTCAGCCAGGCATTATCATTGGCACCAAGGTGCTGATCCCTCCCGGCCGTGAATATGGGCTGTACCTGGTCTATGACTTATCCAGCGTGCAGGACACTCTGGAATTCATCAACCGTGCCATGGCCTTTACCGGTCTGGTCTTACTGCTAGTCGTTGGCTTTATTTCCTGGTCTGTATCCCGCACCGTAGTGCGTCCTGTTGCGGACGCGGCATATGTATCTGAACGTATTGCCTCGGGCGATCTTGACCGGAGGATGAAGGTCGCTGGCAAGGATGAAGTTGCCAGACTTGGTACTGCCTTCAATCATATGGCGCACTCGCTGCAAGAACAGATCACCCAGCTCAATCACCTCTCGGCCATGCAGCAACGCTTCGTTTCTGACGTTTCCCACGAATTGCGCACCCCGCTGACCACGGTGCGTATGGCCGCTGAATTAATTCATGATGCTCGCGAGAACTTTGATCCGCTCACCGCCCGTTCAGCAGAGCTCATGTATGAGCAGATTGAACGTTTCCAGAACCTTCTCAATGACCTTTTGGAAGTTTCCAGATTCGACGCCGGTGTAGCGGTCCTTGATCGAGAGTCCACCGACCTGAACGTCATCGTACGAAAGGTGATCGACACCGCGACACCCGTGGCCGATGAATACGGATCGATTATCCGGTTCAACGCCCCGGCCGAGGGATGCGTGGCGGAATTCGACCCGCGCCGAGTTGAGCGTGTGGTGCGAAACCTCGTGTTAAACGCCGTAGAACATGGCGAACAGAACCCCATCGATATCGCCATCGGCCAGAACGAAAGTTCGGTCGCGGTGACCGTACGAGATTACGGCATCGGGATGAGTCCTGAGGCCTGCAAACATGTCTTCGATCGCTTCTGGCGTGCGGATCCTGCGCGCGCCCGGACTACCGGCGGTTCGGGGTTGGGCCTGTCCATTTCAATGGAAGATACCCGGCTGCATGACGGACGCCTGGAAGCCTGGGGAAAGAAGGGCGTGGGCTCGGCATTCCGCTTGACCTTGCCGCGGACCGCCCACGACGCGATTACCTCATCCCCACTTCCGCTGGAACCTCCGGTGACAGAAGAAATTCTCGGTCTGCTCGGTGATTCCTTCCCGTTGACCGGTGAGGTGCCGAAAATCGGCTACACGCCGCTGGTCTTGGACGACGAAGATATACTTATCGAGGACGAAATCTTCCCCAAGCCGGTGGATCCATCCGCGAATCCGGGGGAGGGCAAATAATGCGCTTACGGTTGCTGAGAGTTCTGACAATCGTATTTACCGGGCTGCTCATACTTTCAAGCTGCGCCGCCATCCCGCGTAATTCGACCGTGCAGAAGATTGAAGCCGAATCCGACCAGGGGGAATCGCAGCCTTTTCGCTTTGACGCCCAAGGGCCAACGGAAGGGGCAGATGCACGCCGCATCGTCGAAGGCTTCGTCGAAGCTGGCCGATCGGTCCTCGAAGATTATGCGCTATCGCGGGAATTCATGACCCCTGAGCTGGGAGCCGACTGGCGCGGAAATACCCGCACGCTGATCTATGAGGCGATGAACGTTCTGACCGGTGCGGAAAGTAACCGATACACGGTGCAACTGGAAATATCCGGCGAGGTTGACGCGATGGGTGTTTACACCCAAGAACCAGAGCATTCAACGCGCGCCGTTGACGTGGAACTGACCCAGGTGGACAACCAATGGCGGATTTCCAAGGCGCCGGACGGGATCATGCTGGAATCGAGTTCCTTCAGCAAGATCTTCGCACCGCAAACTATTTATTTCTACGACGCCAGCTACCAATATTTGGTGCCTGATGTCCGTTGGTTTACCTCGGGCGCGGGTACGACAACGTCTATGGTGGAAGCCTTGCTGGCTGGTCCGGCGCCATATCTGCAGAACGCCGTCGTTTCAGCCTTTTCTCCGGCAAGTACGCTCGTGCGTTCGGCTGTGCCGGTGCGCGATGGAACGGCGACGGTTGCTCTCAGCGCCGAGAGCATCAGCGAAGCCTCTGATCACTCGAAACAGCTCATGCAGCAACAACTTGAAAAAACGCTATCTCCATTGTCCTCTGTGAGTATCGTGCGCATGCTTCAAGATGAAACCGAAGTGACCTTGGGAGCGCCGTCGGCAAACTTTGTGCCTGCGCTGATCAACCCGAGTACCCCGGACACGCTGATCGCGATTTCCAATGAATCGCTGGTTTACGTCAAAGGGCGATCGATTATCCCCGTTGGCGGAGTCCCGGATATTTCAGCGTTCCACCCTCGCCATCCAGCCATGTCCGCGGTGGGCAATCGGTATGCCTTCCTCAATGGCAAGAGCACGCAATTGATGACGATCAGCGAGAGTGGAAGCGTCAGCGTGGCGGCCCAAGGCGGCGCCTTAATCCGACCCTCGATGGACATCGCGGGCTGGACCTGGACGGCGGACAACGCTGCGGAACATCCACTGCTGGTGGTGCCCGAAGATGTGGCCGGACAGGGCGAAGTGCGTCCGATCAGCGTCTCCTGGCTCGAAGACACCAAAGTCAGTTCCTTGGCTATCTCGCGTGATGGCGCACGTGCGTTGATCGTGGCCGAAGAAAATAACGAAGCTAAGGTGTACGTCGCCGGCATCGTGCGCGACGCCGATGGTGTGCCACGCGGACTGACCGATGAGCCAATGGAAATCTTCGCAAATGTGCCAGTCTCCGCGGCCGTGTGGGACTCTGATCGTTCAATCATCGTGGCCGAGCTGAGCGCTACCGAACAGGTTGCAGCGGAACAAATCACTTTCGAGCATGGATCTGAACGGTTGGGTTTGCTGCTTGGCATGAGCGGCATAACCTCTGGTGTCGGAGATCGCCGACCGGTGTATGCGGAAACGAGCGAGGAACTTTACACGCGAGTGGGCAATTCATGGCATGCCCTTGACGACTATGCCAAAGACGTTTCATACCCAGGCTGAATTCACAGTTGGCGACTAGTATTCGAGCGCAAGGAGTTGCAGCGACATCCTTGAAGCATGTCACCCCAACTCCATTTTGCTGGCTTACTTGATGCGCTCGTTCATGCGCGGAGCACTGGATGGATCATTCATTCGGTGCGCGAGACACTGAACCTACTTTTACCTACGACATGCGCAATTTGCGAGCGTGCGGATTTTAGGCTTTGCCCCGAATGCCGACACAAGATTCATCAGCAGCTGTTTTTGCCTCCATTGGGGGATCAGCTGCAGTTCTATATTGAGCTACCCAGTACGCAGTGGCAGATGCCGGTCAGCGCCAGCGGTATCTACAGCAACGAACTGGCACGAGCCATCTTGGCCTATAAGAATCAACAAAGACATTTCTTAGGCCAAGAGTTCGCACCTTTCCTGGCAGCCGCGATTAACACCGCCTGCCCTCCAAGATTATTAGGCCGGCCCACGCTGGTGGTGCCCATGCCCAGCTCCGTACGTGCCCTGAGCACTCGCGGATACCGTCCTGTAGAGGTCATGCTGAAAATGGCACAGCGCCGGGGGCTGCTAGGTGAGCACACCCGGACCTCAGCGGTGCTTCATTATCGTTTCAGCCAGCTTCTTGGCGGGCAGCAAAAGAGTAAAGCTGGGCCCGCCCGACGTAGCGGTGACTCACGGCTGATTGCGGAAATTCCGAAATATTCGAGACAGCCGATAATCCTCGTCGACGATGTGACGACTACCGGGTCTACGCTACGCAGGGCGGCACTTGCTTGTATTGAAGCGGGTTACGAGGTGATCGGCGCTGTGGTCCTGGCCTTCACAAAACCTCCTAGCGATAACGGGGACTAGCCAATTTCGCTGAACGCGATATGAAATCTGGCCGTTTGGTACTTGAATCCTGCCGGATGTGGCATAGGGTGAAGTATGGGTTGCATCACAGATGCAGCGAAGGCCCATCTTCAGCCTCTGGGGGAGGAAAACCCCGGGCTGTTGTGTCACCCGACTCCCTATTGGAGGACACCATGGAGCTGAATTACAGCGGACGTAATATCACCGTCTCGGATCGATTCCGTGAGTACGTTGACGAGAAAATCACCAAGGTCGACCAGCTGGCCAGCAAGATTCAGCGCATCGATGTGAAAGTCGTCAAGGAAGCACACGCCCGCAACCAGAGCACCGCGCTCAGCGTCGAACTGACGGTCGTTTCCCGGGGCCCCGCAATTCGGGCGGAAGCTCGCGGAGCAGATAAATTTGCGGCGTTCGACATCGCATTCGCAAAGCTCCTCGAACGATTGCGCAAAGCACGGGACAAGCGGAAGGTTCATCGTGGAAACCATGCGCCAATGGCTGTCCACGAGGCGACTAGCTCGCTACCCGTAGCGCCAAGCGACAAATCTTTGGTGCAGGAGACGCTCGAAGCCCAGGCAAATGCAGAAGCCGAGGCAAATGCGAAGGAAGCGGAATATTCGCCGGTCGTCATTCGCCGTAAGGTCTTCCCCGCTGAAGTCATGAGCGTTGATGACGCAGTTGATCGCATGGAACTCGTTGGTCACCCCTTCTATTTGTTCATCGATGAAGCTACCGGTGCTCATTCGGTCGTCTACGGACGTACCCAGTATCAGTACGGCGTCATCACCCTCGACCCTTCGTTGGGTGAAAACGACGAATTGCCAACCGAAGTTCGCGGCTACCGCGATAAGGCTCTGGCTAACGAGGGCTAATCATTAACATCTCGCACGACCTGGGCGGTCAACGCACTCTGGGCTTATCTCAAGCCCGAAGAATTGCGTTGGCCGCCCAAGGTCTGTCTCGACCACGCAAGCAGACCAAGGTATCCCAGCGCCACCTTGTAGGGGTTCTTGACGCAATCGGGCAATTGCAGATTGACTCCATCAACGTCGTCAGCAGGGCGCACTATGTCCCATTGTTCGCTCGACTTGGACACTACGACACCCAACTGCTGGATGCCTTGGTGTCGCAACGGCATGGACCGGCAACCGAATACTGGGCACATGAGGCAAGCTATGTGCGTAGCGAGCTCGTGGCGGATCTCGTGCCCTGGCAACGCCGTCGCTGGGTTGATCGTTCGGAGCAATTCGATGGCGAATTGAAGGACCTGAGCAGCCGGGTGATGGAACACCTCTCGTTGCACCCGGGTACTAGCGCACGCCAGCTGAGTGCCTCGCTGGGAGTCAACCCCATGAAGGAACGAAACCACTGGGGATGGAACTGGAATGACACCAAGATTGTCACCGAAGCACTATTTGCGCAGGGGCGGATTCTTGCATTGGGTCGCAACGCGCAGTTCGAGCGATTATTTGCACTGAGCCACGATGTCTTGCCGGAGCTGCCGGAGGTCGACCAAGAGCATAAATATCAGGCGCTACGTCGGCTAGTTGTAGAGTCGCTGACTGCTCAGGGCATTGGTACAAAGCATTGCGTTGCCGAATACTTCAGATTGCCAATTCGTGAGGTCAAAGCAGCGTTGGAATCCCTGGCTGAGGAGGGACTGGTGGAACGCGTGCAAGTTGAACGCTTGGCAGAGACGTGTTTCATGATTCCCGGTACGAAGATCCCTCGGAAGATCGCACCGGACCTGCGCTTATTGGCGCCATTTGATTCGATGGTATTCAACCGCAAGCGGCTAGAACGCTTCTTTGATTTCGAATACCGAGTCGAAATCTATGTTCCCAAAGAGAAACGTCGCTATGGTTATTATGTTTTTCCAATGCTTTACGGGGAGCGCTTCGTTGGTAGGGTCGATTTGAAAGCCGACCGCGCGAAGGGCGAATTGCAGGTAAATTCGGTGCATTATGAGGCGCACGCACCGAACGAAGTTGCTGCTGCCTTGGAAATTGAACTCGGACGAATGGCGCGCTGGCTCGCCTTGGACAGCGTGAAATACAGGCTGTGAACGGCCTGTTAGCGCAGTTCCTATTTACAGGCAGAACACCAAACCACCCCGGGAAATAGCAAGTTGTGCTGATTTCCTCACGTAGACTAAAGACGCCAGAATTTACTGTGCTTGAGATATTGGGAGCTACCACGTGGCATCATTGCTAGAACGTATTTTGCGTACCGGCGACAAGAAGATTCTAAAGACTCTTCGAGCTTACGCCGACACGATCAATACGTTGGAAGACGAATTTCGCGACATGTCGGACGAGGAGCTTAAAGCCGAGACCGATAAGTTCCGTGCTCGTTTAGCAGAAGGCGAAAGTCTTGAAGCATTGCTTCCGGAAGCTTTCGCGGCCGTTCGCGAGGCCTCAGACCGAGTTCTGGGCATGCGCCACTTCGACGTCCAGCTCATGGGTGGCGCCGCACTGCACCTGGGTAATATCGCAGAAATGCGTACCGGTGAAGGCAAGACCTTGGTTGCGACTGCGCCAGCTTATCTAAATGCCCTGTCCGGCAAGGGCGTGCACGTGGTGACCACCAACGACTTCCTCGCGCAGTACCAGTCGGATCTTATGGGACGTGTTTTCCGATTCCTCGGCCTGAGCTGTGGTTGCATCTTGTCCAATATGGATCCAGCCGCACGGCGCAAACAGTACGAGAACGACATTACATACGGAACGAACAACGAATTCGGATTCGATTATCTGCGCGACAACATGGCATGGAACAAGACCGAACTTGTTCAGCGCGGACACAACTTTGTGATCGTTGATGAGGTCGACTCGATTCTGATCGACGAGGCGCGTACGCCGTTGATCATTTCGGGCCAAGCATCAGGGGATGTGAACCGCTGGTACACCGAGTTCGCCAAGATCGTCAAACGCCTCGACCGTGAGGACGACTATGAAGTCGACGAAAAGAAGCGCACTATCGGTGTGCTCGAAGATGGTATCGAGAAGGTTGAAGACTATCTTGGCATCGACAACCTGTACGAATCGAATAACACCCCGCTGATCGGCTTCCTGAACAACGCAATCAAGGCCAAGGAACTGTTCAAAAAAGACAAGGACTACGTCGTTGTCAAGGACGAAGTCATGATTGTCGATGAACATACCGGACGTGCCCTTGAAGGCCGCCGCTATTCCGAAGGCATGCACCAGGCCATCGAAGCCAAGGAAGGTGTCAGCATCAAGGCTGAGAATCAGACCTTGGCGACCATCACCTTGCAGAACTACTTCCGCATGTACGACAAGATCTCCGGCATGACCGGTACCGCGCAGACTGAAGCCGCCGAATTTATGGGCACCTACAAACTCGGTGTCGTCGAAATTCCAACAAACCGCCCGGCCATACGAAACGATCAGGCCGACCTGATCTACAAGAATGAAGTTTCCAAATTCAATGCGGTCGTCGAAGACATCGCCGAACGCCACGGAAGCGGACAGCCCATCCTGGTGGGTACCACCAGCGTTGAAAAAAGCGAGTACTTGTCTAGGCTGCTCTCCAAGGGCGGTATTCGCCACGAGGTTCTGAACGCTAAACAGCACGCACGCGAAGCTGCCGTCGTTGCCATGGCGGGTCGTAAAAATGGCGTCACCGTCTCCACCAACATGGCCGGCCGTGGTACCGATATTATGCTCGGTGGCAACGCCGAGTTCCTGGCCGTCGCCGAGATGGAACGCCGGGGATTGGATCCGGAGAACCATCCGGAGGAATACAACAAGGTTTGGGATGAGGTCTTTGCGAAAGCCAAGGCCACCGTAGCAAGCGAAGCCGACGAGGTCACCGCGCTCGGTGGGCTGTACGTGCTTGGCACCGAACGCCACGAATCGCGGCGAATCGACAACCAGTTGCGTGGTCGTGCGGGCCGTCAGGGTGACCCGGGTGAGTCCCGGTTCTACCTCTCAATGACCGATGACCTGATGCGACGGTTCAACTCCGGTATGGCTGAGCGCATCATGAATAATCCGTCGATGCCAGACGATGTGGCCCTGGAATCCAAAATGGTCTCCAAAGCCATCGAATCCGCTCAGGCACAGGTCGAGGGCGTAAATGCCGAACAGCGCAAGAACGTGCTGAAATACGATGACGTGATGAACCGCCAGCGTGAAGCAATCTACGCCGATCGCCGCGCGATCCTAGAAGGCGAAAATATCGACGAGAAGGTCAACCACTTCCTCGAAGACGTCGTGAAATCCATGGTCAATGAGGTCACTCTGGTTGGTAACCCAGATGATTGGGACCTGAAGCAGCTATGGACAAACCTCAAGCAGCTTTACCCGATCGGTCTAACGATCGATGAAGTAGTCGAGGAAGTGCACGGCGTTGGGCATCTAACTCCGCAGTTCTTGGAAACCGAGATTCTCTCTGACGCAAAGTACCAGTATGAACTGCGCGAAAAGGCCATTGGCGCCGAAGTCCTAAGAGATCTCGAACGTCGCGTCGTGCTGTCCACGATCGGCCGAAAGTGGCAAGAGCACCTGTACGAGATGGACTATCTCAAGGAAGGCATCGGTCTGCGCGCCATGGCGCAACGCGATCCGCTGGTTGAATACCAGCGCGAGGGATACACCATGTTCCAGACCATGATGGAGTCCATCCGCGAGGAAAGCATCGGAACCCTGTTCAACCTCGATGTGCCGTCCGGCTCGGAAACGACTCAGGAATCCTCCGGTGCAGTGGGCGAACCGGCAGCTCCGAAGAACTTGCAGTTCACCGGGCCTGACGAGGACGGCGAAGCCAGTACCCAGGCCAAGCAAGCTTCGAATCCGGCCAAAGCGGCCAAAAAGAACAAGAAGACTAAGCGCCGCTAAAGCATTTCAACACTGGTGATTTGCCATCGTCCGTGCCAAGGCTCAATTCTGAGAGCTACGGCGCGGACGCGGTGTTTAAAGGCCACGATGACAGAGCATTCGTAGGCTCCGGATATCGTAGGCCACAGGTGCAGCGAACGTACCTCGCCGTGGCTGGTGCCCGGCATCGGCTGGACTGTGTAGCCGCCGGTTTGCAGAATTGCCTGCGAACGAAGTTTTTTTACACATTCGGGGTCCATCACAAAAGTCAATTGACTTACCGAACGATATCCAGCGATGATCTCGAAGACCGCTCTGGACACCGCATGAGAGAGTTCGATGACGGTCTTGCGTTCGGATGGTGCAATCGCCGGTCGATGAAATATACGATCCATTGCCAACGAAATTTGCTGTGGTGATCTGTTGGCACTGAGCTGGCGATGATCTGCGGTGAAGCGTAGCGGTGTGTTTGGGCAGATGCCTGCCCTAGTATTTCTTGTCCGGCTGACAAGTATTTCTGACTCGATGCTCACTGTGATTTCCTCCTTAGTCGGTTTTGGGCAGCTGCAGTTCGATACCAAGCCGCAGCAGATTCGGATCCTCCCCAATCACCTCGCGATTCAGCTCATATATTTGCGGCCAAAGCTCGGCAATTTCCGCAGCGGATCCGTGTTTGTTGAGCAAGTCGTTGGCGATGCTCCATAGGGTTTGCCCGGATGCGACGACTACATGATCCGATGGAGCAGAGGCACTTTTTCGGTTATTCCCGGATCCCAGAAGTCGGTTCATGGGAATGCTCAGTGAGCCAGGAAACCAGCCCGGTGTAGGGACTTCGGTAGCTGGCTGTGCTGAGGACGGTTCGGGCCCGTGCTCCAACGACGCCAGCTGCCCGGTTTGGTGGTGCGAAATATCCGTGGGAGGAGTCGTCGCGCCGTAGGCAATGCTGGTTCCGGACAGTGCCAACGTTGTTCCTAAGATCGATCCCACGGCACGGCGAGTCAAGCTAGGGGCCAAACGGGTCAACAATTCCAAGAAGCCGCTATGCCCGTGGCGTGCCGCGTAAATTGCTGCGCGCAGGAGAGCATAAAAAATTAGATACGCACCAAAGAGGACTCCGGTGCCAAGCAGAAATAACACCAGTAAGTTCTGCGACGGGTCGCCGGCTGGGTCGAAGTGAGGCCGCGAACGTACAGCCCATTCGGTCAAGGTCAACAGGATGACCAACGTTGCACCAACCAGCAGTCCAACCATGAAAGTCTTCCTTAAGTGGAGCATCGTTCTCGCCTCTTTTTTATGTGATTTGATGCAATTTGATGTTGTTAGATATAGATGATGACACTTTATTTGATTTTATGGAAGAGGGTTCCCTGAAAAACTCTTCTCTCGTACAGTGGGCGCATGCGATGGGATTCCCTTTTCGAAGATCTTGAGGCGCAGGCCGAGGCCCAGTTGGCGGCACAGTTCCGCGAAGAGGTAGCGGAAGGTATTCGTATCGAACGCGCTACAGAGCAAATGCATGAGCGCTTGCTTCGGATTCAAGGATCGGCAGTTGCCGTGAAGCTGGCCGGCGAATACGAAATTAACGCAAGGCTTGGCCCCATCGGTAAAGACTATTTCTGCCTTGAAAATGGAGGTAAGCGTTGGCTGGTGAAGAACTTCGCGCTGCGGTCACTGGAAATGTCGCAGATCGGGTCTAACCTCGAAGGGCGCTTGTCGCCAGTTAAATTCTCCACGGTGGTTCGCGGCGTGCTACGTGATCGCCAACGAACCTTGGCCTATGACATCAACGGCAAGCCAGTAGCCGAAGGAACCTTGTCGCAGGTAGGTAAAGACTTTCTCATCATGGCGATTCATCCCAGAGACGATTACGCGCGAGATCGAAGTATCACCGGCTATCAGCTCTTGCCTCTGGAAACGGTCGGCTGGGTCCAAGTCGTTGATATCTAATAATCCACAGGCCTCGGAATAGGTCTTCACACCAACCGAAACTTGTCGTAGGCTCTCGAAACAAGTAGCTAGCGCGGGCAAAGGACAGAGCATGAGCGGCGAACAGAACACCGGCACAACTCGTTCTGCCAGCGCACCGCGAGTAAAACGACCGACGTGGAAGGACCCGAGATTGGCCCTGGGCGCGGTCCTGGTAGTGGCGTCAGTGATTGGCACGGTCTATCTCGTGCGCGAATTGAACCACACCACAGAGGTTTATGTAGCCGGAGCAAACATCACTCTGGGTGAAGAACTCTCAATGCAAAATCTTCGAACTGAAAATGTGCAACTCGGAGAATCCGGTGTTCAGTACCTCGAAGCGAACCCGGAACTCATTACCAACGCCCGTGCCAATACCTTCATCGGAGCCGGTGAGTTCATCCCGAACAACTCCATTACGCACAACGATTTGGGCTCCCGCAGGCCAATCAATATTGATCTGCCCGCGGATCTTACACCGGCGATTACCCCGGGTAGTTTCGTCGACGTATGGATTGCCCAACGTGAAAAGGGCGGTTCGGCGTACGGAGTTCCAGAACAGCTGGCAAGTATGGTGGAAGTCTCTGCACGGGTAGCCCGCGCAGGGGGACTCGTGAATCAAAACGGTACCAATCTAGAGCTGCTCGTCGAACCCGACCATCTCGAGCCACTGCTTCAAGCCTTGGCCAACGAATCGAGAATTATAGTGATCTACAATCCAGCCGGTACCCAGCAATGAGTATCTCGGTGGTGGTGCTGGGAAATGGTGAACACGTTGTCCGCCAAATCGAAGGGTATCGCGGCGAATTGATGGTCACTCGCGTTTGTGAAGATATTGCCGAGGCCATTGCGGCCTGTGCGGTGGGCGTAGCAGATGTGCTGTTGGTGTCCGGTCGGGAGCTGCTGCCGCCACTGGAGCAGATCGACGCGGTGACTTCACAACAAATGGTGCTGGTGCTGCTGGACGAAAAACCTCGAAACGGTGGCACCACCCAAGGGATGATCGAAGTAAATGAGAGCGTTCCAATGCTGGAACTCGAACTACTCGTGGTGCAGGCGCTTCGTGAGTTGACGCATCCCGATGAGTTGGATGAAGCGCAAGTCAGCGAGGCCTCAGAGCAAGCGAAATTGTCGACCGGAAAAATTGTGTGCTTCTGGGGCGCAGCGGGCGCACCAGGCCGAAGCACGGTGGCGCTGAACTACGCTGTGGAAGCCGCTCTCTCAGGAAAAACCGTGGTGATACTGGACGCCGATACTTTTGCCGCGTCCATTTCCATACAGTTGGGTCTGCTCGATGAATCCGCATCCATCGCGCAGCTTTGTCGTGTGATTGACTCGGGGTCACTCGACCCTGCAAGGTTGGATGCAACCTGCTTGAGCGTCGAAGTTGGTACTGCGATACTCAAAGTCGCCACCGGGCTGCCCCGGTCCAGCAGGTGGCCGGAGGTGAGGGCCTCTGCGCTACGTCGTGCGACGAGTGTCTTGCGTGAACACAATGATTTGGTGGTGCTTGATGTCGCGTCCCAGGTGGAATTGGACGAACAACTGAGCTTTGACACGCAAGCGCCTCAGCGCAACGCAGTCACCGTGGAGATGCTTCGCTGTTCGGATGAAGTATTTATGGTTGTCGCCGCAGATAGCGTAGGGATCCCGCGTGCCCTTCGAGCGATCGATGAATTGGAAGATCAAATCCCGGGGGTGACTCTGCAGATTGTATTCAATAAAATCGGTGCTGCGAATACCGGGCATAGCCCCAAACGGCGTCTCTTGGAAACCTGGGATCGGTTCGGGCCCAATCATTGCATCGCTGGATACCTGCCCCAAGACGTGGTGAGCTGCAATGCGGCGCTACTGGCCGGATCGCCCTTGGCTGAAATCGCCCCTAGAAGTACATTGCGTACTGAAATACGAGGTTTGCTGGGCATTAAATCCACGGAAACGAGACGGAAGCGACTGAGTCGTCGAATCGGCTGAATCCTTGAACTTTGGTACACGAAAACACGGTAGTGTGGTTTCTATCGGAGATCCGCAAAGACGCGGATTAATTAGAACTTCGTTCTTGGAGGCGTTCACTTGAACTCGTCGGAATCCAGCATGTCAGAATCATTTATGGATGCGACACTCACCTCGCAGTTGGTGAGCGAATACTATGGCCAAATCGCTAGAGAAGATGTCGCGGCGTTTACGCCCGACGAGCTCGAGGCGCGAGTAGCCGCACACTTGGAAATCGGATATGGCCGCGACGTTGATACGGCCAACGTATCTATTACCCGCAACAATGGTGTTTCGGTGGTACATATCGTCACCGACGATATGCCGTTCTTGGTTGATTCGGTCACTGCGGAACTGGTCCGGCTTTCAGCCCCAATTCAGCTCGTCGTGCATCCGACTTTCGTGGTATCACGCGATCGAGACACTGGATTGATCAAAAAGCTGTCGCACACGGGGTTGCAGCACGTTGCCAGTGGCGATACGGCTGCCTTGTCGGATCTAAGCACGCTGACCTCGATTGACACGCACACCAAGGTTGAATCCTGGATTTCGGTAGAAGTCGCCCGCGACCTCTCCGACGCTGAAGCCGTGACGATCGTTGAAAATTTGCTGAAGGTCCTTGCCGACGTGCGTGTTGCCGTGCAGGACTGGCCCGCAATGCTGGATCGTGCAAAGAGCATTGCCCAGACGCTGCCGCAGACCGCAAATGCAGGCGAGATTGCCGATCTCGATCAGGCGGTAGAACTGCTGAACTGGATGTCGGACGGTCGTTTCACGTTCTTGGGCTACCGCGACTACTATCTGACGACGGAGCACGGAGAAGACGTACTCGTTGCCCGCGAAGGAAGCGGTCTAGGGCTCATGCGATCCTTGGAGGACCAGGGCCCACAGCACCTGACCAAGCGTGGCCGCGCAACGGCCCGCGACAAGCGCGCATTGATCATCACCAAAGCGAACTCGCGTTCCACCGTGCACCGCGGAGTCTACCTGGACTATGTTGGGGTCAAGAGCTTCGATGCCAACGGCGACGTCAACGGTGAGCGTCGCTTCATTGGGTTGTTTGCGACCAAGGTGTACACCTCTAGTGTGAAAACCGTACCGGTGGTGCGCGAAAAAATCGAAGCGGTCCTGAAAAATACCGGATTCGCCCGAGACTCGCACTCCGGCAAGGACATCGTCACGATCCTAGAGTCCTACCCGCGCGATGAAATGTTCCAGATCTCGGTAGACGACCTTACCGAAATTGCATTGGGCATTCTGCGTCTGCAAGAGCGTCGCCGCACCTCGGTCTTCCTGCGCACTGACTCCTACGGGCGCTTTGTGACCGCAATGGTGTATCTGCCACGCGACAGGTTCTCCACCGATGTGCGACAGCGTATCGAAAAAGAGCTGGATTCCAGCTTCAATCCGGTGTCCACCGAATATGAAGCGCAGCTCGGAGCCGGTGCATTGGTCCGGCTGTTCTATCGACTTCGCCTTCAGCACCATGGGCTGACCCCGGTGGTGGATCGCAAGGCATTGGAGAATCGAATCGCCAAGGCAGTTCGCTCCTGGAACGACGCGATT
This sequence comes from Glutamicibacter sp. 363, assembly GCF_052379505.1. Lineage (NCBI taxonomy): Bacteria > Bacillati > Actinomycetota > Actinomycetes > Micrococcales > Micrococcaceae > Glutamicibacter > Glutamicibacter sp. 363. The sequence goes on along the minus strand of NZ_JBQSYR010000001.1, from coordinate 313,665 downwards.
ACCGACACCGCACGGAGTAGCCTCGAACCGGGCGAAGCGAATCACCTGGCCAATTCGTGGGCTGGCGCATTCCCCGCAGCGTACAAGGTGCAATTCGAGATTGAAGATGCACTGGCCGACATCGACCTGCTGGAAGAGCTTGATGCTCCGGATCAGCAAGGACCAGTCGTTTCCTTCTACGATGCTGCCAATGACGAAGATTCCGCCGTCACCAAGCGAATGAAAATCTTTGTAGACCGGCCACTGCTGCTTTCAGGGATCCTGCCCGTGCTGCAGGATTTGGGTCTTGATGTGGTTGATGAGCGCCCCTATGAGCTGAGCCCCGAAGGCATCGGCGAGCGATACATCTATGACATGGGTCTGAAGGTTGATCCAGAAATCGACTTCGACACAATCGAAACCAAACTTGCCGACGCCTACTCGGCCGTGGTTCGCAACGCCGCCGAATCGGACAAGCTCAATGCCCTGGTGCTGCATGAAGGGTTAAGCTGGCAGGAAGTCGCCATGCTTCGCGCCTACGCGCACTACCTTTTGCAGCTTGGCATTTCGAATTCCACCGGATTTATCGCATCGACCCTGGTCAACAACGCGGCGGTGACACACGGTATCGTCGATTTGTTCCATGCCACCTTCGATCCTTCGTTCTCTGCTGAGGCTTCAACTTCGGCACGGGATCAGGCCCTGGCACAGATCGACGAAGCACTTGAAAATGTGCCCACCTTAGACGCTGACACGCTGCTTCGCCGTTTCGTAAAGGTCATAGAGGCAACTAAACGGACGAACTACTACACCGAACGTCTCGCGCTGGCCTTCAAGCTCGCACCCGAAGAGATTGACTTCGCGCCATTCCCACGGCCGAGGCATGAAATGTGGGTCTACTCACCACGTGTTGAGGGTGTGCATTTCCGGTTTGGCGCAGTTGCCCGTGGTGGCCTGCGCTGGTCCGATCGTCGAGAGGACTTCCGCACCGAAGTGTTGGGTCTGGTCAAGGCTCAGATGGTCAAGAACTCGGTGATTGTGCCAACCGGCGCAAAGGGCGGTTTCTACGCCAAGCAACTACCCAACCCGGCCGTAGATCGGGCAGCTTGGATGGAAGAAGGCAAAGCCTCCTACCGGATCTTTATCCGGACCTTGCTGGATTTGACCGATAATCTGGTCACCGATGAAAATGGCGAGCACGTCGAGTCACCAGCTAATGTGGTCCGCCACGACGGGGACGACACCTATCTGGTAGTGGCCGCGGACAAGGGCACAGCAAGCTTCTCAGATATCGCTAACTCGATTTCTCAGGAGAAGGGCCACTGGCTGGGCGACGCCTTCGCCTCGGGAGGCTCTGTAGGCTATGACCATAAGGGCATGGGCATTACCGCCCGCGGTGCATGGGAATCGGTCAAGCGTCATTTCTTCGAACTTGGTCTGGATACTCAGCGTGAAGAATTCACCGCTGTAGGCGTTGGCGACATGTCCGGCGATGTCTTTGGCAATGGACTTCTGCGCACCCGTACCGTGAATCTGGTCGCTGCATTCGACCACCGCGATATTTTCCTAGATCCAAACCCGGCGCCGGAAGCCTCCTTTGTCGAGCGCCAGCGCCTATACGATCTTCCGCGCTCGAGCTGGGCAGACTACAACAAGGAACTGATTTCCGAAGGCGGCGGAGTCTACTCCCGCAGCTTGAAGTCGGTTCCGATTAGCGTGCAGGTACGCGAAGTCCTGGGCCTGGACTCCTCGGTCACCAAGCTGAGCCCAAATGAATTGCTCAAAGCAATTCTGTCGGCACCAGTTGACCTGCTCTACAACGGCGGCATTGGGACCTATGTGAAATCCAGCGCCGAAACACACGCCCAGGTGGGCGATCGCGCTAACGACGCGATCCGTGTTGATGGCGGTGCAATTCGCGTCAAGGTCATCGGCGAGGGCGGAAACCTGGGCATGACGCAGCTTGGCCGCATCGAGGCAGCCCGCAATGGCGTTATCCTCAATACCGACGCCATCGATAACTCCGCCGGGGTAGATACTTCGGACCGCGAAGTAAACATCAAGATCTTCGTAGACCGACAGATCAAGGCGGGAAAGCTCACCGCCGAAGAACGCACCGATTTCTTGTTGTCGATGACGGACAATGTGGGCGACCTAGTGCTGCAGGCCAACTTTGACCAGAACGTGCTACTGCTGAACGAAAAGCATGCAGCCAAGGTCTGGGCTCCTGCCTACGAGCGACTGATGCAGTGGTTGGAAAAAAACGCTGACCTGAATCGCGAGCTGGAGTTCCTGCCGAATAGCGACGAGCTAGAACAGCGCAAGAGCGCTGGCGAGATGATGACCGCCCCGGAGATTTCGGTGCTGGCCGCCTACGCCAAAATTCAGCTCGCGCATGCGCTGGCCGAGTCCGATCTGGCAGATGATCCGTACTATGTAGCGACATTGCGCCGCTATTTCCCGCAGCAGCTCGTCGATCGTTTCGGTGATCAGCTAGAAACTCACCCGTTGCGCCGGGAGATCATTGCGACCGTTGTCGCCAATGACATCATCAACATCGGTGGGGTCACTTATGTCTTCCGTGCCATGGAAGAAACCGGTGCAAGCGAAGTCCAGATCGCCAAGATGTTCACTGCATTGCGTGAAATCTATGGTTTCGACCGCCAATTCGCTGCGATCAACCTCCAACCCGCTGGTACGGAGGTGGCGTACTGGGGAAGGCAACATCACGACATGCGCCGCTTGTTGGATCGCACGACGCGTTGGTTCATCAACCGCGTTGATCAGCAGCAGCCGGTCGAAGAAATCGTGGGCAACTATGAACCGATCGTCAGCGAGTTGCGCCAGAGCCTGCCGGCGCTGCTGCGCGGGTCGGATCTCGAGCGATACAACGCATGGCAGCTTGATGCCATCAGCAATGGGATCGACGAGCATCGAGCAAGCATGTGGGCCTCGCAGTTTGAGTCCTATACCTTGTTGGATATCGCCGAGTTGGTTGGGCGTACCGAGTATTCGGCACAGCAGGTCGCCGAGACCTACTTCGTGTTGTACAACCAGTTTGGCGCCGACGATTTGCTCAATCGGATCACCAAGCTGCCGCGTTCGGATCGTTGGCAGGCGTTGGCCCGTGCCGCAATGCGTGACGATCTGTATACAACACTCATTGATCTGACCTTGAACGTATTGGACAACGGTGCGGAGATTGGCGGGCCGGCAGAGCGTGTTGCGGCTTGGGAAGAAGCAAACACGGCTAACCTTGATCGTGCGAAGACAATGTTTGCTGAAGTAAACAGCCTCGGACGCGACGATATGGCGTCGCTGTCTGTAGCCCTTCGCCTTCTGCGTTCCATCGTCCGGAGGTAACACCCCCTTATGGCCCTCATCACCGAGCAACTCCGTCAACAAGCAAACCTCGGGCCCGGTGATGAGGACTGGCTCCACCTGCTGGTGGGGGACTGGCAACTGATCTCAGATCTGGCGTTCGCCGATCTCGTTCTTTGGTTCCCCACCGGCGACGGGTCCTATGTCGCGCTCGCGCACGTACGGCCTTCTACCTCACACACCGTATTCCACACAGACTTTGTGGGAGAGCGGATCCGTAGAGATTTGCGACTCATGGTTGATCAGGCTTGGGGTAGCCAACGCGTGCAAAAATCTGCAGAGCAACCAAGCGCCGATCTGATTTCCGGATTAACTTCGGTCCAAGCAATTCCCTTGGTCCGCCAGCACCGTCCGGTTGCCGTGATCACCTCACACTTCGATCCAAATCAGGCACGTACGCCCTCGAACTTGGAACTCGTGTACCGGCAGAGCGCCGAGGACCTTCTGACCATGGGAACCCGGGGGCTGTGGCCGGACTTCGCAAGCCCTACCGGCTCACGCCGCGGCGCGCCCCGTGTCGGTGATGGATTCATCAGGCTCAACGTCAACGGGGTGGTCGAATACGCCAGCCCGAACGCAGTGTCGGCTTTCCGCCGGCTAGGGGCGGCCGAAGTTCTCCAAGGTCAACCGCTCGCGGATCTGACCATGGCCCTGGTCAGTGACCGTCGCGTTGTCGATGAAACGCTACCACTGGTGCTGCAAGGCAAAATGCCATGGCGTACCGAAGTCGAATTTTCCGGGGTCACCCTGTCCCTTCGTGCAATCCCGCTTCGAGATGAAGCGAAACGTTGGGGTGCCCTAGTGCTTTGCCGTGATGTCACTGAGCTCAGACGTCGCGAGAAGGAACTTGTCACCAAAGACGCGACGATTCGGGAAATTCACCACAGGGTAAAAAACAATCTGCAGACCGTGGCGGCTCTATTGCGCATGCAATCGCGGCGGATGAACTCAGTCGAGGGCCAACAAGGACTCGAACAGGCGATGCGGCGCGTTTCAACTATCGCATCGGTGCACGATTTCTTGTCCAAGGGCCTGAACGAAACCGTCAAATTTGATGACCTGATGGATCGCCAGTTCCGGCTTATTGTCGAAATTGCGTCTCCGGGTCAGCGCGTTGCTACGCGGCGCGAAGGCGAATTCGGAATGCTCGATGCCGATTTGGCCACACCACTGTCGTTGGTTATCAATGAACTGGTGACGAACGCTGTGGAACATGGATTGGCCAACAGGGATGGCGAAGTGGGACTCCTCGCGAACCGGTACCGCGGACATGACGGCAAAGACTGGTTGCGTGTGGTGATTCAAGACGACGGGCATGGCCTGCCAGACGGTCCGCGGCGTGAAGGTTTGGGATTGCAGATCGTGCGCACCTTGGTCACAAGCGAACTATCTGGCGAAATCCAGTGGGTGCAATCTGAACCGCAAGGAACAAAGGTTGTCATAGAAATGCCGCTACACCGCAACCGGCGCGAGCAGTACTCAGCATAGACCAAGAAGTAACGCGTTAAAGAGTAGGGGGCAAGTTCCTAAAGAACTTGCCCCCTACTCTTTGGTTTTAGCTGTATTGCTTCATCAATGATTTGACGCTCGCGACGTAGCGCTTGGTGTCTTCGAACATCCCGTACTTTCGAACTCCTCCGAGCCCTTGGTAGTACGAAGCAATTGCATCGTCCAAACTATCGGTGTTATCTAGATTGAAACGGATCGTGGCCACTCCAGCAGTGACATTGTCCTGTGGCTTCAGCAAGTTCAGATCGCGTCCGAGCCGGGAAGACATCCATTCGCCGGTGCTCGGAATAACCTGCATGGCGCCCAGGGCGTTGGCGGGGGAGACTGCACGCATGTTGAAGCCGGATTCTTGCATGGCGTGTGCCATGGCAAGTGCAGGGTCAACCCCCATGCTGTTAGCGGTCGAACGGATCATGGCTTTCATTTCGTCACGGCTTGGGACCGAGACGGAATCTAAGTAGTTCTTGTTCTGATTGGCATCATTGACGGTGGCATCCGGATAGGTGCGACCTTCAAAAGTATTGCCGATCTTGCGGTCTTCCTTCTTCTCGATATTGCCGTTTGGCTGTACAGAGGAGCCTGAGACCTTGAGCTTTTCACCAATCTTCAGCGGAGCTTGGGTGCTCACCTGAGGGTTCAAGTTAAGCAGCGCCGACAGCTTCATATTGTGCTGGCCAGCGATACCGCCAAGCGTGTCACCGCTCTTGACTGTGTAGGTTGCGTTGCCGGACTTCTTCGGTTCGCTCTTCTTCTCAGAATTATTGGAACTCGAAGATCCACCAGAAACAACTAGCTTATCGCCGGGGAAGATGTGCTTGCCGGCGCTGATGTTGTTTTTGCTCAACAGGGCCGAGAGGCTCATGTTGTGCTTGGCTGCGATGCCGCCGAGGGTGTCGCCGCTCTTGACCGTGTAAGCAGAAGAGCTTGAACCTGAATTCTGGTTCTTGCTTTCGTTCTCCGGCTCAGAGGATTTGGAGCTGCCCGAAACGGTGAGCTTGTCACCTGGGAAGATCGGCTTCGACGCGGAAACATTGTTCTTGCTCAACAGGGCCGAGAGGCTCATGTTGTGTTTGGCGGCGATGCCGCCGAGGGTGTCGCCGCTCTTGACCGTGTAAGCAGAAGAGCTTGAACTTGAATTCTGGTTCTTGCTTTCGTTCTTTGGCTCAGAGGATTTGGAGCTGCCCGAAACGGTGAGCTTGTCGCCTGGGAATATCAGCGAACTAGCTGAGATGTCATTCTTGCTCAGCAACGAAGACAAACTCATGTTGTGCTTCGCGGCGATTGCCCCAAGCGTATCGCCATTTTTGACCGTGTATGACGAGCTATGAGTGCTCTGAGACTTTGACTTCTCCTGTGAAGAGGAAGCGCTGCCCGGAACCTTAAGAGTCTTTCCGGCAACAATAACGTCGTTCTTGAGATTGTTGAGCTTCTTCAACTCGGAGACGGAAGTGTCATATTCCTTGGCAATACTCCACAACGAAGAGCCTGGCTCGACTTTGATTTCCTTGACGCTGCGTTTAGCAGGAAGCCCCATCGTCGAAACACGAGAAGCAAGCAGATGCGCTTTGATTTGGTCTTCAGCGATCTTGACGGTCTCTGGTGAGACGCTTTTCGGCGATAAGGAGTTTGGGCTCAGAGGCAATGGAACAGGAGCCGCCTGAACTGCGGGGGCGAGGGCCAGACTGCCGATCACTGCGGCAGGTATAGCCGCGCCTGCTACGACGCCTAACGCATGCTTAGCTGCATAGCTCGATTCGTGGGGCATGGGGTCAATCCTCAAATCAGGGGTGTAGGTAACAACTCTCACTCGAACGATGCTAGGTAACGGCACCAGTGTTGTTCATGTGGCAATTGTTATCAAAGTGATACATGAAAATTTACACTACTAGTGTGGCGCATGGAAACCATTGTGGCGCGTCGGGAATAAAGTTTCTGCACCGTTCACTAATTTGTGGGAACCTTTAGAGGTGAATGAACTTCAAAAAACCGTTGGCCAGTGGCTAACCCTGCCGGACCTAGCCGAAATTCTTGACGTCGATATTCGACGTGTCCACCGCATGCTCGATGAGCGCGCCATCATTTCCGTACGGATCGGTGAGCGTCATGTGCGGTCGATCCCAGCCGACTTCGTTCTTGACGGCGCTGTCGTGGAGAGCCTCAAGGGAACTCTATCGGTGCTTCAAGACGCCGCCTATTCGGATGAAGATGCCATTAAGTGGCTATTTACCGAAGATGAGTCGTTGCCAGGAACCCCAATGAATGCCTTGCGCACCGGACGAAAAACCGAGATCCGTCGTCGTGCGCAAGCCCTCGCTTGGTAAGCCATTCGACAAGAATATAAAGATTTTATAAAAGAAAGGTCTCGGCCACGTCAACTCATTGGACGTGGCCGAGACCTTTGTTACTTTACTGAGACCCTACCTAGATCACACATTCCACTGACTCAACGATTAGTACCTAGTTCAAAAGCGACTTGTGCTCCAGGAGGGCTCGGCAGCGCATTGCTCAGCTAGCAATCTTTGAACTAACGGATTCTTGGGGGAGCAAAGAGCTCATTTGCTTCGCTTCGTGACTGCATCGCTGAGAAAATGCATTCCGGCTAAAGGAAGCGGAGCGACATCGATGCGTTCTAGAGCTGCCAGTGACTGCGTAGTCAGCTCGCTGATACTGGACTCGGTTTCCCGCAGCGCGCCAGACTCCTGCAAAATTTTGCTCAGCTTGGCAACTTCCGCATCGCTTAAGCTTTGGGCACCAAGCCGAGTTTGGATAAACTCGCGTTCCTCCGGGACGGTTAGCGCCAAGGCATGCGCAATCAATTCGGTGCGCTTACCTTCGCGAAGGTCATCGCCAGCAGGCTTTCCGGTGACCGATGGATCGCCAAAAACGCCGAGAACGTCATCCCGTAATTGGAATGCTTCCCCCAATGGCAAAGCGAAAGCACTGTAGCTTTCCAAAAGTTCGTCGCTCGCATTAGCCAATGCGCCACCAAGCAAGAAGGGATTCTCCGTTGAATACTTTGCGGACTTGTAGCGAACGATGGTGCGAGCGCGTTTAACTGCTTCGGCAGGGTCGTAGACAGAGCCAGCAGACTCCTCAAGAACGTCCAGATATTGTCCAGCCATGACTTGCAGACGCATCTTGTTGAAGATCGCCCGGGTGCCGGGCGTTAGATTGTCAATCCCAGCAAACACTTCTTCACTCAGAGATAGGCACAAGTCCCCGGTGAGGATTGCGCTCGCAATGCCGTACTGTGCTGCGTTACCAGTTAATCCGAGCGAAGAATGCTGGGCCTCAAAGCGCTTGTGTACGCTCGGTTTGCCTCGACGCGTATCTGAGTTGTCAATAATGTCATCGTGGATGAGCGCTGCACCCTGGAAGAGTTCTAGCGCTATGCCCAGGCGAACAATATTCTCGTCGTCGGGTCGACCGCCAGCACCAAGAAAACCCCAATAGGCGAACAGCGGACGAAGCCGCTTTCCGCCACGAGTAAGATCTTGAATGCTGTTGACGATTTCCGTGGCGCTTGCAGTAATCTGAGCAACTTCTTCGCTTTTTGATGACAAGAAGTCTTCCAGACGATTAGCGACCGCATCGGTGTACGTGCGGCTCACCTCCCCGGCTTCTGACACGAGGGCTGACAGAGATTCAGACGGCGACATGCAAAACCATTTTCTAAGCGTGAACTGCTAGTGGATAGCTTCAACTCTACCGCTATCTTTATAGGTTGCTAGCAGAGCGCAGAGCGACCCCATATTGGATTGCTAACCCTTGCCAGTCATCCGTCGGTGAAGCTCACTAGACTGTAGATATGTCAGCCTTGGAAAACCGCGCGATCTTGCATGTGGATATGGACGCTTTTTTCGTGTCTGTAGAGCTGCGCGAGCGTCCCGAGTTAAGGCATGAACCGGTGATCGTCGGATTTCCAAACGGCCGAAGCGTAGTCCTCTCCGCATCCTATGATTGCCGGGCACGTGGGGTGCGGTCGGCTATGCCGATGAGCCAAGCAATCGCCTTGATGCCGCAGGCAACGATTATCGAGCCGCAGCATGGGGTGTACTCTGCGGTTTCTGCCCAGATCATGAACTACTTCGAAACTATTACACCTTTAGTTGAACAAGTAAGTATCGACGAAGCGTTCCTTGACGTCACCGGAAGTATGAGGTTGCTCGGTGGCCCGATCGCTATCGCCCACCAGATTCGTGCCCACCTGGCCGAGGAATTGAATCTTCCCTCCAGCATCGGCATTGCTCGAAACAAGTTTGTCGCGAAACTAGCCTCGACGCATGCCAAGCCCAATGGGCTAATCGTCGTCGCACCAGAACGAACCACGGAGTTTCTGCATCAGTTGCCAGTGTCGGCGATGTGGGGCGTCGGGAAGAAAACTGGCGAACAACTTCACGCGTTGGCGATCGAAACTATCGAGCAATTAGCCAACGAGCCTCAAACACGTATGATCCAACGATTCGGTGAACACGGCCGTTCCTTGCACCTGCTGGCCCATGGCATCGATAACCGAGCAGTTCAGACCACCAGGGAAGAAAAGAGCATTTCTGCCGAACATACCTTTGCCGGCGACATTGCTGACCTCGAATCGCTGGAAGAAGAATTGCTCAGACTCGGACACCGGATAGGTCAGCGGCTTCGTGCCTCAAATAAAGCCGCATCCGCAGTAGGTCTTAAACTGAAGTACCAAGATTTTACTGGCGTAACAAGATCTCGTACTTTTGCCGCGCCAACCGACTCATCTTCCGCAATAAGTCAAAATGCCATCGAACTATTGCGTCGGATGACCCCGTTGCCTCAGTCGGTACGGCTTGTGGGAGTGAAGGTGGAAAGGCTAAGCGACCCTGATTTGGGCATTCAGCTCAGTTTGGATCCAGCGGAGGGCAAAACCCGCGAAGCTGAGAGGGTTGCGGACGAAATAAGCCATCGATTCCCTGACTCCGGATTAGCTCCGGCCCGCTTCCTTCGACCCAAAGAAAAATAGCATTAATCGGTGTAGCTATGAAGTTGCCTGAAAGAGCTGAAGATCAACTAGCAGGGTAGCGGTAAAAGAGACTATCCTAATAAGTAGGTAGCAAATACCGATTGGAACGTTTCCAAGTGGTTGTGCGTTATACCTGTAGGCGGTGGATGACCGCTACAGCAGTGATTGGAAGGAGAAGACGATGCCGCTATCAGAGCACGAGCAACGTCTGTTGGAGCAGTTGGAAAAGCAGCTGCACGAAGACCGCCGCTTCGCCTCCAGTATGAAAGCTCCAGCTAGCAGTGGTCGCCTTTCAACTCGCAACATTGCACTCGGCGCGCTTCTGGTCATAGTTGGGCTTGCTGGTCTCATTTATGGCATTTCGCAGCAACTCATCATCGTGGGTGTTGTTGGTTTCGCTGTCATGTTCGGTGGGGTACTGCTGGGCCTAGCCAAGTCCGCAGCAGGCAAGGTTGGTGGTGCAAAGACGCCAGCAGGTTCAAAACCGTCAGGCCCGGGAAACTCGCAGTTCATGAGCGGTCTGGAAGAAAAATGGAACCAGCGCAAGCGGGACCAATCCGACGGCTAGAACCCTTATTAACGAGGTGTAACCCTTTATTGGGGTTGCACCTCTTTTTCTTTTTAATGGTGTCATGTATCAGGAGATCGGTGACAAAACTGCATCAAGACATCAGTAACACTTGCTGCATCAAGACATCGGTAACACTCACTGATCTTCCCGAGGATTTTGGAACAGGGCTGTCGCATGCTTCAGGCTCCGATATTTCGTTCCTTCCGGAAACGGGAAATCGTATCTGGCAATGAGTTCGCCGTGCATCGTCACCAGCATCAATTCCTGCTGATCCCAGTGAGCCTTCAGGGGTGTGCTGCGTAGAAGCTTGCCCAGATAAATCTCCACCCCAGCGATTCGGATGCACCGGTTCTTGTTCGCACGCATCAGCTGCTCACCGATGCTGCCCATATCTTCGGACCGTAACGTTGCCATGAGCTTGGCAGGAGCACCGACCTGCTCAGCGACAGGTCCGGCAAAGTCAGCAACCGGTTCAGAAATCGCTTTGCCTGGTGCCTTGGTGCTGTATTTCAGCGCGTATCCAGGCTCTGGAGAAGCAGCCACCGGGGTCGCCTCCCATGCCTGCTGAGGTGTCATCCGGTCTTCCAAGGACTGATGGCCCCGTTCATTGTTGTAGGCATGGTCAAAGACATCGACCTGCCGTTGCAACGCCGGCAAATCTTTGACGTAGGGCTGCTTCTTCAACCACTTGAACAGCGTCGAATGCAACCGCTCATTCTTTCCCTGGGTTGTTGGCTTATACGGTTTGCCCGTGATCGTCGCGACCCCCAGACTATTGGCGTAAGCGACTAATTCGCTGACCATGCCGCGGCGGATAGGGTTCAAAGCGTCCCCGTTATCGCTCAAGAGCCGTTGCGGAACTCCACGTGCAGCAACGCCTCGGCGGAAGACTTCCACCGCTGCTTTGCTGTTCTCTGTTCTTGCGACCAGCGAGGCAACTGCCAGTCGGGAATGGTCATCGAGCAGCTGGAAGATCACGCATTTACGTCCGCCTTCGAGCAGGTATTCGGTGGCGTCCAACTGCCAGCAGGCGTTGGGCATGGGGTAGCGGAAGGACCGGTAAGAAGATCTGGGCCGTTTGCGTGGTGACGGGGTGATGACCCCGCGTTCCCTGAAGATCCTAGCCAGCGCCGCGATGGATGGGGCCTTCATGCCGAGGCTGAGCATTTTGTCGTGCACGCTGATGGGCCCGTGGTCCCACCCGGCCTCTTCCAGTGCTTTGCGGACCGCGATGGCTTGGTCTTTGAGCGCCTCGTTGGTGCTATTCGGAGAGCGCCTTGGACGGCGTGAACGCGGTTCCAACGCCGCGGCTTGGCCTTCGGTGCGGGTTCGTTTGAGGATTTGATAGAACGTTTTGCGGCTGATTCCGTGCTCAGTGCAGAAGGCGGTCACTGATCCTCTGGGTGCGTCATCTGGCCATTGGGTGATGGCTAGGCGTATCGTCGAATCGACTGGATCATTATTTTTCACACTTTCCAGTTCAGCAGCCCGCCAGCTGACCCGTAAGGGTTGTGCTGGCGGGCTGTTGTTGTCCCAAGGAGTTAATTTTCGGGTGGAAGTGTTACCGCTTTAAACGTGGAAGTGTCACCGATGTGTTGATGCAGAACTGTTACCGATGTCCCGATACAAAACATTTTCTTTTTAATGGTGTCCTTTTAACGGTCGACACGCGCTGCGTCGATTCTCGGCAGATTCCTAGGAAACACATTTGCACTGCTTCCTAACGACTCACCACTTTCCTCCCCGTCTCCCTCCACTGCCCTCCCCGCTCGCCCAAAAGGGCTGAAAATAGCGGTATCTCGGTACTTTCTTGGTCAAATTTCGAGATGCGCACATTCTCGCTCCTGGAGCCCTCCACAACGCAAGCTGGGAAAAACCCGCCAAAACAAGGCATTTTTTATGTCCAACCCCTCGCGAAAACGGTTGGTTTGCGTTGACAGTGGAGGGTTGTGGAGTAAAGTGGAGTGCAGTAGAGGGAATTGGGGTTTCCGGCCACTTCATATGAAAGGCGGTGTGCATGTTCCTTGGAACTTACACGCCCCGACTTGATGAAAAGGGCCGGCTGATTCTCCCCGCGAAATATCGTGACGATCTGTCTTACGGACTCGTGTTGACCCGTGGGCAGGAGCGCTGCATTTATGTTTTCAGCCAACGGGAGTTCGAGAAGCAGCATGAGCAATTAGCTCAGGCATCGCTTACCTCGCGTAAGGCGCGAGACTATGCACGTGTTTTCTTGTCTGGCGCTTCCGACGAAGTGCCGGATAAGCAAGGACGAGTCACGATTCCTCAAGTTTTGCGAAACTATGGAGGCCTAGACCGTGAAGTGACGGTCATCGGTGCGGGCAAACGCATCGAAATCTGGGACTCCACTGCATGGCAGCAGTACTTGCAGGAGCAGGAAGACGTATTTTCCGAAACGGATGAAGACTAAGGCTCCAACAGGAACCGGTTTACATCCACATCAGGTAAGAGCGCTGGGTTGAGATCTCCAGCCACCTCCAGAGGGACTTGCTCTGGCTCCACTTCCCCGGAGCCAGATCGATGATCGCCGCTGGAAGGTTGGAGGGGGATCTGAATCCAGCGAACACGACGATAGCGAAAGGGGGCGCAGTGCCGAATCAAGATTCTCAACGACCCGCATCGGAACGACACGTTCCGGTATTACTGGATCGATGTGTCAATCTCTTGGCACCGGGCATCGAGAGCGCCAACGCCGCCGGACGCAAGGCAGTCGTCGTGGACTGCACTTTAGGAATGGGCGGGCATTCCGAAGCCATTCTCCAGCGGTTCGACAACCTCCACTTGATCGGCCTCGACCGCGATGAACAAGCCCACGAGCTTGCAGGTGCACGACTCAAACCCTACGCCTCGCGCATAGATTTGGTTCATGCGGTGTACGACGAAATCTCAGATGTTGTTGAAGACCTCGGCTACCCAGGTATCGATGGTGTCCTCTTTGATCTGGGTGTCTCATCGCTTCAGTTAGATGAACGCGAACGCGGATTCGCCTATTCCTACGATGCACCGTTGGATATGCGAATGGACACCTCGGTAGGACCAACTGCCGAAGATCTAGTCAACGACTTGGACCGTGAGAAGCTGCTGCGCATCATTCGGCAGTGGGGTGAAGAGAAATTCGCGGGACGAATTTCCACCGCAATCGTCGAAGCCAGGGATAAAGAACGAATCACGACTACCGCCCAATTGGTGGACGTGATCCGAACAGTCGTTCCAGCTGCTGCCGCTCGTACTTCCGGCCACCCGGCCAAGCGGACCTTCCAAGCGTTACGTATTGCGGTCAATGAAGAACTCGATGTACTGGAGCGGGCTATTCCTGCCTCAATGTCTTCATTGAATATTGGTGGTCGAGTGGTCGTGATGAGCTATCACTCGCTGGAAGACAAGATCACCAAACGTCACTTCGTGAAGGGCTCAACTTCCTCCGCACCACCGGGATTCCCGGTCGAGCTGGAAGAGCACAAGGCTGAATTCAAGGTTCTGACCAAGGGCACCGAAAAGCCGAACGAAGCAGAAATTGCAGAAAACCCACGCGCTGCATCGGCCCGCTTACGGGCGGTCGAAAGAGTTCTGAAAAGGAGCTAGCCATGAGCCAACGAGCCCCACGTCGAGTATTGAAGACTGCCGCTATGACCGCACAGCCGGTTATAGAAGGCAGTGCCGCTCGCGATGTTCGTCCAGAGCCGGTGGCAGCAAGCGAACTGGCTGGCAACGACCCTCGGCAGCGTGTGACGCTCTCGCTCGTTCCGCGAATGAACGAGACGAACAAACGCTCAATGCTCGTTATGGTAAGTGCTTTGGTCCTGGTGGCCTTCGCGGTTGTGGTCACGCTTGTTCTCATGAATACCTCGGTCGCGCAGCGCCAGTACGACATCGTCTCCTTGCGAAACCAGGAACGCGCGCTCTCTCAGGAGAACCAGGCGTTGTTGAAGGAAGCCCAGTCGTTGTCCGCTCCACAGGCGCTCGCCAAGGAAGCCAAAGCGATAGGCTTAGTGGCTCCGGGAGCACCGGGCCTCGTCGACCTGACAGACAACAGCATCAAGAAATCAGCTGATAAGGCCGTCACGGCAGAAGGAAACGCCGCAAATTATGCGACGCTCCCATTGCCAGGACAGAGCATCCGCGAGAAGGCTGAGGCGAAAAAGAGCGAGTCGAAGGCTCCTGCTCCCACCGTGGGCCAGAATTCCAAGGACGAAACCAAAACCTCTAATGAGGCGTCGGAATCCAAGGACCCCACGAAGTCTGAGGCGAAGGAAGAAGCGGCAACTCGCAAGGTTGCTGATGACGGACGTCCGGTCTTCAACGACAGCGAGCTCAACGGCGGCACGATCCCGGCACCAATGATCAAATCCCCGACGAACTAACTTTCGCTTTCTAAGCTAGGACTACGGCGGTAATTCTCGCTGTCAAGAAACCACGTTGAGGGGACTGAGTATCACCGTGAACTCGACCGCACTGGAAACCGCAAAAAAGCGCATGCGCTTTTTGCTGATCTTATCTTTGGCAGCACTCCTGGCGATTGCTGGTCGTCTCTTTTGGGTGCAGGGCATCAACGCATCCACCGTCGCCGACGCCGCTCAAGCCGATCGCCAGCGCGAAGAAATCATCGCGCCGACGCGCGGTTCAATAGTCGATCGCAAGGGAACCCTATTGTCGGTCAGCGTGGATCGCTACGACCTGGTGATCGATCAGCGTGATCAACGAGATCAAATTCGTCGCGCCAAGCGTGATGGCACTAACGGCAGCGAGTTCATCGGCTGGGACCAGGCGGTCCAGGAACTTGCGGAAATTCTTGAGCAGAACCCCGAGGACCTTGCCAAGTCGGTTCAGCCGCAGGATGAGGCCAAGCCCAAGGGCTACGTGGTTCTTGCCAAGGGAGTCACCCCAGAAGTCAAAAACGAGGTCATGGAAGTTGGCATCCCCCGTCTGACTCCCTTGCTGCGCAGCGAAAGGCAATATCCGCAAGGTGTCATTGCCGGACCGTTGCTTGGATTCGTTCGAAATTCCGAAGACCAGACCACGGTGGTCGGTGCCGAAGGGCTCGAACTGAGCCAGGAGGAGCATCTGAAGGGAACCAACGGCAGCCGCAAGATCGAGGTGAGCGCCGACGGCGTGCGCATCCCGGTCACCGAAGTCGAAGAAACTCCTGCGGTCAACGGCCAGGACGTGATGCTCACCATCGATTCCGACGTGAACTATGTGGCCCAGCGTGAAGCCGAAAAGAAGCAGAAAGAATTCAACGCTGAATGGGTTTCGGTCGTCGTGATGGACGTGAAAACCGGCAAGCTTCTTGCCATCGGCGACTCTGCGCAGCTGGATCCCAACGATCCGGGAGCGACCGACCCTGAATTCCGGCGTTCGGTGGCCATCACCCGCGCCTTCGAACCAGGCTCTACGGGCAAAGCCGCCATCTTCGCCGCAGCGATCGACCAAGGCGCAGTGTCTGCGAAGACCGAAATGCGCGTCCCGAACAAGGTGACGGTCACCAAGGAGACGATCCACGACTCGCTGCCGCACGCCACCTACGACATGACCGTGGCCGGAATCTTCGCCCGCTCCTACAACACCGGCACGGTGATGGTGGGCAACAAGCTCAGCAACGAGGAACGCTATGACTACATGCGAAAGTTTGGGCTGGGCAGCCCCATCTACCTTGGACTGAATGGTGCCAGTGCCGGTCAGCTGGCAAAACCCGAGAATTGGGACCGACGCCAGCAGTACACCACCATGTTCGGCCAGGGCTATTCGCAGACCGTGCTGCACACGGCATCGATCTTCCAGGCCTTGGCCAACGGCGGCGAACTGATTGCACCAAGCCTCATCGAAGGGTACAAGAACGAAGACGGCAGCATCACCAAACCTGAAACCCCGAAAACGACCCGGGTTGTGAAAAAGACGACAGCTAAAGAGATGCTCAAACTCATGGAAGGTGTCGTGGACTCCGGCACCGGTACTAAAATGAAGATACCGGGCTACCGGGTAGGCGGAAAGACCGGTACCGGCCAGGCCGCCAGCGACAAAGGCTACGACGGATACAGCTATTCGTTTGCCGGCGTAGCACCGCTGGATGACCCGCAATACGTTGTGGTGGCAACCATGTACCGTCCACAGGGCAGCTGGAAGAACTTTTCGGTCGCCGACACGTTCACCGAGGTGATGAGCCACGTGCTCAACACCTACAACGTGCCGCCAAGCTCCACTAAATCTGAGTCGTACGACGTCTTCGTTGGTAAGGAACAAAAGAAACCTTGGTAGTTCAGGAATCAGGCACGCCACGCGAGCTGGAACGTTATTTACGACCCCAATCGGTCAAGGGAATCAGCTTTGACCGGCTCTGCGCGATGCTAGCCGCTGCTGCAAAGAACCAAGGGGCCTCGGCCAACCCGCGCATTACCGGCGTGAGCCTGAACCCGCAGATCGTCCAGCCGGGAGACGTGTTCCTGGCCATTTCGGGCGCCAAGCGGCACGGAGCCGAATTCCTTGCGGCAGCGCTCGAACACGGTGCAGTTGCCCTGATCACCGATCAGGCCGGTCTGGGATTCTTGCCTGCCGACCTTTCCATTCCGGTAGCGGTAGTGCCGAGCGTTCGGCAGATCGCCGCCCGAGCCGCTAGCAGCGTCTACGGCACGGACACTCACTGCCCGCAGCTGCTCGCGGTGACCGGTACCAATGGCAAAACCACGACCAGCTACATGATCCGCGCGATCACCGAAGCCCTGGGCCGGCACTCCGGTCTGGTGGGCACCATCGAAATGTCTGCTCGCGGCCAGATCATCCCCAGCGTGCTGACCACTCCGGAGGCCACCCAGCTGCACGGCGTCTTGGCGCGGATGCAGGAACAAGATGTCGCCACCGTGGCCATGGAAGTCTCCAGCCATTCACTGAGCTATGGCCGGGTGGACGGACTTCGTTTTGCGGTCTCCGGATATACCAACCTCACCCAAGACCACTTGGACCTGCATGGTTCGATGGAAGAGTACTTCCAGACCAAAGCGGAGCTGTTCACCGCGCGGCACAGTGAACGCGCTGTGGTGATGGTCGACGATCCGTACGGCCAGCGCTTGGCAGAGCAGGCCTTGATCCCCACCGAATCGCTGAGCCTCGATGCTGCCAACCAAAGCCCCGACTGGAGAGTCACCGAGCTTGCACATAGTGCGCTTGGACATAAATTCGTCATCGTGCACCGGGACGGGCGAACCCTGCGTGCCCGTACCGGGCTGCCGGGCCTGTTCAATGTCGCCAATGCGGCGCTCGCCACGCTCATGGTGCTTTCCAGCGGAGTGGCCCTCGACACGCTGCAGCAGGTGCTGGAGGAGCACGATCCGCTCTCGGTGTCGGTTCCCGGACGCATGCAGGTCATCGGCGAAGCCCCGATTGCCGTGGTGGACTTCGCGCACAATTCCGACGCACTGGCTAAGGCGCTGGACTCGGTCCGCACCGGAGCCCAAGGCCGGCGGATCATCGTCTTCGGCGCCACCGGCGAACGCGACAAGACCAAGCGGCCGGATATGGGTGCGGTCGCTGCACGCCACGCCGACATCGTCATTGTCACCGACGACGACCCGCACGGCGAAGATCCAGCTCCGATCCGCGAACAGGTTGCCGCCGGAGCACAGCAGGTTCTCGATTCCGAGCGTCCGCAGGTGCAGCTGTACAACATCGCGCCACGCGCTAAAGCCGTAGAGTTCGCTGTGAGTTTGGCGGGGGTCCAAGATGCGATCCTCATCGCCGGTCGCGGACACGAAATCAGCCAAGACGTAGCGGGAATTGACGTTGCGCTCGATGACCGCGTCGAATTGGCCAACGCCCTAAAACTTCATGGGTTTGTGACCATTTACTAGCTCACAGAAGTCCTCGACCACGGCCGCTCAAGTGTAAAGTCCTAATTGCCATGATTGATTTGTCCTTCTCCGACCTGCTCGCGATCACCGGGGGTCGCGCGACAGCTTCTGTCGACCCATCCACCGTCATCTCATCGGTCACCACCGATTCGCGTGACGTGCTTCCCGGATCCCTCTTTGTCGCCAAGCCCGGCGAGTTCTCCGACGGGCACGCCTTTATCGACAAGGCCCTCGCCGGCGGCGCCGTGCTGGCCTTGGCCGAACGCATCACCTTAGATGACCGGCGGGTCGAGCATCCGGCAATCATCGTGGAAGACGCGGTGGAAGCCATGGGCCGGATCGCCGCGCACCTCGTGGAATACCTGAAGGCCGAGAACGACGCCGTGGTGATCGGGATTACCGGTTCGGCCGGCAAGACCACCACCAAGGACCTGCTGGCGACGATCTTGGCCAAGGCCGCCCCGACCGTTTCCCCGATCGGCTCCTACAACGGCGAAGTCGGCGTACCGCTGACCGTGTTCACCGCCACCAAGGACACCAAATACCTGGTGATCGAAATGGGCGCCACCGGAGTGGGGCATCTGACCTACCTGACCGACATGGTCCGCCCGAAGCTCGGTGTGGTGCTCTGCGTCGGGACCGCTCATGCCGGTGAATTCGGCGGAGTCGAGAACATCGAAAAGGCCAAGGGCGAACTCGTTGAGGCCTTGGACGCCTCCGGGACCGCCTTGCTGAACTTCGAAGATGCCAGGGTAGCGCGCATGGCGGAACGCTCCGGGGGAGCGGTCCGGTACTTCGGCAGCATCGCGGGCAAGCCACAGGAAGCCAGCGTCTGGGCCAATGATGTGGTGGTCAATGCGCATGGCCAGCCCGAGCTCACCCTCGAATTCGCCGACGGCTACAGCCAGCGGATCACCTCCGGCCTGCTGGGCCGCCACCACGTGAGCAACATTCTCGCCGCCGCAAGCGCAGCCTTTGAACTCGGCATCGCGGCAGCGCTGATCGCCGAGACCCTCGATGGGTTGGCCGCCGGAAGCCGCTGGCGGATGGAGCGCATCGAGCGGGCCGACGGCGTCACCATCATCAACGACGCCTACAACGCAAACCCGGAATCCATGCGCGCCGCACTGCGCACCCTGGCCGAGCTCGGCCTGCCCGATGAGCAGGGCCACGCCCGGCGCACCTGGGCGGTATTGGGTGAAATGCTCGAACTCGGGGACGACTCCCGGCACGAACATGACGTGCTGGGACGGATCGCGGTTCGCATGAACATCAAGAAATTGCTGGTCATCGGGTGGGGCGCGAAACTTGCCTATAACTCGGCGGTGCTTGAAGGCAGCTGGGGAGACGAAGCTTATTTCGTGGAAGATCTAGACGAAGCACGTACCTTGCTTCAAGAGCAGCTACTACCCGGAGATATTGTCCTGTTTAAATCCTCTAACGGGGCCGGTCTACGCTTCCTCGGCGACGACATTGCAGCATTCGCGAAGGAAGGCGACAACGCATGATCGCATTGATTTTGGGGGCCGGCATTGCCCTCGTGCTGACCATGGTGGCCATGCCGCTGTACATCCGCCTGCTCACCAAGAAACAGTATGGCCAGGTCGTGCGCGATGACGGGCCGAACTCGCACGCCATCAAGTCCGGCACCCCGACCATGGGCGGTGTGGTCTTCGTCTTGGCCGTGTTCGTCGCTTACTTTGCCACGCACCTGATCCTCGGTTTAATGGGACGCACCTCCTCGGGAATCACTGCCAGCGGTTTGCTGGTGCTGCTGCTCTTTGGCGGAATGGGCCTGGTCGGCTTCCTCGATGACTTCATCAAGATCTTCAAGAAGCGTTCATTGGGCTTGCGCGCCTGGCAGAAGATTGTCTTGCAGGCCTTCTTCGGCATCAGCTTCGCCGTGCTCGCCTTGCAATTCCCCAACGACCAGGGCTTGACACCGGGCTCTACCGCAATTTCCTTCCTGCGCGACACCAACATTGATCTGGCCTTCGCTGGCCCAATGCTGGGCATGATCCTGTTCGTGCTCTGGGCGAACTTCATCGTTACCGGTGCTACCAACGGGGTGAACCTGACCGACGGCTTGGACGGGCTGGCTACCGGTGCCTCGATCATGGTCTTCGGCGCCTACACCCTGATGGGAATCTGGCAGCAGAACCAGGCCTGCAGCAACATGGATTCGCTGGACGTCTGCTACTCGGTGCGTGACCCTCAGGACCTGGCCCTGCTTGGCGCCACCCTCTCCGGCGCGCTGATCGCCTTCCTCTGGTTCAACGCCAAGCCGGCGAAGATCTTCATGGGGGACACCGGTTCGCTTGCTATCGGCGGTGCCGTGGCTGCCTTCGCGATCCTCTCGCGCACCCAGCTGCTGCTGGTGGTTATCGCCGGCCTGTTCGTGATCATCACCCTGTCGGTGATCATCCAGGTGGGCTACTTCAAGCTCTCGGGCGGCAAGCGCGTGTTCAAGATGGCGCCGCTGCAGCACCACTTCGAGCTTTCGGGCTGGTCCGAAGAAAATGTTGTTATTCGATTCTGGATTCTTGCCGGGCTGTTCGTGGCAGCCGGGCTGGGTCTGTTCTACTCCGAATGGGTTGTCGCGCTGTGAGTGAAAAACTGGCCGATCTGAGAAGCTGGGATGCTAATTGGAAAGGCTTGCGCGTCCTCGTTGCAGGTCTAGGGCTTTCGGGATTCTCTGCCGCCGATACCCTGATCGAGCTGGGCGCGATGGTCAGCGTCATCGACGGCCGCGACGATAAGATCAACGCCCAGCGTGCTGAAACGCTCATGCTGGTCGGAGCCCACGAGGTGCTGCTCGGCGAGCAGCACGTCGCTTCGCTGCCGCAGATCGATGGCGCTGCGCCAGAGCTGGTAATCGTTTCGCCAGGCTGGAATCCACGTCACCCGGTATTGCTTCAAGCCGCGGAAGCCGGCATCGAGATCTGGGGCGATATCGAACTGGCCTGGCGGGTCCAGAACCGCGCCGGGCGTAGCGCTCCGAAATGGCTGGCGATCACCGGCACCAACGGCAAGACCACCACGGTAGGAATGACCGAAGCGATCCTGCAGGCCGCTGGCCTGCGGGCGATCGCCGTGGGCAATGTCGGCACCCCGATTCTCGATGCGGTGCGCGAGCCGGTGGAATACGACGTGTTCGTTGTTGAGCTCTCCAGCTTCCAGCTGCACTACACGCACAGCATTTCTCCGCTTGCCTCGGTGGTGCTGAACATCGCGGAGGACCATGTCGATTGGCATGGCGGATTCGAAGGCTACAAGGCCGACAAGGCCAAGATCTACGAACGCACCGAAGTCGCCGCGATCTTCAATACCGCCGATGCGTCGACGCTGAAAATGGTGGAGAACGCTGATGTCGTCGAGGGCTGCCGGGCCATTGGCTTCTCTACGGACAGCCCGGCGGTTTCCACCGTAGGCATCGTCGAAGGACTGCTGGTGGACCGCGCATTCATCGAAGAGCGGCGAAGCAACGCGCTTGAACTGGTGGCGCTGACAGATATCGGCGAGATCGTTCCGCGGCATACCGCGGCCAACGCCGCGGCGGCGGCCGCCTTGGCCCGCGCCTACGGGGTGGAAGCCGAAGCAGTCGCCAAGGGGCTCAGCGGGTTTGATTCCGGAGCGCACCGCATCCAAGCGGTGGCGCGTCGCGATGAGATCTTGTGGATCAACGACTCCAAGGCAACCAACCCGCATGCGGCAAATGCTTCCCTTGCGGCGTTCAGCTCGGTGCTGTGGATCGCCGGCGGCTTGTCCAAGGGCGTGGACTACACCGACTTGATCAAGGAACATGCCCAACGGCTCAGCGCCGTGCTGCTGATCGGCACGGATAACGATTCGCTGCGTGCGGCGCTGGCCGAACAGGCGCCGCAGGTACCGCTGATAGACATCACCGCTCAGGGGCTAGCCGCCGACGGCGTTGCCCCTACCGGGACTCAGGTGATGACCCAAGCGGTGCGCAAGGCGGCGGAACTAGCTCAAGCCGGTGACACCGTGCTAATGGCGCCGGCTGCGGCATCCATGGATCAATTCAGCTCCTACGCCCAGCGTGGCAACGCATTTATCAGCGCGGTCAGTGATCTGATGGATGCGGGCACCGAAGAAACCAAGTAAGCAGCGGACGGGACGGGAGGCAGATATGGCGTCACCACGTGGCAAAAAAGCCAGGAACGGAAAGCCTAAAATCTCCCCGATTTCCCGGCTCATCGGCAATATCGAATCCGGTAGTGCCCGGACCGCCTCCATTGACTACATGCTGGTGTTCGTCACCTCCATTGCCTTAGCCGTTTTCGGTGTGCTGATGGTGCAGTCTTCGGCATCGGTCGAGGCGATCGCGCGCGGAAACGACGGCTTTGAGGTGGCGATCTCCCAGGCGATGTTCGCCGCGTTGGGGATCGTGTGCATGATCGTCATGCAATTTTTCAAACCAGAGTCCTTGAAGCGGCTCGCCTGGCCCGCGGCAATCATCGCGTTCGGGCTGCTCTTCCTGGTGGCCTTCACCCCGCTGGGCCATGAGGTCTTGGGCAACCGAAACTGGATCCGCATCACCGCTACCGTAGGGCTGCAGCCCAGTGAATTCGCCAAGCTGGCGTTGGCGGTTTTTGCCGCGTTCATGCTGGAAAAGAAACAGGGCATGCTGCACGACTACAAGCACCTGTTCATTCCAGTAGTCGCTCCCGTCGGCGGCGCCATCCTCTTGCTGGTGCTGTGGGGCAAGGATGTGGGTACCGCGCTGATCCTAATCCTGATCATCGCCACCGCATTATTCCTCGGCGGGCTCAAGATCAAGTGGCTGGCCCTGACCGGCGCCGCGGGTTTCATCGTGCTCTCGGTCTTGGTTTTTGCCTCTAGCAACCGACGTGCCCGCATGCTGGCATGGCTGAACATCGACTGCGGTCCCGATGACCGGATCTGCTACCAGTCGAGCATGGGACTGCATGCCTTCGCATCGGGTGGCTGGTTCGGTGTAGGCGCCGGGCAATCACGGTTGAAGTGGTCGTATGTTCCGGAAGCTCAGAACGACTTTATCTTCTCAATCCTTGGTGAAGAGTTCGGCTTTGTCGGAGTGCTCTTCGTGCTGTGCATGTTCGCGCTGTTGGCCTTGGCCATGTACCGCATTTCGATGCGCGCAAATGACCTGTACACGAAGGTGCTCATGGGTTGCATATCTTCGTGGATCATTGGCCAGACGTTCATCAACCTCGGCACCGTCAGCGGATTGCTGCCGGTCATCGGCGTGCCCTTGCCGTTCATTTCTTCCGGCGGCTCGGCCATGCTTGCGGTAATGCTCGCCATGGGTTTTGTCCTGTGTTCTGCTCGCGCCCAAAAGGTCGCCGCATTGGCTACCCTTGTCGAGGATGCCAAGAAGCCTAAAAAGTAGTATTCGCTTACGTTATTGCCTAATAGCCGGTCTTGGACCCAAGGAGTAGAAAAGCCATGAGTGATCCGATCCGTCTGGTAGTTGCCGGAGGCGGAACCGCCGGCCATATCTCGCCGATGCTGGCGATCGCTGATGCGGTCCGCAAGCGGGACCTTCAAGCAGAGATCCTCGCGCTGGGATCCCCGGGCGGACTCGAAACGAAGCTGGTGCCGGAAGCCGGATACCGGCTGGAGCTGATTCCCAAGGCGCCGATGCCTCGCAGTATTTCGCTGGATCTGCTCAAGTTCCCTTTCCGATTCCTGAAGGCGCTAAGCCAAGCGAAGCGGACCCTGCGCGAAACCGGTGCCGAAGCACTGCTCGGCGTGGGAGGTTACGTATGCACACCAGCCTATCTCGCGGCAAAGCAGCTGGGGATACCGACCTTTGTCCATGAGGCGAACTCGGTAGCCGGCATGGCCAATAAATTGGGTGCCAAACACGCGGTAGCGGTCGGAACCACCTTCGCCAATACCGGGTTGCCTAAGGAACGCCAGGTGGGCATGCCGATGCGCTCGAATATTGCGCTGATGGATCGCAACGCGTTGCGCGAGGAAGCACGCGCGTATTTCGGCCTCACCGATGAAGCTCCGGTTCTCCTGGTCACCGGAGGTTCCTCCGGAGCGCAGAGCTTGAACACCACGATTATTGCCGCGCTCGATGAGCTGACGGCCGCCGGGATTCATGTGGTGCATATTACCGGCCGGGAAAAGCAGGCCACCGATGCCCAGGGAAATCTCTTGGCGCAGGAGGGCTATACGCAGCGCGAATATGTGGAACGCATGGACTACGCCTATGCGGCGGCCGATCTGATGATCTGCCGTTCGGGTGCCGGGACCGTCTGCGAGCTGGCCGTGGCGGGCACCCCTTCGGTACTGGTGCCCTTGCCTATCGGCAATGGTGAGCAGAAGCTCAATGCGCGTGAACTCGTCGCAGCCGGGGGCGCGGTGCTGGTCTCCGACGGCGAATTCACTCCCGACTTTGTCACCGACACGGTGCTGAAGCTGGTCACCGATCAGCATAAACTTGAACAGATGTCGCAGGCCGCCGCGGCCCAGGGGCAGCGAGACGCCGCCGAACAGATGGCGGCCCTGATTATCGATGAAGTTTCAACCCGCCGTTCAGCGTCGGGCCAGAAAGGCTAAACATGGCACAGCAGCCAGGCGAGCACATCGCCGAACTTGGCAAGGTACATCTGATGGGTGTTGGCGGTGTTGGCGTATCTGCCGTAGCCCGACTGCTATTGGACTATGGGGTATCGGTGTCCGGCTCCGACGCCAAGAACCTGCCGGTTCTCGACGGCTTGCGTGAGCGCGGCGCGCGTATTCATGTCGGCTATGACCCACAGAACTTAGGTGACGCGGACACCGTGGTGATCTCCTCGATCATCAAGCCCGGGAACGCCGAATACGATGAAGCGCTCCGCCGGGGACTGCGCATCTTGCACCGCTCCGAGGGGCTCGAAGCGACCATGCGCGGCCATCAGCAGGTGGTGACCATCGCCGGAACCCACGGCAAGACCACCACTACGTCGTTGACCGCCCATATGCTGAAGACCGCAGCGGCAGCCCCGTCTTTTGCCGTGGGCGCGAACATTCCAAGTCTGGGCACCAACGCAGAACTCGGCGCGGGAGGGATCTTCGTCGCCGAGGCGGATGAGTCCGATTCATCGTTCTTGAATTATCGGCCAAATGTCATTGTGGTCACCAACGTCGAAGCCGATCACCTCGATCACTATGGTACGGCGGAAGCCGTGCACCAGGCCTTTGTAGATTTCGCTCGGTTGCTGCCCGCGGATGGTCTGCTCATCTGCTGTGCAGATGATGAAGGCGCCAACGGCCTGGCTCGCAAGATGCGCCATGAACGTCCCGAACTGCGGATCCAGACCTACGGTTTCGCCGATCACGCTGACCGTCGGCTCAGCGATGCGCGCGCGCTGGACGACGGGCGTTTCGTGTGCACCATCGAATGGGGCAGCGGTGAGAGCCATACGCTGAACCTTGCGGTGCCTGGCCAGCACAATCTGCTTAACGCTGCCGCAGCCCTGGCGGTAGGCATGGATGCCGGGCTTGAAATCGCCGATGCGCTTGAGGCTTTGGCCAGTTTTGCAGGTGCAGCGCGCCGTTTCGAGTTCAAAGGCGAAGCCGAAGGCGTGCGTGTCTATGATGACTACGCCCACCATCCCACCGAAGTAAATGCCGCCTTGAAGGCAGGACGCGCGGTGGCCGGGGACGGCAAGCTGCATGTGGTGTTCCAACCGCATCTTTTCAGCCGAACCCAAGAGTTCTACCGCCAGTTCGCCCAAGCCTTGTCGTTGGCCGACAGCGTGCGCGTTCTGGAGATCTACCCGGCACGTGAAGAGCCGATCCCCGGAGTCACCAGCGCGCTGATCGCCGAGCGGATCGAAGTGCCAAGCGAGGTGCTCAGCCCGGTGGCGGCGGTGGCCCACGTGGTCGAGTATGCCGAACCCGGAGATGTCGTGATGACCATTGGTGCCGGAGATGTGACCGAACTTGGTTCGCAAATCGTCGCGGCACTGTCCTGCGAATAAAGCTGGGAGCCACTATGGGGGAAAACACCAAGGTTGTCGAGCTGCCAGCCAGCCCGGAGAAGAAACGACGCAAGCTGCTCATTATCATCGCCGCAAGCATTGTGGCGCTGAGCATCGCGGCGGTATTGATTCTCAGTTTTTCGCCGCTGCTTGCCGCGAAGAAAATTGAGGTGACCGGAAGCAAACTGGTCAGCGAGCAGAAGCTGCTCGAAGCGTTGGCGCCGCTGGAAGGAGTGCCGCTGCCGCGGATCTCCGAATCGCGTGTCGTAGAGCTTATCGGCGATCAGCCAGCCGTGGACGAGATTGTGGTGCGTGCAAAAATGCCCGACACGCTAGTCGTCGAAGTGGTCGAGGCCGTGCCTGTGGCGATCCTGGAGGAGGGGAAAAATTCCTATATCGTCTCGTCTACCGGAGAGAAGCTGAAAAAAGTCGGAGAGAAGGACAAAACCAAACTTCCTCGGGTGAAGGCCTCGGATCAAACCAAAGACCCGGAGCAGTTTCAGCTGCTGACCGGGATCCTGAGCACGGTGGAGCCCAACGTGCTCAAGCAGGTCTCCACCGCTACGCTGACCCAGGCCGGTTTCATGGAACTCGCCTTGCCGAAGAAGCGAACTCTGATCTGGGGAGACGGAGGGAAGGCCGCACTTAAAAATGAAGTTGCGAAGATTTTCCTCGACGAACTAAATGAAAATCCGAAGATGGCCAAGGTCATCGACGTGACCAATCCAGAAAACCCGGTGACGTATTAAGTCGTTCGCCACGGGCGAGGGATGAACATTCTCAAGGTAAATTCTGGAAAGATAGGTTTCAATAGGCGACACGCCACGGCGGTCGTTGCAGAAAGCCAGCATGGCTCATAGCGTTCTTAATAGCGATAGCTTGACAGAAACTTAACCTTAAGGCAAAAGGTCAAGGTTTCGCGCATGAATCGTGAAATATGTAGCACATCTAACAAGGGAAGCGGGACGTGGCAGCTCCACAGAATTACCTCGCGGTCATTAAAGTCGTCGGAATCGGCGGTGGCGGTGTAAACGCAGTCAATCGAATGATCGAAGTCGGTCTCAAGGGCGTTGAATTCATCGCCATCAATACCGATGCGCAGGCTCTACTCATGAGTGATGCCGACGTTAAGCTCGACGTAGGACGCGAACTTACTCGCGGCCTCGGCGCTGGCGCGAACCCTGATGTGGGACGCCAGGCAGCCGAAGACCACGTTGAAGAGATCGAAGACGTCCTACGCGGCGCCGACATGGTCTTCGTGACCGCCGGTGAAGGCGGTGGCACCGGTACCGGTGGCGCGCCCGTCGTGGCACGAATCGCCCGCGGATTGGGCGCTCTGACCATCGGTGTCGTCACCCGCCCATTCACCTTCGAAGGTCGCCGCCGCGCGAACTCGGCCGAAAATGGCATCGAAGCACTACGCGACGAAGTCGATACTCTGATCGTCATCCCGAACGACCGACTGCTGTCCATCTCGGACCGCAACGTTTCCGTTCTGGACGCATTCCGCCAAGCAGACCAGGTACTGCTTTCCGGTGTTCAGGGCATCACCGACTTGATCACCACCTCGGGTCTGATCAACCTCGACTTCGCCGACGTGAAGTCCGTTATGCAGGGTGCCGGCTCGGCACTTATGGGTATCGGTTCAGCACGTGGCGAGGATCGTGCGGTCAAGGCCGCAGAGCTAGCAATCGCTTCGCCGTTGCTGGAAGCATCCATTGACGGTGCGCATGGCGTCCTGCTCTCCATTCAGGGTGGCTCGGATCTCGGTTTGTTTGAGATCAACGAGGCAGCTCGTCTGGTTCAGGAAGTCGCGCACCCAGAAGCCAATATCATTTTCGGTGCCGTCATCGACGACGCTTTGGGTGACGAAGCTCGAGTTACGGTGATTGCTGCCGGCTTTGACGAGCCAGATGTAACCAGCAAGCCGATGGCTCCGCTGGCTTCGAAGCCAGCGGCCAGCCGTCAAGCACAAGAGCAGCAGCCTGTTCCAGCTGCGGTGGCCCCTGAAGCAACACCAGCTCCGGCGGCCGCTGCTCCAGAAGCAAAGCCAGCGGCAGCGGAGCAGGACAACTCCTTCCAGGATCTTCCAGACGTTGTCGACTCGGACCTTAACGGTTCGAACGATGACCTGGACGTTCCGGACTTCCTAAAGTAAAAACAGCGACAAGCTGAGCAGTGCTACATTTCGCGTCGAACCTCGATTCGAGTATCCAACTGGCATTTACCACGCAAGCCGAGGGAAACCTGGCCTTGCATGTAAATGATGACCCCCACTTAGTGGGGGAGCATCGGGCCAAGCTGGAAGACTCGATCGGGGTTCGTCGTTTTTCATTGCACTTCATGAACCAAATCCATTCCACAGTGGCGGTGCATATTGCCCCAGTGCAGCGCACCTCATGGAATGAACCCGAGGCGCCGACCTGCGATGCGCTCATCGACCCTACCGGGCGCGAAGCCCTCGCCGTCCTGGTGGCCGATTGCCTGCCGGTCCTTTTTGTGGCACGAGACACGCACAATGCTCGGACTTTCACCGCCGCGGCCCACGCCGGTCGTCGGGGGCTACTGGGCGGGATTCTGGCGCATACCGTCGATGAACTGCATGGATTGGGCGCAGAATCGGTTGAGGCCGTCATCGGTCCGGCGATCTGCGGGCGCTGCTATGAAGTCCCGGAAGCCATGGCAGCCGAATCCGAGCTAGCGCGACCGGGCATACGAACCAGCACCAGCTGGGGGACCCCCGCGCTCGATCTACCGGTTTCGGCCGAGCAAGAGCTCTCGGCACTAGGCGTTCAGGTGCAGCAAAGCAGAATTTGCACCTTGGAGGATGAGAGATTCTTCTCCTATCGAAGAACTCCTCAAGCGGGTCGATTGGCTGGCCTGATATGGCCGAAAACCTAGGCTTGCGCGACACACCGCGCAAAAAAATTCGAATGAGCGATGCCTGTCGATTGCCGTGCGGTAGCGTCAGAGTAGCGGAATCATGCACCTGCGCGTGCATGCACGGGACAACTGAGGAGAAATATCGTGGCTGACGGACTACGTAAGGCAATGGTCTATCTTGGCTTGGCGGATGCTGTCGAGCAGAGCGAGGCCGAAATGGACAACTCAGAACCTAGGACCCAGGTGCGGGCCGTAGAAGATGCTGCCCCGCAGCGTCCTTCCGAAGCCCCGCGCCCGCAGCCGGTAGTCAAGCCGGTTGCCCCGCATTCCGTAGCCAAAGAACCAGAGAGCGAATACCGTGCTCCGGTCACACCGATTAAGCGTGCCCCTTCAGTACGGGATGAGGATTCCGAATTGCGTCAAATTACTACCGTTCACCCGCGTTCTTACAACGATGCCAAAATCATCGGTGAGAACTTCCGTGACGGAATCCCGGTGATTATGAATGTCACCGATATGGGAGAAACCGATGCTAAGCGCCTAGTCGATTTCTCGGCTGGCCTAGTTTTCGCACTCCACGGCTCCATCGAGCGAGTCACGAATAAAGTATTTCTGCTCTCCCCGGCCACTGTGGAAGTACTGGGTGAAGACCGTAAACAGTCCGAAGCCCAGGCGACTTTCTTCAACCAGAGTTAAGCTGCAGGAGCGAGCGCGTAAACATGGTGTTCGGGATTATTTATTTCCTGCTAGCTGTCTTGCAGATTCTGCTAATAATGCGAATTGTGTTGGACATAACTGAAAGTTTTGCACGGCATTGGCGACCGAAAGGGATCGCGCTAGTGGCTGCAACTGCAATCGTCACGATTACCGACCCGCCGCTGCGTTGGTTGAGACGCAGGATTAAGCCATTGGATATCGGTGGAATCCGGCTTGACTTGTCATTTTTGATCCTGTTTATCGTCGTAATGATTGTCAAATCGATCATTAGTGGCGTAGGTTACAGTACAGGGATCTGAGCAGGTATTTCGTAGAAGAATACGAGGATCTGGCAGAGTCCTAAACTGTAAAATTCAATAGAAAAAGAGCTGTCCCGGCAGTTCGGTTTCGTAATTAGTGTCCGAATCGTTATATCCTTTAGGAAATAGTGCTCCGACTTCACCGGTCGCGACACTGAATGAACGGTAAGTGTTTCGCTAGACATCAACGGTCGAGCGGAAATGATCCCAGTATTGAGGTGACCCAATGGCTTTGACGCCAGAAGACGTAGTCAATAAGCGGTTTCAGCCGACCAAGTTCCGTGAAGGCTACGACCAAGACGAGGTAGATGACTTCCTCGACGAGATCGTTGTGGAGCTGCGTCGCCTGACCGGTGAGAACGAAGAGCTGCGCAGCCGCTTGGCAGCGCAAGGCGGGGACACCAGCGTCTCGGCCAAGGAACAGTCCGTTCCAGCTCCCGTGGCCGCCGCTCCAGCTGCGAAACCAGCTGAAGAAAAGAAGGCTGAAACCAAGCCGGAAGAGCCAAAGAAGGTCGAGACCCCAGCCGCTGCACCAGTAGCCGAGGCCAAGAAGGCCGAAGCTCCGGTTGCTGCAGCCAAGGTCGAGGACAAGAAGGACGCGGCTCCTGGAGCCAACGCCGTTCCTGCTGCCGCTCCTCGCACCGAATCCGCAGAATCTGCAGCCAACGTGCTTTCGATGGCACAGCGACTGCACGATGAATACGTTGCCTCCGGTGTTGAGCAGCGTGACAAGATCATCTCGGAAGCTAAGACCGAAGCGAACTCGCTGGTTACCTCTGCAGAAGAGAAGAGCCGCAAGACTCTCTCCGCACTGGAACAGCAGAAGTCCGTACTTGAGCGCAAGCTTGAGCAGCTGCGTGGCTTCGAGCGTGACTACCGTGCACGTCTGAAGACTTACATCGAAGGACAGCTCCGCGACCTTGAGTCGCAGGGATCCATCGATAACGCAACCAAGTCCAACTAGTCCCTTACGGGTTTGATGGCTTGAACTAAATATAAGTACAGTTGACGGTGGTGCTCGGGTTTGTCCGGCGCCACCGTTGATGTTTAAAGGGAATTAATGGGTAATAGTGTGAGTGCTTCACAACCGAGAAGTGCTGCTGCGGCCAAGCGCTTCACCGGCATAGGGCTGGTCATCGCCCTGATCGCATTGGTCCTGGACCAAGCGGTCAAAATTCTCGTGGAGAGAAATATGGAACTCGGCGAATCCTTCGTGGTCATCCCGAATTTCTTGGATATCCATTACATTCTCAATCCCGGGGCCGCCTTCTCCATGGGCGAAGACTTCACCATCGTCTTTGCCATCTTGCAAGCGGCGGTCGTGGTCTACGTGATCTATCTGCTGCTGCGCAAGGTCGCGGTACGCTCCTGGGCGATCATCCTGGGATGTCTGCTTGGCGGGGTCGCGGGAAACCTGGCCGACCGAATCTTCCGCGAGCCGGCCTTTGGCTTCGGGCATGTAGTTGACATGTTCTCCGTCCAAAACTTTGCCATCTTCAACGTCGCCGACTCGTTTATCGTCTGCTCGATGATCGTGGTTGCGCTGATGCTGATCCGCGGAAGGAATTTGGATGGCACCATCGGCGATGCGCCGACTAAGAAAATAAACGACGGGGACGACGAAGGCACGGAGCCCACAGCATGAGCGGTACCGACACCACCGAGAACCACGCACTAGTCGTCGCCCCAGAGGATGCCGGGCAACGTCTGGACGTCCACATCTCCAAGACCTTGGAAATCCCGCGCACCCTGGCCAAATCCCTGTGCAAGGATTCGATGGTTGAAGTCAACGGACGGATTGTCACCAAGCCGCTCAAACTCCAAGCGGGGGACAGGCTGCAAGTGACCATCCCACCCCAGGCCGATCCATTAGAAATCAGAGTAATTGCCGTGGAAGATCTGAAGATTATTGCCGACGAAGATGACTATGTGGTCATCGATAAGCCGGTAGGCGTCGCGGCGCATCCTTCGCCGGGTTGGGTCGGACCGACCGTGGTCGGTGCGCTGATGGCCGAGGGATATAACATCTCAACCTCAGGTGCGTCGGAACGCCAGGGCATCGTGCACCGGCTCGACGTCGGAACCAGCGGCCTGATGGTGGTGGCCAAGTCCGAACGCGCCTATACCGCGCTCAAGCGTGCCTTCAAGGAACGTACTCCGAAGAAGGTCTACCACGCGGTGGTCCAGGGATTGCCGGATCCTCTTGAAGGAACCATCGACGCGCCCATCGGCCGCCACCCGGGACACGACTGGAAGTTCGCGGTACTCGAAGGCGGGCGCGATTCGGTGACCCATTACGAAATGCTCGAAGCCTTCGGACGGGCAAGTTTGGTCGAAGTGCAATTGGAAACCGGTCGAACCCACCAGATCCGCGTGCACTTCTCAGCCTTCGGCCACCCCTGCGTCGGCGACCAAACCTATGGTGCGGACCCGAAGTTCAGTGCCGCCCTGGGGCTGACCCGCCAATGGCTACATGCCAAGCGTCTAGGATTCAACCATCCGGTCACCGATCAATGGGTCGAGTACGAAAGCGAATATCCGCACGATCTGTCGGGTGCATTGGAGCTACTGCGCGAAGGAACTTACTAGTTCCCTCGGTGCTTGCTATGAGAGCTCCCACAGCGGGTGGGGCAGTGGACGAAATTCGTTGCGTGAATCGCTAGACTGGTTCAGTGAGCGCGACACGTGACGGATTTGTCCATCTGCATACCCATACCGAATACTCCATGCTGGACGGAGCAGCCCGGCTAGGCGAGCTATTTGAAGAAGCCAACCGGCAAGGCATGGAAGCCATGGCCATCACCGACCATGGATACCTCTTTGGCGCCTTCGATTTCTGGAAACGGGCTACCGACGCTGGCGTCAAGCCAATCATCGGCGTAGAAGCCTACGTCACCCCGGGCACGGCCCGAAATGACAAGACCCGTGTGAAATGGCGTACCGATGAATCGCAAAAAGGCGACGACGTTTCCGGCGGTGGCCTGTACAACCACATGACCTTGCTGTCCTATAACAACAAGGGTATGGACAACCTGTTCAAGGGTTCCTCCAGAGCCTCATTGGATTCAGTGTTCGGCAAGTACCCGCGCTGGGACCGCGAACTGCTCAACGAGCATTCCGAGGGCCTGATCGCGACCACCGGTTGCCCCTCCGGGGAGGTGCAGACCAAGCTTCGTCTCGGGCAATACGATGCGGCCAAGGCTGCCGCGGCGGAGCTCCAGGATCTGTTCGGCAAGGAAAACTACTACTGCGAGATCATGGACCACGGTCTGGAGATTGAACGCAGGATCACCAAGGACCTGTTGCGCCTGGCCCGCGAGCTAAACATCCCCTTGGTGGCGACCAACGACCTGCACTACACCCATGAAGCTGATTCGAAAGCGCACGAGGCGCTCCTTGCCATCAACTCGGGTTCCACGCTCGATGAACCGACCTATGACCAGGGTGGCAGCCGCTTCGCATTCTCCGGTTCCGGCTACTATCTCAAGAGCGCGCGCGAAATGCGTGAGCTGTTCAAGGAACATCCAGAAGCCTGCGACAACACCCTTGAAATCGCAGATCGCGTTGATCTCACCTTTGACACCAACGCGAACTACATGCCGAAGTTCCCTTGTCCGCCGGGAGAAGATGAGACCAGCTGGCTGATCAAGGAAGTCGACAAGGGGATGCACTACAGGTATCCCAACGGCGTTCCGGACGCTTCGCGCCGACAGGCGGACTACGAGCTGGACGTCATCATCAAGATGGGCTTTCCTGGCTACTTCCTCGTCGTGGCGGACTTCATCAACTGGTCCAAGGACAACGGCATCCGTGTCGGTCCGGGCCGTGGCTCTGGTGCCGGTTCCATGGTTGCCTATGCCATGCGTATTACCGACCTCGACCCGCTGGTGCACGGGCTGATCTTCGAACGCTTCCTGAACCCGGAACGTGTGTCCATGCCCGACTTCGACGTCGACTTCGATGATCGTCGCCGCGCGGAGGTCATCAAATACGTGACCGAAAAGTATGGCGATGAACGTGTCTCCATGATCGTGACCTATGGTTCGATCAAGACCAAACAAGCGTTGAAAGACTCCTCACGCGTGCTTGGCTACCCATTCAGCATGGGTGAAACCTTGACTAAGGCACTGCCCCCGGCAGTGATGGCCAAGGACATTCCGCTCAACGACATTGAGAATCCGGATTCGAAGCGCTATTCCGAAGCCGGGGACTTCCGCAACCTGGTGGCGAATGACCCGGAAGCCGCGCGAGTCTTCGAGACCGCGAAGGGCCTGGAAGGGCTGAAGCGCCAGTGGGGGGTACACGCCGCCGGCGTCATCATGAGCTCGGATCCGATTATCGACGTGATCCCGATTATGCGCCGTTTTCAGGATGGCCAAGTCATCACGCAGTTCGACTACCCGACCTGCGAAGGTTTGGGATTGATCAAGATGGACTTCCTGGGGTTGCGCAACCTCACCATCATTTCCGACGCGCTGGAGAACATCCAGTACAACACCGGGAACGAGATCGACCTCGAGGTCTTGACCCTGGAAGATCCCGCGGCCTACCAGCTGCTGGCCCGCGGTGACACCCTCGGGGTGTTCCAGCTCGACGGTGGCCCGATGCGTTCGCTGCTGAAAATGATGCGTCCGGATAACTTCGAAGACATTTCGGCAGTTATCGCCCTGTACCGCCCAGGTCCAATGGGCGCGAACTCGCACACCAATTATGCGTTGCGCAAGACCGGGCTGCAGGACGTCACTCCGATCCACCCGGAACTCGAAGAACCGCTTGCGGATATTCTCGGCGGGACCTACGGCCTGATCGTGTATCAGGAGCAGGTTATGGCGATCGCGCAGAAACTGGCCGGCTACTCGCTGGGTCAAGCAGATATTCTGCGCCGCGCCATGGGCAAGAAGAAGAAATCCGAACTGGATAAGCAGTTTGCGGGCTTCAAAAAGGGCATGAACGACAGCGGCTATTCCGACGCCGCGGTGAAAACCCTGTGGGATATTCTGCTGCCCTTCTCCGACTATGCCTTTAATAAGGCCCACTCGGCGGCCTACGGTGTGGTCTCTTACTGGACCGCCTACCTCAAGGCTCATTACCCGGCCGAATACATGGCCGCCTTGCTCACCAGCGTCGGTGACGACAAGGACAAGCTCGCGCTGTACCTGAACGAATGCCGCCACATCGGTATTACCGTACTGCCACCGGATGTCAACGAATCGGCCTTGAACTTTACCCCTGTGGGCAAGGACATCCGCTTCGGCATGGGCGCCATCCGAAACGTCGGCGCCAACGCCGTGGCAGGCATGGTCGAAGCGCGCACCGAAAAGGGGGCCTACCGGGACTTCAGCGACTTCCTGAGCAAGGTGCCTGCGGTAGTGTGCAACAAGCGCACAATCGAATCCTTGATCAAGGCCGGAGCCTTCGATTCGATGAAGCACCCGCGCCGCGCGCTGGTGGCTATCCACGAAGAAGCCGTGGACTCGGTCATCCAGCTTAAGCGCAATGAGGCCGCGAACCAGTTTGATCTGTTCAGCGCGCTGGATACCTCCGATGTTTCGGACGCGATGACGGTGGCCGTCCCCGACCTTCCCGACTGGGAGAAGAAGGAAAAGCTCGCTTACGAACGCGATATGCTCGGCCTCTACGTCTCGGACCACCCCTTGCAGGGTCTGGGCTCTGCCCTGGACCAGTATGCGGATATGCCGGTCACCAGCGTGCTTTCGGATGAAGGGCCCTCCGATGGGCACGTCATTTCGATTGCAGGCATGATCAGCGGCCTGCAGCGGCGCATTGCCAAGAAATCCGGTAATCCCTACGCGCGCTGTGAGATCGAAGACCTCTCGGGCTCCATGGAAGTCATGTTCTTCGGGCAGGCCTATCAGCCGATCGCCGAGATTCTGGCCGATGACCTGATCGTGGTCATCAAGGGCCGCGTGCAGCGCCGCGATGATGGTTCGATTACGCTCAACGCCCAAGAAATGATGATTCCGGAACTCTCGGATGCCTCTGGCACAGGACCGGTGGTCATCGGCATTCCGACGCATAAGGCCACCGAGTCGCTGATTCAAAAGCTCGGTGACGTGCTGCGTACCCACAACGGCAATACCGAGGTGCGGGTGAAACTCACCGGTAGCCGTGGAACCTCGTTGATGCGGCTGGGGATGAACTTCAGGGTCAATCCGAACCCCGCATTGTTCGGAGACCTCAAGGTATTGCTCGGCCCAGCCTGCTTGGACGTCTAGCAAGTTCCCGGGGCTTATGACCGGGTTGGGTAACCAAAGGAAACCTAACCCGGCCAGAGGCGTTAAACTAGGATCGTGACTTCAAACCCAGATACAGTCTTTTCCGAACTCGCGACCATCGACTGGCGTGGAGCAAAACTCAACCGTGCTCAGCTCAAGGCCAAACTGCCGCGACCTGAAGTGAACTCGCAGACCGCCGCCGAGGTGGTCCAGCAGATCATCGAGGATGTGCGCGAGCATGGCATGGAAACGTTGAAGGACCTCGCGAAGCGATTCGACAAGGTTGATCTGGAGCATACCCGGGTACCGCAGAGCGAACTCGATCGCGCCCTGGACGAGCTAGATCCGCAGGTCCGGCTGGCTCTGGAAGAATCGATCAGCCGCGCGCGAGTCTTCGCCGCAGCGCAGCTGCCGCAGGAAGCAAGTGTGGCTTATGGCCACGGCGGCACTGTGACCCAGCGCTGGGTGCCGGTGCGCCGCGTCGGGCTTTATGTTCCCGGAGGATTGGCCGTCTACCCGTCCTCGGTCATCATGAACACCGTTCCCGCGCAGGCCGCTGGCGTCACTTCGCTGGCGTTGGCCAGCCCTCCGCAGCAGGACTTCGGAGGACTGCCGCACCCGACCATCCTCGCCGCGGCGAAGCTGCTGGGCATTACCGAGGTGCACGCCATGGGTGGTGCGCAAGCCGTCGCGGCCTTCGCCTACGGCGTCGAAGTCCCCGGGGACCAGCGTGGAGACATCGAACCGGTAGATGTCATCTCAGGTCCGGGCAATGTTTTCGTCGCGACCGCTAAGCGCCTAGTCAAGGGAGTAGTGGGAATCGATGCGGAAGCCGGTCCCACCGAAATCGCGATCCTCGCCGATCACCGGGCCAACGCGGCCTTCGTCGCCGCGGACATGATTTCGCAGGCCGAACACGATGCGAATGCGGCGGCCGTACTGGTCACGGATTCCCCGGAGCTAGCTGTCGCTGTGCGCGCCGAACTTGCCACACAGGTGGCCGCAACAAAACACACAGAACGCGTGCAGCAGGCTTTGTCAGGTACGCAATCGGCGATCATCCTGGTCGATGACCTGGAGCAGGGGATCGAAGTATGCAATGCGTATGCGGCCGAACACCTCGAGGTGCTGACCCAAAACGCTGCCGAGGTCGCCGCGCGGATCAATGCCGCCGGGGCGATCTTCGTGGGCGAATACGCCCCGGTGTCGCTGGGAGACTACTGCGCGGGTTCAAACCACGTGCTTCCTACCAGCGGTACCGCCCTGCACGCCTCGGGCCTGAATGTGAACACCTTCTTGAAGGCCATACAGGTGATCGACTATGACAAGCAAGCGCTCGCTGAGGTAGCCGCTCACGTGATCAATCTGGCCAATGCAGAGGACCTTCCAGCGCACGGCGATGCAGTCGCGGTCCGTCAGGCGCTTTAGAAGCTAAACTATTAGGTGACGTGTGTGGATTTCTGTACGCCGTAGGCCTCGGTAGACACCACGGTCGCAAAAAGTTGGAGGTGCCATGAATTGCCCTTATTGTCGCAACGCAGATTCGCGTGTGGTCGATAGCCGAGTCGCCGATGACGGCGTGTCCATTCGACGCCGTCGTCAATGCACCGAGTGTTCGCGCCGTTTCACCACCACGGAAACCGCTTCGCTGAGCGTTTTGAAGCAGTCCGGCGCAGTGGAGCCGTTCTCGCGCCACAAGGTCATCAACGGTGTGCGCAAGGCCTGCCAAGGCCGCCCCGTGACCGATCACGATCTGGCCATCCTGGCTCAAGAGGTTGAGGAAGCGGTCCGGACTTCCGGGGCCGCAGAAATCCCGGCCCATCAAGTTGGGCTGGCGATTCTCGAGCCGCTGTCGCGCCTGGACGAAGTCGCCTATTTGCGTTTCGCTAGCGTTTATCACAATTTCCAGTCGCTCACGGATTTCGAAACCGCGATCGCGAAGCTGCGCGACCGCCGGGCCAAGACCCCGCAGGGAAACCAGCGTCCGCTAACCGCAGACTAAGGGCCAGCGCT
Organism: Glutamicibacter sp. 363; assembly: GCF_052379505.1. Lineage (NCBI taxonomy): Bacteria > Bacillati > Actinomycetota > Actinomycetes > Micrococcales > Micrococcaceae > Glutamicibacter > Glutamicibacter sp. 363. The sequence goes on along the minus strand of NZ_JBQSYR010000001.1, from coordinate 275,252 downwards.
TCCCAGCCGTAGGCAGATAGTTTCAAGGCCGGGCTCCGAACCATGACGGTTCGGGGCCCGGCCTTGTTGCTTGCCGGAAATCGAGGACTCGAGCAGCTACGGAAGGGTGAGAATCTCGGCGCCGTCGTTGGTGACCAGCAGGGTGTGCTCGAACTGCGCGGTGCGCTTCTTATCGCGCGTGGTCACCGTCCAGTCATCGGCCCACATATCCCACTCAATGGTGCCCAGGGTCAGCATCGGCTCGATGGTGAAGACCATGCCCGGCTCGATCAAGGTATCGTAGGCCGGTGCCGCATCGTAGTGCGGAATGATCAGCCCGGTGTGGAATGCCTCGCCGACCCCGTGGCCGGTGAAATCACGGACCACGCCATAGCCAAAGCGCTTGGCGTAGCTTTCGATGATGCGCCCGATGACGTTGATCTCACGCCCCGGCATCACGGCCTTGATCGCCCGCTTCAAGGACATTTCGGTGCGTTCCACCAAGAGCCGGGATTCTTCGTCAACGTCGCCCACGAGGAACGTTGCATTGTTATCCCCGTGCACCCCGCCGATGTACGCGGTGATATCGATGTTGATGATGTCGCCATCCTGCAACACGGTGCTGTCCGGGATGCCGTGGCAGATGACTTCATTGAGCGAGGAACAGAGCGATTTGGGGAATTCCCGATAGCCGAGAGTAGATGGGTAGGCGTTGTGATCCATCAAGAATTCGTGTCCCAGACGATCAAGCGCATCTGTGGTCACGCCCGGCTGGCAGGCCTTGCCAACTTCGGCCAACGCTTGGGCCGCGATACGTGAGGCAATGCGGATTCGCTCGATCACTTCAGGACTTTTAACTTCCGAGGCCGTGCTTTTCGCCGGTTCCTTCTTGCCCACATATTCGGGTCGTTCGATATGCGCCGGGACGAAGAGCTCCGGTGAGATCGTGCCAGGGGTCAGGGTTCCAAGTGGTGCAGTTGCAACAGTAGCCATATAAACACTCTAACTACGCAGCTAGCCCAACATCGCTTTTCTGAAGCCACCGATATGCGTGAGATTGAGCTAGCGTGGAGTCAGCAACAGCAATCGAACCTAGGAGCTGACCGTGAGCCAGAGCGCCACCCCCGGTGAAGGCAAATATTGGTACAACGTATCGACCGGCGGCATCGAGAAGGGACCGCAGTCCGACTGGACCCAGCTTCTCGGCCCCTACGATACCGAGGATGCGGCACGCAACGCGATGTCCAAGGTGCAGGCCCGCAACGAAGCCTGGGATGCCGAAGACGAAGAAGACGAATAACGAACTGGACCCGGGTGCGAGGGAAATTGATTCCTTGCACCCGGGTCCAGTGTGACGGCCGTGGAACTTGCTAGTCCTTGAACTCGTACTCGGCCGAGGGGAATGCGCCGCTCACGACGTCCCGGTGGTATTCGCCGACGGCGGCGGAAATCACCGAGCGAAGATCGGCGTACTGCTTCACGAATCGCGGGGTGCGGTGAGCCCCCAGCCCCAGGAGGTCCTGCCAGACAAGGACCTGTCCGGTGGTCCCGTTTCCTGCGCCGATGCCAATGGTTGGCACCCGCAGAGCCGCATCGACCTTGGCCGCCACAGGGCTAGGCACCATTTCCATGAGGACCGCAAAAGCGCCGGCACGCTCTAGCGCCTGGGCATCCGAGATCATCTCCGCGGCGCCGTCTCCGCGTCCTTGAACACGGTAGCCGCCCAGGGCATGCTCGGATTGCGGGGTGAATCCGATATGTCCGATGACCGGAACTCCGGCAAGCACCATCGCTTGAACATGTTCGGCGAACTGATGGCCCCCTTCAACCTTCACGGCCTGGGCGCCGCCCTCCTTCATGAGCCGAACCGCGGTGGCTACCGCTTGCTGCGGGGACTGCTCGTAGGAACCAAATGGAAGATCGGCTACGACCAGAGCGCGCTTGGCACCATTGGCGACGGCCTTGGTGAAGACGATCATTTCGTCCACGGTAATAGGCAAGGTGGAGTCGTAGCCAACCACGGTGTTGGCCGCTGAGTCGCCTACGAGGAGCAGCTCGATGCCTGCTTGGTCGAAGATCTCGGCCATCATGACGTCATATGCGGTTAACATGGCGAATTTTTCGCCATGCTCTTTTGCCTGCTGTAAATGGTGAACCCGAATGCGGGAAGGGCCTTTGTCAGGGTCGGAAAGATATGGTTGGGGCATAGAAAAACCTTATCGCACTTGCACCCAGCGGTGCGTGGCAGAGATTGAGGCCCAAAACGTATAGTCTTGCTTCAGGTTGTTTAACTCCCGGCTGTGATCAGTGCGGGAATCAAAGATTTTGAGGCGGTGAATTATGGATCGTCAGCAGGAATTCGTGCTGCGCACCATTGAAGAACGTGACGTTCGGTTCGTGCGTATGTGGTTTACCGACGTAGTCGGTTCCTTGAAGTCTGTAGCGTTGGCCCCGGCCGAAGTTGAAGACGCCTTCGAAGAGGGCCTGGGTTTTGACGGCTCCTCGATCGACGGGCTGTCGCGCATCTCGGAATCAGATATGCTGCTGCAGCCGGATCCGGCGACCTTCCAGATTTTGCCGTGGCGTGGTGAAGTCGAACCCACCAGCCGCATGTTCTGCGACATCCTCACCCCCGAAGGCCAGCCTTCCAGCGCGGATCCCCGCCAGGTGCTCAAGCGCCAGCTGACCGAAGCGGCCGACATGGGATTCACCTGCTACACGCACCCGGAGATCGAGTTCTATCTGCTGGAGAACAGCAAGCTCGATGAGCAGGGCCGCCCGCAGCCGATAGACAATGGCGGCTACTTCGACCACGTGCCCGATGGCGTGGGCCAAGATTTCCGTCGCGCCTCGGTGACTACCTTGGAAGCCTTGGGAATTTCGGTCGAGTTCTCGCACCACGAGACCGGGCCAGGGCAGAACGAAATTGATCTGCGCTATGCAGATGCACTGCAGACCGCCGACAACATCATGACCTTCCGCACCGTCATCAAGGAAATGGCCATGCAGAAGGGCATCCACGCCACCTTCATGCCCAAGCCGTTTGCGGACCAGCCAGGCAGCGGAATGCACACGCACTTCTCGTTGTTCGAGGGCGACGCGAATGCATTTTTCGAGGCCGGCCGCGAGTACCAGCTCTCCGACGTAGCTCGTTCATTCATCGCCGGCATTTTGCACCATGCTCCCGAGATGACCGCGATCACCAACCAGTACGTGAATTCCTACAAGCGGCTCTGGGGCGGCGGTGAAGCTCCAAGCTACCGTTCGTGGGGCCACAACAACCGTTCCGCTTTGGTCCGCGTGCCGCTGTACAAACCAGGCAAGGGTCAGAGCGCCCGCGTGGAATACCGCGGCATCGATTCCGCCGCGAACCCCTACCTGGCCTACGCAACCCTGCTTGGCGCCGGGCTGAAGGGCATCCGTGAGGGATACGAACTGGAGGAGCCGACCGAGGACGACGTCTGGGCACTGTCCACCGCAGAACGCCGCGCCTCGGGCCACGTCCCGCTGCCTGGCACGCTGCACGATGCGCTGAAGTCCATGGAAGAATCCGAGCTGATGGCAGAGGTGCTTGGCGAACAGGTTTTCAACTCCTTCTTGGCAAATAAACGAGCCGAGTGGGAAGAATACCGTCAGGTCATCACGCCCTACGAGCTCAACAAGTATCTGGGAATCCTCTAAGGAGTACGCCACGTCCACGACGTGGCGGCAAGTGGGAGACACACGAAAAATATGGCAGAAGTATCCTCACGGGCACTGATCAACGCTGGATTCAGCGATACCGAACGCGCCAAGAAGTTCCTTGAAGCAGAAGCACTGGCGAACGTTGATCCGGTTCTCATCGTGAGGATGATGGCGCACGCGCCAGATCCCGACCAGGCACTTCTGCTGGCGCTCAGGCTTGTGGATCGTCACCCCGAAGCCGCTGAGATTTTTCGACAGCCAGATACCTGCTTGGCAATGGTTCGACTGCTCGGCAGCTCTTCGGCCCTGGGTGAGTTCTTGATCCGCTGCCCAGAGGCCTTGGCGGTAGTCAGCCAGGCGCCGAGCAAAACCTTTCGGCCTGTCGGGCTCGAATCCCTACGTAGTGCCATGCTTGACTCGGTTGGCGCTACGCGTACCGCCAACGAACACTGGATATCATCGTGCATTGGGGCCGAAGCGCGGCAGAAATTACGTGCGAGTTACCGTAAGGCGCTGCTGTCTTTGGCGTACCGAGACCTTGGCGCCGCGGATCCGCAGGAAATTCTTCCCCTAGTTGCCGCCGAACTCGCAGATATGGCTGGTGCGGTGCTCGAAGGCGCACTGGCAATCGCACGCGCCGAAGCCTCCGAGCAGTACACCTCGGAAGATGTAGATAGCGTCAAGCTTTCCATCATCGGCATGGGTAAATGCGGTGCTCGGGAATTGAACTACATTTCAGATGTAGACGTGATCTATGTGCACGGCAGCACCCCGAACCTGGATGAGGACCTCGCATCCGCCATCGCCACCGTACTGTGCGGCAATACGGCTCGTGCAATTATGGTCCCTGGTCCCGAACCGATGCTCTGGGAAGTGGACGCGAACTTGCGTCCGGAAGGCAAGGACGGGGCCCTGACCCGGACTTTGTCGTCACACGAAGCCTATTACAACCGGTGGGCGCACTCCTGGGAGTTCCAGGCGCTGCTCAAGGCGCGGGCCATTGCCGGGGACCCGGAACTTGGACGTTCTTATGAGCGCATGGTCTCCCCGATGATCTGGTCCAGCTCGGAGCGCGAAGGCTTCGTTGAATCCGTGCAGTCCATGCGTCGGCGGGTGAGCGACCACATCGACAAGGAAGAAGTTCCTTGGCAAATCAAGTTGGGGCCCGGCGGACTGCGCGACGTGGAATTCACCGTGCAGCTTCTGCAATTGGTCCACGGACGCGTGGATCCCGAGATCCAGGTGCCGACGACCACGCTGGCGATCCGGGCGATGAGCGAGATCGGATACATCAGCCGCGAAGATGCGAGAAACTTTGACGAGTCTTACCGTTACCTGCGTCTGCTAGAACACCGAATCCAACTTAGCCAGCTGCGCCGTACGCACCTGATGCCACGCGTTGAGGGCGCTCAGCGGGTGCTGGCTCGGGCGGTGCGCGGGGCCGGTGACCTGCAGGCCACGAACCCTGAAAAGCTTTTGCGCCGGTGGAATGAGACCAAACGCCTCGTCCGTTCGCTGCACGAACGCATCTTCTACCGCCCGCTGCTGGTCACCAGCTCGAATCTCTCGGCAGACCAGGTGCGCCTGACCCCGGAGTCCGCGCAGGCACGTCTGCGTGCCCTGGGCTATTTGGATCCGAAGGCGGCGATGCGCCATATCGAGGCGTTGACCGGGGGAGTCTCGCGCCGGTCCTCACTGCAGCGGCAGCTGCTGCCGGTGCTCCTGGATTGGTTCGCACGGGGAGTGGACCCGGACGCCGGTCTGCTGGGGTTCCGCAGGCTCAGCGAGGCCTTGGGGAAGTCTCCGTGGTTCCTGGGCATGCTGCGCGATACCAATGCGGCGGCCGAGCGTTTGAGCCACCTGCTGTCAAACACACGGTTCTTGACCGATCTGCTGGCCAACGAGCCGGCGGCGGCCGCGTGGCTGGGCTCGAACAGCGCGTTGGCGCCGCAGACCTACCAGAGCCTGCAGCAGCAGAACGCCTCGATCATCCAGCGCACCAAACAGCCCGAGGCGGCGATCCGGCAAATCCGTTTGGTGCGCCGTCGCGAGTTCTTGCGCGTTGCGCTGGCGGACGGAGCGGGTCTGCTGAACGTCTCGCAAGTCGGTGAGGCGCTGTCGAATATCGACGGAAACATGATCGATGGAATTTTGAAGGTGCTGCTCGCGGCGGACCAGCAAAAGCATGGAGTGCATGCGATCATCACCGTCATCGCCATGGGCCGGCAAGGCGGGGAGGAGATCGGCTACGGTTCGGACGCCGACGTGCTCTTCGTGCAGCGTCCCGTTGACGGCACCAGCGCCCAAGAGTCCCAAGAACAGGCCTTGCGCGTGGTGACCGAGCTGACCTCCTGGAGCAACAAGCCGCTCAAGCCGGCCATTCCCGCAGAAGTGAAGCTCCAAGTCGATTCCGATCTTCGTCCCGAAGGGCGAGCAGGGATGCTGGTTCGTTCGCTTGACGCCTATGCCCAGTACTACGAGCGTTGGGTGGAAGTCTGGGAACGCCAAGCTCTGCAACGGGCCCGCCCATTTGCCGGCGACGCGCAACTTGCTGCGGACTTCATCCAGCTTATCGAGCCGGTACGCTACGGCAAGGGGCTCGACGAGGGCCAGATGAAGGACATTCGAAAGATCAAGGCTCGCGTCGAGTCCGAAAGACTGCCTCGCGGTGCCGATCCCAACCGGCATCTGAAACTTGGCAGGGGCTCGCTTTCCGATATTGAATGGCTAGTCCAGTTTTATCAACTGCGCTACGCATGGAAACATCCATCGCTGCGCACTCCGGCCACGCGCAAGGCATTGGATGCCATGGCCGGATTGGAGCTGATCAGCGAAGAAGAAGCCGAGCTCTTGGACTTCACCTGGTCCTTGGCTACACGGATTCGAAGCGCCGAGATCATTACCTCCGGACGTTCTAGCGATGTGCTGCCACGCTCGGCCAGGGATATGGAGGCAGTGGCACGCTGGTGCGGCTACGAGGCCAATCAAGGTCCGGCATTGGAAGAGGACTACCTGCGTGCCACCAGGCATTCGCGTGCAATCTTTGAACAGCTCTTCTACGGTTTTGAAGATTAATGGTGGGCTCGGACCCACCTGCTCCCGCGTCGTTAACGACTCCCGAGAGCCAGATCTGGCAAGCCAGTGGTTTTGGCCATCTACGCTGGGAGAAAACGGTCCGGATCGGTGCGGGGGAGCGTCATTGGCGCTGGGCTTCGGAACAGGTGCTGCGCTGGGGGATCAAAACCCGCAGCGGATTCAGCGTGCTTCCTGCGCTGCCTGTTGCCGTTGGGCAGCGCCCGGTCATCAGGGTCGATTTGCCAGGGGCTAGGATCCTTGAACCCGTGGAAGTGATCTCCGTTGTTGAAACGACTCAGCGAGTCGGCTTCGCTTACCGGACCTTGGCGGGGCATCCGGTTAGCGGCGAAGAGTGCTTCGTCCTCGAACAACGTACCGGCGGAAACTTCCTCACGATCAGGTCATTGACCAGGCCTGCCGACGTGCAGCCTTGGCGCGGGCTGTTCCCCTTGCTCAGAGCCGCCCAACTGATTGCTCGCTACCGGTACTTCAAGGCGCTCCGAATGCCTGGCAGCTCGAGGGCGAGCGGCAGCAGTACGTCCGGCTCTACCAATAGCCGGTGAACCTCCCTAGACTGGCAATTGAGCCACCGTTGGATGCAACATTCGGGAATCGGTGCGGTTCAGGCAGGTAGAAAGCGGTGCAACTATGGACGAACGATTTTTCGACGAGGCGGTCGCTCTGTCGCGTCAGGGGATGCAAGCCAATCAGGGAGGGCCTTTCGGGGCTGTGATCGTACTCGACGGTGCGGTGATCGCGACGGGCAATAATATGGTGCTCGGGATGAACGATCCGACAGCCCATGCCGAGGTGATCGCGATCCGCAATGCCGGGGCGAAGCTTAAAAGCTTCGACCTGTCCGAGTGCGAGCTCTATACCAGTTGCGAGCCATGTCCCATGTGCCTCGGTGCGATTTACTGGTCGCGGTTTAAGCATGTGTATTACGCAAACACGCGCCAAGATGCCGCTCGCATCGGATTTGATGACGAACTCATTTACACGGAACTGGACAAACCGATGGGGCAACGACTGATCCCTTTCACCCATGTTCCTTCGACCGATGCTGCATCGGTCTTCGCCGAATGGGCCGACAAGGTTGACAAGACGCGCTACTAGTCCAGCGGGTAGGGAACCAGAGCGGCATCAATATCGGGCCATGCCAGGTGAATTCTTTCGGTTGGCGCCAGCGCCTTGGTCAGAAGCGCGTCGGCCACGACGATACCTGCTGGGGAAACTTCGAGAATAGACAGCGGACCGTGCCCGTCCGACGTGGCATTGCGGAGCATCCAATGGTTCATGAGCTCGCCGATGCCACGCTCGGTCAACAACGCTTCACCCTGGAAATAATCGCACGAATCGAGCACCGCATGGCCCAAAACAGATCTCGGGCAGACCCGATCGTAGGACGCAACAAGTGGTTCCAGGTATCCTACGGTTTCCCCATCGGCACGTTTGACGGGGAGCCAGTTCGATGTATCCATAGCCCAAGGCTAGACCGGATCCGCGATATCGGCCATCGATCCGTTAAGGCGGCGACACGACAAAAACCTGTCCCGTGGACCAAGATGGCCCACGGGACAGGTTTTGCATTCCTAGCGGTTCAGTTGATCCGTGGCGGAATTAGCAACCGTAGTAGAGCTCGAACTCGTATGGGTTCGGGCGCAGGCTCAGTGGCTTGATTTCGTTTTCACGCTTGTACTCGACCCAGGTGCGGATCAGGTCCTCGGTGAATACCCCACCTTCGAGCAGGAACTCGTAGTCGGCCTCCAATGCCTTCAGAGCCTCTTCCAGGCTTTCTGGCGCGCGCTGGATGTCCTTGGCTTCCTCGGCAGGAAGCTCGTAGAGGTCCTTGTCGATTGGGTCCGAAGGCTCGATGCGGTTCTTGATGCCGTCCAGGCCTGCCATCAGCTGAGCCGCGAAGGCGAGGTAAGGGTTCGAGGAAGCATCCGGTGCACGGAACTCGATGCGCTTAGCCTTAGGGTTCGAGCCGGTGATTGGAATACGGATACCTGCGGAGCGGTTGCCCTGCGAGTACACCATGTTGACCGGTGCTTCGTAGCCCTTGACCAGACGGCGGTAGGAGTTCACCGTTGGGTTGGTGAATGCCAACACGGCAGAAGCGTGCTTCAGCAGGCCGCCGATGTACCAACGAGCGGTATCGGACAGACCTGCGTAGCCCTTTTCGTCGTAGAACAGCGGATCGCCGTTGGCCCACAGCGACTGGTGCACGTGCATGCCCGAGCCGTTATCGCCGAAGACCGGCTTTGGCATGAAGGTGGCGGACTTGCCCCAAGCATCGGCAACGTTCTTCACGACGTACTTGAAGAGCATCAGCTCGTCGGCCGCGTGGACCATGGTGTTGAACTTGTAGTTGATCTCGGCTTGGCCGGCTGCGCCAACCTCGTGGTGGCTGCGTTCGACTTCGAGGCCAACGTTGTCCAGCTCGACGCAGATCGCATCGCGCAGGTCGGCCTGCTTGTCGGTTGGCGACACTGGGAAGTAGCCACCCTTGTAAGGGGTCTTGTAGCCCTGGTTGCCGCCCTCTTCCTTGCGGCCGGTGTTCCAAGGCGCCTCGTCCGAGTCGACCTTGTAGAAGGCACCCTGTGGGGTGGATTCGTAGCGGACGTCTTCGAAGATGAAGAATTCGGCCTCTGGTGCGAAGACTGCGGTGTCGGCGATGCCGGTCGATTCCAGGTAGGCTTCGGCGCGCTCGGCTACGCCACGCGGATCGCGGTGGTAAGGCTCACCGGTGCGTGGGTTGATGATCGAGAAGTTGAAGGCCAGGGTCTTTTCGATACGGAACGGATCGACGAAGCCGGTGGTGACGTCAGGGATCAGTTGCATGTCGGAATCAGAGATGCCAGCGAAACCGCGAATGGACGAACCATCGAAGAGCTGGCCGTTGACGAAGAAGTCTGCATCCACGGACTTCGCCGGAACGTTGAAGTGCTGCTGGACACCTGGTAGATCGGTGAAGCGGATGTCAACGAATTTGATGTCCTCTTCGGCAATATATGCCAAGACTTCTTCTGGGCTGGTAAACATGTGCAGGTGACTCCCTGTTGAGTTATTGGTTTGGTAAACGGAACGATCATACGAATTGATCTGATCAGTTCTCTTGCTTACCAAGTAATCCTACCTAGAAACCGTTTCTGAATGGTGTCTCGATTGTTTCGGCTACGTTACAAAGCGCGAGTACGGGCGCGTCGTACCGGGTCAGTAGTGGCTTTGTGATGCGTAACAAACTGATGAGATTCACACAGATCGCCCAGATACACTAGTTATGTGGAACGCAAAGACTTTAGCTCGTGGCTCGAAGGCCCCCCGCAATTAAACTCGCAAGAATGGCCGGGCCAGCGCTTGGGACGACCGGAAAAAGGGCCTGGGGCGATCGGCCGGTTGCCGCGTCGGCTCGGCGCGTTATGCGTGGACTGGGGACTATCCATGTTGCTGAGCTGGTGGCTGTTCAACTTGAACGACCTCGCCACGCTCGCATTGTTCTGTGCCGGCCAGATGATTGCCGTTGGCTTCACCGGCCACAGTATTGGGCATCGGACCTTTGGGCTGCAAGTTCAATCCATGGATGGCACGGCGATCAAGCCGCTCACCGGGGTCATTCGATCGGTGCTGTTGTGCTTGGTGATTCCGGTTCTGTTCTCGGGCGCGGATCAGCGCGGCTTCCACGACCGGGCAGGAAAAAGCGTACTGGTGAATATCCGCTAGTCCGCGTTCAAGAATCCAGGCATAAAGAAAACCGCACTAGCGAGCTAGTGCGGTTTTCTTTATGCCTGTTTAGCGAGCTCGGCGGTTAGGGCGTGCTCGGTTTGGGTCGATGCCCTTGGGAATCGGCAGGCGGTTGGCGGTAAGCGTGGTTAGTCGCTTGTCTACCGCGCTGATCTCCAGCTTGGTGATTGCCTTCGGAAGCTTCTTCATCTTCTTGCTGACTTCTACCAGATCGGTCTGGTCCTCGTCCTGTCCGGCGTTGATCACGTGGATCGGAACATTCGGCAGAACGCGAGCAATACGCTTGCGTTCGGACGCCACCAGATCACGCACGCGGCTGCTTGGGCCTTCGGTGACCAGCACAACGCCGGGACGGCCAACCGCCAAGAACACCAGATCCTGGTGGCGGTTGAACGCGACTGGCTCATCCTTCAAGATCCAGCCGCGACGCAGTACGCTCATCGCCGCGCCAGCGGCACCCGGACGGCCTTCAAGCTGCGCGAACGCGGCCTTCTCGGCCCGACGGGACATGATGAACAGGGCGGCGAGCAAGCCAAGAGGGATCGCGATAATTAGCAACGTGATCCAGTTGTTGATCAAGATACCGATGATCAGTCCAACGGCAATGACGCCAAGGAAGGCCAAGACCATCCACCAAACGACCATCGGATCGTTACGGCGGGTCATCTGGAAGACCTGCACCATTTGCTTTAGGCGCCCGGGCTCTTTATTTTGTTTTTCAGCTTTTGGTTTACGCGAAAACAGACCACGCTTCTGTTGCGCGGCCGCATCGTTATCGGAGTTTTTGGCCATAGTGCTTCAATTCTACGCGATCTGACTGGCTTATTTTTCTTTCGAGGAATTCCGGGCGAATCCGAAGAGTCCGCGCGGTGCGCTGCACAACATGAATTCGGACCCAATCGCCGGGTTTTACGGCAATTGGATCCGAATGCTTGAACATGGAGTTGGGCTCAGCGGTTAAGCAGCGAAGCAGCTTCCTGACGGGTAGTACCCGAGGATTCGATGTGGGAAAGGGACTCTGGGATCTCGCGACCCTTTTTGCGCATGGCTCCAGCCCAGAGTCGTCCCGCGCGGTATGAGGAACGAACCAATGGTCCGGACATGACGCCGGCAAAACCGAGTTCCTCGGCTTCTTGCTGCAGCTCCAAGAATTCCTGCGGCTTGACCCAGCGGTCGACCGGAAGGTGACGTTCGGTTGGGCGTAGGTACTGAGTGATCGTCAGCAAATCGCAGCCCGCCTCATGCAGGTCGCGCATAGCTTCGGAAATCTCCTCACGCGTTTCGCCCATGCCCAGAATCAAGTTCGACTTGGTGATCAAGCCGCGGTTCCGACCGTGGGTGATGACATCCATGGAGCGTTCGTAGCGGAAAGCCGGACGGATGCGCTTGAAAATACGCGGGACGGTTTCCACATTGTGTGCGTAGACTTCAGGCTTCGAATCGCAAATGGCGTCGAGGTTATCGGGTTTTCCGGAGAAGTCGGGGATGAGCAACTCGACTCCGGTACTCGGGTTCATCTTGTGGATCTGGCGTACTGTTTCGGCGTACAGCCAGACACCTTCATCTTCGAGATCATCGCGGGCCACGCCGGTGACGGTTGCGTAACGCAGATCCATCTTCTTCACGCTCATGGCCACCTTGAATGGCTCTGAGCGATCTAGTGCAGCAGGCTTTCCGGTGTCAATCTGGCAGAAGTCGCAACGACGGGTGCATTCGGAACCGCCGATAAGGAACGATGCCTCGCGGTCTTCCCAGCATTCGAAAATATTGGGGCAGCCAGCTTCTTCACATACTGTGTGGAGGCCTTCGGACTGCACCAAATTTTTCAGGCCCACATATTCGGGGCCGATCTTGAGTTCGGCGCGGATCCACTCGGGCTTGCGCTCAACTGGCGTCTGGGCGTTGCGCTTTTCGACGCGCAGCAGTCGACGGCCTTCAGGTTCAATGCTCATTGGAGGGTCCTTCTACGTTAGTAATATTTGCTTAGACGACTTGTGGCGAGAGGAGACGTTCAAGTTCCTCTTGCACCCGCTCAACGACATCGTTGGGGGAGACCGTCTGGCCTAGTTGTTCGGAGATCGTGGTTACGCCGGCATCGGTAATTCCGCAGGGAATGATCTGGTCGTAGGCGGCCAGATCGTTTGAGCAATTGAGCGCAAAACCGTGCATGGTGACTCCACGGGTGATGCGGATGCCAATGGCGGCTATCTTTCGATCTTCTTCGCCGTTCTTGCCTGGGACCCAGACGCCTGAACGCCCCTTGACTTGAACGGTGGGGATGCCCATTTCATCTATGACGTTAATCAACGCTTCTTCGAGGGTCTCCACATACAGACGTATCGCGCTGATTTTCTTCAGCTTCACGATCGGGTAGCCGATGAGCTGTCCGGGGCCATGCCAGGTCAGTTTCCCGCCACGGTCAACGTCAACAACGGGGGTGCCATCTAGGGGTAAGTCTTCAGGTTCGGTCCTTTTGCCGGCGGTATATACCGCCTCGTGTTCAAGAAACAGGACTCGCGGGGTCTGTTCATCGGCCGCTACAGCATCGTGCAAATTTTGCTGGTAATCCCACGCTTGCAAATATGGAATTAGCTCCGTGCCGAGTCCGACTCGTTCGAATTCGATCGCCATAGTGGTTACCATACGCCTTTTGCAACAGGCCCCGCTAATTGGCTGAGAGGCGCTGAGCTGTGGATAACCGAGGCGAGAATCTGTTCTTTGCGTTAGAACTGGAACATGAATGATTCAAACAATCTGTTGGCCTGGCCAACTTGCCCCGGATATGTGACGGTTCGTCCATTAAAGGCCAAGTCACCCTGCAAAATTTGGTTAATGCGCCGTGACTCGGATCAGAGCTACATGGTGTTGAAGCTTTCTACAAACGCCGAAAGTATCTGTTCGCTGCGTCAGCAGCAGGTCGAATCCGCAAGGAAATATGTCATAGATTTTTACGGCACCCTTTCGACACAGTTGGGCGAGGGGATTCTGATGGAGTACTGTCCCGGCGGAAGCCTGGCTCAACTTCTCGAAGAACGCGCACCATTTTCACTCGGAGAGTGCGTCACAGCTTTGGCGCCGATAGCCCAGACTCTGGCCGCCTTGCACTCCACTGGGCAAATTCACGGCGATGTCTCGGCTGGCAACGTGTTGTTGACAGCCGATGGAATGCCGAAATTAGGCGATTTTCAAGAAAGCCGAACCGGTATCGATGAGACACCCGGGTCGGGTACTCCGGGGTTTATGGCGCCTGAGGTTTCCGCGCGCGAACCAGAGGGGCGCCTCGGTGAGCAGGACGTTTATTCCTTAGGTGCGTGCCTCTGGTTCCTGCTTGAAGGAACCGCTCCTTCCGAACCGAATATGCGCCCGCCGGTCACGGTCATCTTCCCGGCGGTGCCCACCCTGATCCATGAGCTGCTGCTTGATTCTCTGCATCAAGATCCGGAGCAGAGGCCGACAGCGGAGCAATTCGCCCGGACGCTCTTCGCTGCGGCGCAGGCTGAAGCCATCAATTGGGAACAGTGCACACCGGTAGAATCGACTCATCTAATGGCCACAGTTCACCCTAGCGAGGCGCTCGGCCGGCGTCGGCGCAAGCGGCCAAGAAGACCCAAGACGGAGAAGAGTCAAAGAGATCTTGGCACACCCGAGTGGCGTATGCATGAACTACGCCGAACCCCAGGACGTGGCAAGGTCTTGCTGGCTGTCGCTGGAGGGGCAATGCTCGTGGGTGCGAGCTTTCTCGGTGTAAATCTAGTGGGGGAGCGCGGGCAATCGGAGACGGGGTCTCTGTCGCAAACACAGGAACGGCGTGAACCATGCCGGATCCTCGACGGAGCCGTGGTTCCTGCCTGCGCGTTCTCCGCTGAGACGGTAATAGCCAGTTTCATCAAGCTTTCACGCGAACGGGATGCGGCCTTAGAGACCGAGGACCTCAAAGCATTGTCAGCGATTTATCCGCCCGCCTCCGAGCAATTCAAAAGAGACCAGCAAACGCTCGAACGCTTGGAGTCGCTGAAGCTGGGAATCAATGGACTAGCTACCCGCTTGGAAGGCATCTCGGTGACTGCCCGTGCGCAACCAGACACCGTGATACTACGTGCGACATCCACTCAGGAAGCCTACGACTATGTGGATTCAGTGAACCGTGTGGTCCATCAGGTGGCCCGTGGCACGCGGGAACGTATCGAAGTGGAACTGAAGCTGATTGAGGGGAAATGGAAAATTGGAAAGGTGCTCAGCCGCGAGGCATGACAAAGGCGAGGTAACCCAAATTGCCTTCGGGTTGCCTCGCCTTTGCGTGGAGCTGCAAGACTGTCTTGTAGCTTAGACCCAGAGAGTGGCGATCGCGATATTGATCAATGCCAGGCCGCCGGTTGCGTGCGCAATCCCGGTCGAAACCTCTTCGCCGGCCTTGACCTTCTTACGACCGATGAATGCCGCTACGAGAATGGCGATAGCGATGACAACCTTGACGCCAATCTTCATGTGGTTCACGTCGCCATCGCCTGCTTCGGCCATGCCAACGAGAGCCAAACCGGTAATTAGCTGAGCAATCGCGCCGTACCACTGCCAAACATTCACGGTAGGGGTCTTGAAGTTTGCCAGCCAGCCACCGAAGATCGCTGCCGCACCGAGGATGTGCAAGAAAACAAGGATAAGAGTTAGGAAGTCCATGGCTCCAGCCTAATTGATTTTCGACGAATTGTAGAAACGACGATCGCCCCTCCCGAATGAACGGAAGGGGCGATCGTTTACCTCGCTTGTGAAAGTCGATCGACGACTTTACAGACCCAGGTCGCCTTCGAAAGCGCCACCCTCAAGACGGGCCTTGAGAGTCTGCAGGAATCGACCTGCATCGGCGCCGTCAACCAGACGGTGATCATAGGTCAGGCATAGGTACATCATGTGACGGATGGCGATCGAATCATTGCCATCGGCATCGGTGATGACCATTGGACGCTTCACAATCGCACCGGTACCCAGGATTGCTACCTGTGGCTGGTTGATGATCGGGGTATCGAACAGTGCTCCGACCGAGCCGATGTTGGTGATCGAGAAGGTGCCACCGGAAAGCTCATCCGGACCAATCTTGTTGGTGCGGGTGCGCTCTGCGACGTCGGCAATACGCGAAGCCATGCCAGCCAGGTTCAGATCGCCAGCGTTCGACACAACAGGAACCAGCAGGCCCTTGTCGGTGTCTACCGCAAACGCCAGATGCTCGGCATTGTGGTACGTGATCTGCTGAGTCTCTTCGTTGTACTCGGCGTTCAGCTTCGGGTGAGCCTTCAAGGCTTCGGCAACTGCCTTAGCGATGAATGGCAGGTAGGTCAGGTTGACGCCATTGACTGCCTTGAAATTATTCTTGGCAGAAGCGCGCAGCTTGACCACGCGGGTCATGTCAATCTCGTGAACCTGAGTCAGCTGGGTGGAGACCTCTAGGGACTCACGCATACGACGGGCGATTACCTGACGGATACGTGGAGCCTTCTCGGAGGTACCGCGCAACGAGGATGCCTCGACAACCGGGGCGGCCGGCTTAGCAGCAGCAGGAGCGGCAGGAGCAGCAGCCGGTGCAGCGGCGGCTTCCTTGGCAGCTACTGCGTCAAGAACGTCTTGCTTGCGGATACGTCCACCAACGCCGGTGCCCTTGACGGAAGCGATGTCGATTTCGTGCTGGTTGGCCAAACGACGCACCAACGGGGTGACGTAGCCTGCATCACTGTTGTTCTCGGCAGCAGGAGCAGGAGCAGGAGCAGCGGCAGGAGCCTCTTCCTTGGCAGCTGGTGCTGGAGCGGCTGGAGCTTCTTCCTTGGCAGCTGGTGCTGGAGCGGCAGGAGCCTCTTCCTTGGCAGCTGGTGCTGGAGCGGCAGGAGCCTCTTCCTTGGCAGCTGGTGCTGGAGCGGCTGGAGCTTCTTCCTTGGCAGCCGGAGCAGCGCCCGCAGCGCCGATCACTGCAAGAACGGCACCAACTTCAGCGGTGTCGTCTTCAGCAACACGGATTTCCAGCAGGGTGCCGGCAACTGGTGAAGGAACTTCGGTGTCTACCTTGTCGGTGGAGACCTCGAGCAGTGGCTCGTCTACGGCGACTTCTTCGCCAACTTCCTTCAACCAGCGGGTGACGGTACCTTCGGTGACCGATTCGCCCAGAGCTGGGAGGGTGACCTCGGTGCCCGAAGCGGAGTCTGCTGCAGCAGGTGCTGCGGCAGGGGCTTCTTCGGCCGCTGGAGCAGCAGGAGCTTCCTCCTTGGCCGCAGGCGCCTCTTCGGCCGCAGGTGCCTCTTCGGCTGCAGGGGCTTCCGGTGCAGCGGCGTCGGAACCCGAGCCATCACCGATACGAACCAGAGGAGCGCCTACTTCGGCTTCCTCATCTTCGGCGACGAAAATTTCTTCGATAACACCAGCGACAGGTGATGGAACCTCGGTGTCGACCTTATCGGTGGAAACTTCCACCAACGGCTCATCAACCTCAACGCGGTCGCCGACCTGTTTCAGCCATCGGGTTACCGTACCCTCGGTAACGCTTTCACCCAGTGCGGGCAGGTTTACGGTCTCAGACATCTTCCCGTATCTCCTCTTAAATCAAGCTTGAAGTGTGGTTTGAGTGTGCAATTTAAACGGTTGAACACCCAGAAACCGATGAATGGAGGCGTTGCCTCCGAGCTTAGTGCACCGGGTAGCGCGTGTGTGAACGCGCTACCCGGTGACCAACAGCGTATTTAGCCGTGAAGTGGCTTGCCGGCCAAAGCCATTGCGGCTTCGCCCAGCGACTCGTTCTGCGTTGGGTGTGCATGGATGAGCTGTGCAACATCCTCCGGGTAGGCTTCCCAGTTCACGATCAGCTGTGCTTCACCGATCTGCTCGCCGATGCGGCCGCCGATGCCGTGAACGCCCACGATTGGGCCGTTCTTGACGCGGACCATCTTGATCAGGCCGGAGGTGCCCAAGATCGAGGACTTGCCGTTACCAGCCAAGTTGTACTCGGTAGTTTCGATCTGGTCCTCACCGAACTTCTCCTTTGCGGCAGGCTCGGAGTAGCCGACCGAGGCGATTTCTGGCTCGCAGAAAGTTACCTTTGGAATGTTGATGTCTTCGACGATGGTTGGGTTCTGGCCAGCGATTTCTTCGGCGACAAAGATACCGTGCTGGTAACCGCGGTGTGCCAACTGAACGCCAGGGACCATGTCGCCGATGGCATAGATGTTGCCCACGCCGGTGTGCAGGCGCTCGTTAGGAATCACGAAACCGCGATCGAGGGTGATGCCCTGCTCTTCGAAGCCCATGTTCTCGGTGACCGGGCCACGGCCGACGGCAACGAGGACGATCTCGGCTTCGAGGGTCTTGCCGTCAGCTAGGGAGACCTTGACGCCGTCGGCATCCTGCTCGACCTTCTCGAAGAAGACACCGGTGTTGAACTTGATGCCACGCTTCTTGAAAGAGCGCTCGAGATTCTTGATGATGGCTGGGTCTTCGTTTGGAACCAGCGAAGGCAGGCCCTCAACGATGGTCACGTCGACGCCGAAGGACTTCCAGACGGAGGCGAACTCAACACCGATGACGCCGCCACCGAGCACAATGGCGCTCTTTGGCATGTCAACCATGTTCAGCGCTTCGGTGCTGGTCAGCACGCGGCCACCGATTTCCAGGCCGAAGGTCTTGGAAGTCGAACCGGTCGCAAGGACGATGTTCTTGCCCTTGTAGGGGACGCCATCAACCTCGATGGTGTCCTTGGAGACCAGTCGTCCGCTACCTTCGATAACGTTGACCTTCTTCATCTTCAGCAGACCCTGAAGACCCTTGTGCTTGCCGGCGACGATGCCGTCCTTGTACTTGCGTACTCCGCCCAGGTCAATTGACTCGAGGGAGGAGTTGATGCCGTACTTGGCACCTTCGCGAGCGTTTTCGGCGAGCTCTGCTGCGTGCAGGTACGCCTTGGTTGGGATACAGCCGGTGTGCAAGCAGGTGCCGCCGACCTTTTCCTTCTCGATCAATCCAACGGTGAAGCCCAACTGGATGGCGCGTAAAGCGACCGAGTATCCAGCGGAACCACCGCCGAGGATGAGGACATCAAATTCTTGCGTTGCTGCCGAATCGGCCACGTGAACGCTCCCTCGTAATAGCTAAGTGAGGTCGGCCATGGCCGACCTGGAGATCGGGTGGTGAACTGGTCTAACTCTCGCACGGGGCGCGAGCGAACAAATTCACCGGTGATGTTTCAAAACTTACCTTAGTACCGTCAAAGCACCAGAGTCATCTTGAGTTGGCTAAAAGTCGGCCATATCTCGTATTTTGGCACACATCCCGGCGCATTGGGCTATGACTTCGCCCGCACCGGGATGTGTCGAAAAAGGCATTTCTAGCGGGTGCCGGACATCGTCTCGGCGTAGGCCACCAAGGTGCGAACCTGCGAACCGGTGCCGTTCTTAGGGGTGTAGCCCCACGCCGAGCCCTCGTTAAAGGCCGGACCAGCAAAGTCGATGTGCGCCCAAGGAATCTTCTGACCGTCGGTTTCGCCCACAAATTCTTCCAGGAAGACCGCAGCGGTCATCATCCCGCCCATGCGCTCGCCAATGTTGGCCAGATCGGCGACCTGAGAATCGATGCTTGGACGGAGCTCTTCCGGAAGCGGCATGCCCCAGGCGAGCTCGCCCACTGCATCCGAGGCTGCGACCAAATCGTCACGTACCTGCTCGTTGCCCATGACACCGGCGGTGCGCAGGCCCAACGCGAGCATCTGTGCACCGGTCAACGTGGCAATGTCGATCACCACATCCGGATTCTCCTGGCTGGCCGCTACCAAACCGTCGGCCATGACCAGGCGCCCTTCGGCGTCGGTGTTGAGCACTTCGACAGTCTTGCCGCCGAGCATGGTCAGCACGTCTCCGGGACGCGTCGAAGCGCCGCCTGGCATGTTCTCGGCCAGGCACAGCCACGCGGTGACCTTCACGTCGAGGCCAAGCTCCGATACCGCGGCGATGGTGTGGAAGACTGCCGCGGCGCCGGACATATCGGACTTCATCGCGTGCATGCCCGAGGCTGGCTTAATCGAGATGCCACCGGTGTCAAAGGTAATGCCCTTGCCCACCAGTGCCAGGTGCTTGGCGGCCTTGGCCGGGGAGTACTCGACCTTGACCATGCGAGGCTGTCGGACCGAGCCGCCACCAACGCCCATCAGTCCGCCGAAGCCTTCCTTCGTCAGGCGCTTCTCATCAAAGATGGTGACCTTCAACGGCAGCGACTTGGAGTAGTCCTTCACCGCGGTGGCGAAGGTTTCCGGGTACAAGATATTGGCCGGGGTGTTGATCAGATCTCGGGTGCCACGCACGGCGCGGCCGATAACCGCGGCGCGCTTGAGCAAGGCAGGCAGATCCTTGGAGGTTGCGACCGCGGTGGCGATGAATGCCTCGCCAAGGACTGGCTTGTCGTTCTTCTTCGAACGGAAGTTCTCGAAGCGGTATGCGCCCAGGGCTATCCCTTCGGCCACGGCTGAAACTTGCTCGAGTGTGTCGGCAGGCAAGGCGAAGATCGCGGTCTTGGCGTGGGAAAGCTGGCGTGCTGCCGATCCGGCGGCGCGGCGCAACTTCTCGTCGTTGAGCTCGGAGAGATCCTTCACGCCCAAGCCGATGAACATGATCGTCCTGACCTTGATGCCGTCAACTGCTGGAAGCACGGTTGCTTCGTCTGCAGAACCGGCAACGTTCAGCGCGGTGAGCGACTGTTCCAGAGCGGTGGTGGTTTCTGCCGCGAGCGGTGACGCGGCGATGGATACCTTGTCGCCGTTCTTCAGCACGCCCAAAATAAGGGCGTCGGCGTTTTTACGTTTGATGTCTGCACCAATGGCGGTCAACGTGAGATCACTGGAGTTGATCACAAAATCATTCCTTCTATGCCTTTGTAGGGTCTAAGGACGGTTCAGCCCGCGAGAATAACCGGTGGATGGGGCCGGTGAGCTGAGTGTTTCCTACACCCGATGTTAGCCGAGGTTTGAGCTCGGCGTGCGATACTTCACAGCGAGCGAAAGGCTGAACGGATAGGATAAGTTCTTGAGCTTTAAGTAATCGCCTCTGCTTGGCGGTACCGAAAACGATTGAGGTGAGAATGTCCAAGGATCCGTTGATGACTCTGGTCAGCATTAACTTGGACGATCCGAGTCTGCAGGGTCTAGGGATGTACGTTTCGTTGCGTGGAGCATCCGACGCAGGCCATGCCCATGACTTGGTATGCAACGAGCTCTTCGGAAATTTGAATTCTGAACTCTATGCCAGTTTTGACACGGATGAGCTTGTTGTCTACAGCGCCCAGCGCCCACGGGTGTCTTTCCTCGGCGATCACTTCGCCGGCTATCAGGAGCCGCGCATCGAAATCTACCTGATGACCGATGCGCTGGACCGGAAGTTCTGGTTCCTCACCGGAGTCGAGCCAGACCTGCGTTGGGAACGCACCATCGCCGAGTTGCTGAACTTTATCGACGCGTTCAACGTGCAACTGGTGACCGGCACCGTGTCGCTGCCTCTGCCTGTGCCACACACCCGCCCAGTGGGAGTGACCGCACACGGAAACCGCAAGGATCTCACCGAAAATATCTCCACGTGGGCCCCTACCGCCGAAACCCCATCGGGGCTGATGGCGCTTTTGGAGATCCGCCTGAATGACGCGGGCCGCGACGTCGTAGGCTATTCGTTGCACACCCCGCATTACCTGGCCGAATCCGAATATCCGGCGGTTGCCGTGGCTGCCTTAGAGCATGTGGGTGCCGCGCTGAAGCTGGCGCTTCCCACAGAAAAGTTGCGCGAAGCGGCCCGGTTGATCGAATCTCAGCTTGCCGAACAGATCGAAAGCAGCAACGAAGTCAAGCAAATGGTGCTCGGTTTTGAGAAGCGCTTTGACGAGCACGCGCAAGATCACGAACGCCGTTCGCTGCTGTTGGATGAAGACGAAAAAATGCCAGATGCCGAGGAGCTGGGGGCAAGCGTTGAAGACTTCCTGGCCACAATCGAGGACAGCACCGACTGGTTGAACGCCAACGGAAAGTCCGGGGGAGCGGACTCCGCATCGGGTGACCCTGACCAGTGATTCAGTCTCACCTAAACTCGGCGCGATCTTGGTTGGTGGTTTGTGCCGGAATATTTACCTATATGGCGGCCGTGTCCCAACGAACAAGTTTTGGTGTTGCAGGGCTTCAGGCCACTGAAAGATTTGATGCCACCGCTCAAATCCTGGCGTCATTTTCGGTGGTTCAGCTTGTTGTCTACGCCGGCGCTCAGGTTCCGGTAGGCCTGCTGCTGGACAAGATTGGGCCGCGCGTCATGATCATCACCGGTTCGGTGTTGATGGCTATGGGCCAAGCGTTCTTGGCTATTTCAACCAGCGTTCCGATGGGGTTAGGCGGAAGAATCCTAGTTGGGTCGGGCGACGCGATGGTGTTCGTCTCGGTACTCAAGCTGCTTCCGTTGTGGTTCTCCGGCTCGCGCATTCCGGTATTAACGCAGCTGGTAGGAACCTTTGGGCAGGCTGGACAACTAGTCAGCCTCTTTCCTTTTCATCTGATCTTGGTGCAGTTTGGGTGGACCCCGGCATTTTCAGTCATGTCCGGTCTGGCTTTAGCAAGCTTGCTGATCGCCATATCCCTGATTCGCAATGGTCCGGGCTGGGCGCATCTGAGCGAGAGTGCGCCGATGCGCACCCGTGATCGATTAACCACCGCGTGGAAGCAACCCGGAACCCGGCTCGGGTTCTGGACACACTTCACCACCTCCTTTATGATCAATGTTTTCTTGCTGACCTGGGGGTACCCCTTCCTGGTTCAAGGTCAAGGGCTCGAAGGTGGTTTCGCGTCCGGGTTGATGTCGATTTTCGTGGCGGTTGCGGTCTTATACGGGCCGCTTCTAGGAGCGTTGACGGCCAGATATCCGCACAAGCGCTCAAACTTCGCTCTGGGCGTTATTGGAGCCATGGTGTTCATGTGGGCGGTCGTGTTGTTCTGGCCTGGTGCTGCGCCGTTATGGGTGCTGATCATTTTGCTCGTTGCCGTGGCGGCTGGTGGTCCTTCATCGGTTATCGCGTTCGACTTTGCCCGGACCTTCAACCCACCAAACATCATGGGTACCGCCATTGGGCTGGTCAATACCGGTGGGTTCTTCGGCGGGTTCGTCACCATCTACCTGGTCGGCGTCGTGATGGACTGGCTTTATGCGGCCAACGGGTCGGTGGGCGAGCTATACAATTTGCCGGCCTTCCGCATTGCGTTGTCGGTGCAATTTGTCATGGCGGCGATCGGGGTGACGTTCATGCTGATCGAACGGCGCAAGGCCAGAGAGCAGCCGGCCAATACCCAGTAGGAGCACTTCTCCACAGCGCGCGCTGAACTGAAGCCCGGAAGAGTTCTTGGGGCGCATCGTGGGGTTATGACTACTACACCCGAACGGCAGCCCCTCTCGTTGTCCGATTGCGATGACGTACTCGCCTATATTCCCCATGCCCTTGGCTTTCACCCGCAAAAGTCGATGGTGCTCCTACTGATCGTTGGGCAACGCCTCGAAGCGACGCTTCGTGTTGACCTGCCCAGCGAAATTCATGAAGTGGACCGCAGGCCGTGGGTCGCACAGGTGCTCGGCTTGCTTCGGCGACTTCCACAGGTGCGCAGTGTTGTCGCAGTGGTATACGCACCGGGAGACATCAAGATCGCAGAGCAGATTCCCTATCAGCAAATGATCGGCGAACTCGAAGAAGCCTTTGATCCTCATGGCATTCAACTGCGACAAGCCTGGTGCCTTTGCCGCGAGAAAGTCTGGGACTACGACGACGGCGACGTCGGTGTAACTTTCCCACGGCCAGACATCGCGCTGGGAGAAACCAACCTGTCTCTGGTCCTTGCCGGTTCTGCTCCGTTGGACCGACCTTGGGACGGAACCGGAATAGCAACGTGGGCTAACGCGGCAGAAGTCCAAGAGCTCACAGGTGCATTTGGCGATGACCTGCTGGACAGCCTCGATGAATGGGCAGAAGTCCTGAACCTGAGCGATGATGAAGCACTAGAACGCATTCATTCGAGTTCGCTGAGCAGTGCACGAATGCTGGCGGGCCTGAGAATTCGTCTCGTCCGTGATGTACTGCCTTTTCTTGCTGGCGTCGGTACGGCGCAGACCATGGAAATGACCAAACAATTGTGCGTTGGCAATGGGGGCGAGCAGGTTAAACCTCTGGCAGATTTCCTCCTGGGGCGAGGGTGGCAGAGCCCGGACTGGAAGCGATTGGAACGGCTGTGGTTGGTTTCTCGTGATCTGCTCGGTGTTGCAGTTGATGGCGAACGCCACGCCTTGATGTGCATCCTGGCTTGGATCGAATGGGCTCGTGGGCGCGGCACCATGGCCATCGCTTTGATCGATCGAGTCCTTAGCGAGCGGGGAGACTACCGGCTAGCCCAGCTCCTTCGAGAGCTAATGAATCGCGGATCGATGCCCGAATGGGCTACGGACGAACTGCGTGCATGGCGTGCCCAGCTGGGTTAGCAGACGCGCGGGTGACCGGGTCAAGTGGTGTCTGTGGGCGAATTAGTGGATAATGAAAAAACAGACCCGGTTAGGTTCGAGTTGTCTAGGTTCCAGAAACGTAGTTTTTGGGAACATTAGACGTGGTTGGTGCGTTGTAATCAATGTACCCACCGTCGCGTTGAGTCACTGATACAGCGCATTCGGACTTGACAGGGTCATAGTGGTGTTACCGGCAGGTGCATCCGGAACGCATCGTTAGAAAGGTTATTCGTGTCATCTTCTGAGACGAACGCTAATCGTAAGGTTACTGAGGCTGAGGCCGCAGAGGCCGAGGAAACGGCAGAAACTCCTGTCGCGAAAAAGCGCGCTACCCGTGCGAAGGCTAAGCCTCGCGCAAAGAAGACTGCAACTTCCGAGGAGTCGGACGTCGAGCAGGGTTCTGAAGAGTCCGAAGACGATGCTGAGTCGGGTGCCGCTGACGCAGCTGGCGCCAAGGACGGCTCGGCAAAGCCGGAAGAAGAATCCAAGGGATTCACCTTGTCTTCTGCCGATGATGATGCTCCGCAGCAGCAGGTCATGGTTGCAGGTGCAACCGCCGACCCGGTCAAGGACTACCTGAAGCAGATCGGTAAGGTCGCACTGCTGAACGCAGAGCAGGAAGTCGACTTAGCTCTGCGTATCGAAGCAGGGCTTTTCGCTACCGATAAGCTTTCCAAAGATGACGGCTCAATCGACCAGCGCTTGCGCTGGGACTACGAGCAGATCATTCACGACGGAAAGATCGCAAAGAATCACCTACTTGAGGCGAACCTTCGTCTCGTTGTCTCGCTGGCAAAGCGCTACACCGGACGTGGGATGCTCTTCTTGGACTTGATCCAGGAAGGTAACTTGGGTCTGATCCGTGCAGTCGAGAAGTTCGACTACACCAAGGGATTCAAGTTCTCCACCTACGCGACGTGGTGGATCCGCCAGGCCATTACCCGCGCCATGGCAGACCAGGCACGTACCATTCGTATCCCGGTCCACATGGTTGAAGTCATCAATAAGCTGGCACGTGTACAGCGACAGATGCTTCAGGATCTGGGCCGCGAACCGACTCCAGAAGAGTTGGCCAAGGAACTGGATATGACCCCTGAAAAGGTTGTTGAAGTTCAGAAATACGGTCGCGAACCAATCTCGCTACACACCCCGCTGGGTGAAGATGGCGACTCTGAGTTCGGTGACTTGATCGAAGACTCCGAAGCGGTCGTTCCGGCCGATGCGGTTTCCTTCACCCTGTTGCAGGAACAACTGCACTCGGTTCTGGACACCCTGTCCGAACGTGAAGCAGGCGTTGTAGCCATGCGCTTTGGCCTGACCGACGGTCAGCCGAAGACCTTAGATGAAATCGGCAAGGTTTACGGTGTCACCCGTGAGCGTATTCGCCAGATCGAGTCGAAGACCATGTCGAAGCTGCGCCACCCATCGCGTTCACAAGTTCTGCGTGACTACCTAGACTAAATTTTTCACGTCATGCGGTCGCAATATCCCTAATGAGGATACTGCGACCGCATTTCTTTTTAAGCTGTAGCACGGGAAGCAGGCGCTTAAAGCAAGAAGGGTGATCCAGCATCGGCTGGATCACCCTTCTGTTGAATAGGACATAGGTCCCACTCGTTTAGTCGTTGATGTCGACCTTTGGCTTTTCGTAAAGTCGTGCCGACTCGTCCTGCCAGACCGAAGTGATTGGGCGCAGCTTGGGTTCCACGGAGCGTGCGTGGTGGGCACAGAAGAGTAATTCTCCGCTGTTAGAAGCCAGCACAGCCCGTACATAAGCCTGTGCGCCGCATCGGTCGCACCGGTCGAGGGCATTTAGTTCACGACTAGTGGTAGTAGTAGTCATTGCCAGCCTCCTTAAATCGATGTTCAATCTATACAACCAGCTTTGGCCTTGACTTTATCCCTAAATCGGGGCGCTTTCGCTCACCGCGTAGCGCTTGTGGAGAACTTTTGCTGACGACTCGGGAGAATTACCGACCGGGCGATAGCACCAAGTTCGAACACATAAACGAGTAGAATGGTATGTAGTTCATTCTTTTCCCGCGTCAGTAGGAGATTGCAGCCCCGTGGCCTCAGCCGATAATTACAATGCACGTCATCTCTCCGTTCTTGAGGGGCTCGAAGCCGTACGCAAGCGACCTGGCATGTACATCGGGTCTACCGACTCTCGCGGCTTGATGCACTGCCTGTGGGAGATCATTGATAACTCGGTCGACGAGGCGCTCGGCGGTTTCGGGCAATCCATCAATGTCATCTTGCATGCCGACGGTTCGGTCGAGGTCCATGATGACGGTCGTGGCATTCCCGTAGACATCGAGCCAAAAACCGGTCTGAGCGGCATGGAAGTCGTCTTTACCAAACTGCATGCCGGTGGCAAGTTCGGCGGCGGCTCCTATGGGGCTTCCGGTGGCTTGCACGGGGTAGGAGCTTCGGTGGTCAATGCTCTTTCGGCCCGGCTAGACGTCGAAGTTGATCGCGGCGGCAAAACCTATTCGATGCAGTTCCGCCGTGGCGAGCCAGGCAAATTCGCAGATCGTGGCCGGCCCAAAGCCGATGCCCCGTTCGCCGCTCATGAAAAAGCAACCGTTCCGGAAATCATCGGCAAAGCAAAGCGCGGGGTGACCGGCACCCGTATCCGTTATTGGGCAGATGACCATATCTTCACGTCGGACGCAAAATTCTCATATGAAGAACTCCAGAACCGTGCCCGTCAGACCTCTTTCCTGGTTCCTGGTCTGCGGATCACCTTGCGCGACGAACGTGCGCTGGCCGGAACCGAGGGAGCCGAAGGGCCGTACGAGGAAGTCTTCCAGCACGACGGCGGCATTAGTGAGTTCGTCGAGTACCTGAGCAGCGATTCATCGGTTACCGACGTGTGGCGCGTCCATGGCAGTGGTTCGTTCCACGAGAAGGTTCCGGTAATCGACGAGAACGGGCGGAGCCATATCGAAGATGTTCAGCGCGTGTGCGAGGTCGACGTCGCGTTGCGTTGGGGGATCGGATATGACACCACCATCCAAAGCTTTGTGAATATCATTGCCACGCCTAAAGGCGGAACGCATATTTCCGGCTTCGAGCAAGCGCTGCTGAAGTCTTTCCGCAAGAACGTCCACGCAAATGCTCGCAAACTCAAGTTCGGTCAAAAAGACAAAATTGAGAAAGACGATGTGATGGCCGGGCTGACCGCGGTGCTCACCGTGCGACTTGCCGAGCCGCAATTCGAAGGACAGACCAAGGAAATTCTTGGTACCTCGCAGGTCCGGCAGATTGTCACGAAGGTCGTCGAAAAGGCGCTGAACGAGCGCCTGGCATCCACCAAACGCAATGAAAAGGCCGAAGCGTCGACGCTTCTTGAAAAAGTTGTCAACGAAATGAAGTCCAGGGTTTCAGCTCGGATGCATAAGGAAACTCAGCGCCGCAAAACCGCGCTCGAGTCGTCCTCGCTTCCTACCAAGCTGCTTGATTGCCGGAGCAAAGAAGTCGGGCGTTCTGAACTCTTCATTGTCGAGGGCGACAGCGCATTGGGTACTGCGCGTGTGGCGCGTTCCAGCGAATTCCAGGCGCTACTGCCAATTCGAGGCAAGATCCTCAACGTGCAGAAGGCCTCCATTTCGGACATGCTATCGAATGTGGAATGCGCTGCCATGATTCAGGTGATTGGCGCCGGATCGGGACGTAGCTTCGATATTGAGCAGGCCAGATACGGCAAGATCATCTTGATGACGGACGCCGACGTTGATGGGGCGCACATTCGAACGCTGCTGTTGACGCTGTTCTATCGATACATGCGACCAATGATCGAGCACGGCCGCGTCTATGCAGCCGTGCCGCCATTGCATCGTATTGAGGTGATCAACCCGGGTTCGAAGGCCAACGAGGTAATTTACACTTATTCCGAGGCCGAGATGTCTGCCCTGCTGGCCAAGATTGAAGCCGAAGGAAAGCGCTATAAGGAACCGATCCAACGCTACAAGGGACTTGGCGAGATGGACGCTGACCAGCTGGCCGAGACGACCATGGATCCACATCATCGGATGCTTCGGCGCGTGGGCATCGAACACGCTCAGGCGGCCGAGGAAGTCTTCGACTTGCTGATGGGCTCGGACGTGGCTCCGCGCAAGAACTTCATCATCGCCGGCGCCGAAAACCTTGAACGGGACCGCATCGACATGTAGTCGACCATGATGTTTATGCACGAGATAGCCCTCCCGGATGACCTGCCTAACCGCAAGTCCGGGAGGGCCTTGTCGCAGCTTGTAGCGCTGGCATGCTCCCGCTTGCGTTGGCTAGTTACCAGGACAGCAAACGCGGGGCAATGAGCAAGACGGTGGGGCACACCAGGAGCAGCACCGTGCAGGATAGAACCACAAAATTCTGCAATCGATTCAGCGGAGCTACCGGTGACAGCAGGCGTTGCAGCCGCCGCGAGGAAACTTCACCGCCGGGCATCCCTACGACTTCGCCGGTGGCTCCGCTTGAGGCATCCTTGGGCGCCCCAACCGAGGCAATAGAGGACGCTACGCTCACTATGGCGCGAAGCAGAACCGGTCGGTCCACTACCTCGAGTGCTTTGTCATCGGCGAGCATCTCGATCAGTTGCCGCACCGCATCCAGTGACAGACGCGAGGTCGGCAGCCAGGGCAATGCTTCGTGCCAGGCGGTAAAGGCCAGAATCAGCAGATCGTGCCGCTGATCGAGATGCGAATTCTCATGCGAGATGACGGCGCGTTGTTCCTCGGGGGAGAGCTGGGTCAGCAGGCCCTTTGACAGCACCGTAACCGATCCGTTGAAGCCCGGCACGCAATAGGCCACCGGAAGGTCGTGATCGAGCACGAGCGTATTGGGCCGGGTCTGCGAGGGGTTGCTCAACAATCGCAAGAGCTGACGGTGCCTGGCTCTTTGCAGGGTCGTGCGCCACGAAGCTCTCACCAGGGTGAGCACCAGATGGAAAGCGAAGAGCAATGCTGTACTGAGCGCAAATAAGTGAACGACGCCGGGGTACTTAATGCTGGGATCGCCGGTGACCAGAAGCCAACTAGCATGCAGCGCGGAGATGAGGTCGTTGCCGAGCGGGGTCAGCCCCCAGACAAGCATCGAGCCGATCATGGACAGGCCACCGCCCAGGGCGATCGCTTGCCAGAGCAATACCGCCGCCACCGGGGCGCGCGCGGTCCATTTTGCTTTAGACAATGCCAACGGCGTCGGCCACGCCAAGACGATAGCCAACGCCGCTAGGAAATATGAGGTGAGAAGCACTCAGTCCCCGAAGTTCATGTTACTCAGACAGTCTTTACAGAATCCAAGATAGCACGCAGGGAGACTGCTTCATCAGCCGAGATTCCTCCGATAAATCGGGCGAGGACGGCTTCGCGATCTTGAGCGGTGCCCAAAGCGTCGTTTAGCAGTCCAACAGTATGGTCCTCGCGAGACGAGGACGCGGTGTAACGATGTGGACGAGTGGAGCGTTCCCGCGCCACAAGTCCCTTCTTCTCCAGTCGGGCCAACACGGTAAGTACCGTGGTAACTGCGAGTTCTTTTGCATCAGTACCGAGTGCCGCTAGGGCATCACGAAGATCGTTAGCGGTAAGCGGTTCTGCAGAATCCCACAGCAGGTCCATGACGGAGCGTTCCAGATCGCCAAGGCTGGCCACCAGGTCTTACCTCACTTGCTTTAGTGCTGATGCAGTGCTGCCAACCTCCACAGGGTGGGGAAAGCATTCTGCTTGGAAATTTCATTATATAGGCGTTTGTCCGATATTTCTACGTGGCGTAAAAATATCGAGTGATGACTGGGTTTGCGGATAACCGCCTTGGATCGGCCAGCGGGTGGTGCTGCTTGGTGTTGACTTGGGGTTTTTTCTTTCAGAAAGTCCTTTCTGTGTCAATGCTAGGAATCTTGGCTTTTTCATCCCTAGGAAACTGCCGCCCTTCCGGTGGTCCACGAGTTCTACAAGCTGTCGAAATTGGTCTATTCTGGCAATACGGGCATTTTCTACGACATGTAGAAAATGAAGTATCGACTTCTCGGGACAGTTGAGGAATCCATGGATGTATTAGAGATTGCTCGGTGGCAGTTTGGCATTACCACCGTGTACCACTTCCTGATGGTGCCGCTAACCATTGGCCTCGGACTCACCGTTGCCGTGATGCAGACGGTCTGGCACCGAACCGGCAACGAACACTGGCTGCGCATGACGAAGTTCTGGGGCAAGCTCTTCCTCATTAACTTCATCATGGGGGTAGCTACGGGCATCGTCCAGGAGTTCCAATTTGGAATGGCATGGAGCGAATACAGTCGATACGTGGGCGATGTCTTCGGCGCACCCCTGGCCATGGAGGCGCTGCTCGCCTTCTTCGTCGAGTCCACCTTCCTCGGGCTGTGGATCTTTGGCTGGAAAAAACTACCTCCGCGGATACACCTAGCCACCATCTGGTGCGCCTCGCTGGCGGCGATCCTTTCGGCCTACTTCATTCTGGTCGCCAACTCCTGGATGCAGCATCCGGTAGGCACTGAGCTCATCGACGGGCGCGCGGTGATGACCGACGCCTGGGCGGTATTCACCAACAACACCGCACTGGTGACCTTCCCGCACACAATTTTCGGAGCATTCGCGGTCGCCGGAGGCTTCCTGCTGGGCATCTCCTGGTTCCACCTCTACCGCCGCCGCAAGGAAGGCATCGACAGCGTTGATGCCAATGGACGAGTCATCGTCGGCGAGGACCCGGCTAAGGGCCGGGTGCGAGATCGAAAGGATCACAAAGTCTGGATCACTTCATTGCGCATCGGCGCAGTGATCGCCGTGGTCTCCTTCGCTGGAGTTGCGCTGTCCGGCCATGAACAAGCAAAGCTCATGTTCGAGCAGCAGCCCATGAAGATGGCTGCCGCCGAAGCCGCATGCCACGACGGAACCGGGTTCTCGGTACTCACGCTGGGCAACGTGAGCACCGAAGGGGCGACCACTTGTGACGACGTCGTTGCGGTCTTCGAACTGCCGGGGCTTTTGTCCTACCTCGCCAATGGCGACTTTGAGACTCCGGTCAAGGGCGTGAACACGCTGATTCCCGAATACCAGGAAAAGTACGGAAGCCACTACCCAGATGACCCGGCCTTCGGGCAATATGCAGGCGAAGAGATCAGCTACCTTCCGGTGATGGAAGTAACGTACTGGGGATTCCGGCTGATGATCACCCTCGGCGGGCTTTCGGCGGTCACTGCGGCCCTGGCGCTGTGGCTCACCCGCAAGGGGACTGTGCCCTACAGCAAATGGCTTTCACGGCTAGCGCTGCTGAGCATCGCAGCCCCCTTCGGCGCGAACTCGGCGGGCTGGATCTTCACCGAAATGGGCAGGCAGCCATTCACCGTGGCGCCGAACCCTCAGATGGGCGGGGTGGACCAAGTGTTCATGTACACCGCCGCCTCGGTTTCCCCCACCGTGAGCGCCGGAGAAATGCTGTTCTCCTTGATCACGCTGACCTTGGTTTATGGGGTGTTGCTGGTGGTGGAACTGGTGCTGCTCACCCGATACATCCGGGGAGGCACCGGATCGGCCATGCCGGAACTGCGGGATCACGAGCAGACATCGGACAAAGACCCTAGCGACGACGAGGGCGACGTTCTCGCCTTCGCATATTAGACAGGCGATAGCAATGGATTGGCTTCCTACTCTCTGGTTTATCCTCATCGCCGTGCTCTGGACCGGCTATCTATTTCTGGAAGGTTTCGACCTCGGCATCGGCATGCAGATCGGTCTGGGCCGCGGCGGCGAAAAGCACAAGCGGGTGCTGCTCAACACCATCGGCCCGGTCTGGGACGGAAACGAGGTCTGGCTGCTGACCGCCGCGGGGGCAACCTTCGCGGCCTTCCCCTACTGGTATGCGTCACTGTTTTCCGCGCTGTACCTCCCGCTGACCCTCGTGCTGGTGGCATTGATCTTCCGTGCGGTAGCCATCGAGTACCGCGGAAAAGCCGTAAGCAGCAGAACTCGCGGACTGTGGGATCTGGCCCTGGGCTGGGGGTCGCTTGTTGCGGCTTTCGGGGTCGGCGCAATGCTCGCCCTGACCACTCTCGGCCTGCCGCTGAACGAAAATGGCGACCGGGTCGGCGGGCCCTTCGCCTGGCTCACCTGGTCCGCAATACTCGGCGGTGTAGCGGTGGTGGCCTTTAGCTGGATCCACTCGATCGCCTTCCTGCGGCTGAAGACCGACGGGCCAATCCGTGCACGTTCGGGCAGGCTCTTTGTCCGTTGGCTCCCGCTGTGCATCGCACCATTGCTGCTGTGGTCCCTGGTCGTCCTGCTCGGGCAGCGCTCACCCGCTGCCTGGGGACTCCTCGGGCTGGCCCTGATCGCGGTGTGCGGCGCATGGATGAGCGCACGGTCGGGACATGAAGCTCGCTCCTTCATCGCTCTGGGCATCACGCTCTTGGCCGCGGTGGCCGCGATCTTCGTCGCAGCCTTCCCGGTGGTGCTTCCCTCGACTCTTGACGCAGCCTTTGATTTGACCATCGATAACGCGTCGAGCTCGCCCTACACGCTGAAGCTGATGAGCATCGTGGCCGCCTTCGGCGTTCCCCTGGTGCTTGCTTACCAGTCCTGGAGCTACTGGGTATTTCGCAAACGCATCAGCGAAAAGCATATACCGGAGGATCACTTGGTGACCTCGGTCGTGAAGTAATTTAGCCAGCTCGAAAGGAACCGATCATGTCTGCGCCCCGCTTTTTGCCTCGCGACCTGCTGCCCCGCCGACAGGTTGCCCTGCTGGCGGCCTTCTCGGTGCTCAAAACCAGCGGGCTGATCCTCGTGGCCTACACGTTGGCCACGTGGATTACCCAGATGTCCCTCGGGCAGCCGCACCAGCAGCTGCTGCTCTGGTTGGCGCTGGGCGGGGCGGCCTTGCGCACAGTGGGAGTCTGGGGACTCAACGCAGGCTCCCGGCGCTTGGGGGCCGGAGCGAAAGAGCAGATGCGCGCAAATCTGATCGCATCCGCCGCTTCGCGCCCGGGGATCCTTGCAGATCAGCGAAATGACCTGTCGCTGGCGGAGGCTTCGACGTTGGCAGGCCATGGCATTGAAAAGCTCGATGACTACTTCACCAAATTCATTCCCGCGCTGATCGGCGCCACGGTTGTCCCACTGCTTCTGGGGATCTACATCTTGCGGATCGATTGGCTCAGTGCCCTGGTGCTGCTGCTGACAATTCCGCTGATTCCGGTATTCATGGCGCTCATCGGGATGCACACTCAAGACACCATCGAGCAGTCGCAGGCCAAGCTCGACGCCCTAGCCAATCAACTCTATGAACTCGCCCAAGGGCTGCCGGCGCTGCTCGGATTGGGGCGTGCCCGCCACCAAGGGCACGCCATCGCGCAGGTCAGCGAACGCTACCGGGCCGCGACCATGCAGAACCTGCGGACCGTTTTCATGTCCAGCTTCTGGCTGGAATTGATCTCAACGCTTTCGGTTGCGGTGCTCGCCGTACTCATCGGTGTTCGACTCGTTGGCGGAAACATGGATCTGGCCGCCGGGCTGACCATCTTGATCCTCGCGCCCGAACTGTTCATCGCCTTGCGCGAGGTCGGTTCGGCCTACCATGCGGCCGATGACGGGCTCGCAGCCTACGAACGCTACCGCAAACAAATACAGGGCACGCCCGCCAGCTCGCTGCGCGCCCCGACCGGCCCGATGCGCAAGGCCAATGTGCTCGAAGTGCGAAAACTGTCGCTTCGATACCCGGGGCAGAACCCGATCTATAGCGATTTCAGTATGGACCTGCGCGCCGGAGACCGCCAGCTGCTGAGCACCGCAAGCGGTAGCGGAAAAACCAGTCTGCTCAAGCTCATCGCCGAGGCGCAAACCAGCAGCAATGAGTTCGCCGCCGAGCTGGTGAGCGGGGAAATCTTTGTGGCCGGAGAATTGGCATGCATCAGCCAGCACCCGCAGTTCAACGCCCAGACGGGAACCGAGCAGATAGCACAAGACGCACCAGAGGCGCCCAAAGAGCTGACCGAAAGGCTAGCTGCCGAACTGAACCTGCGCGCCATGCTGCCTCGGGCCATAGCGGAGTACTCGCCAGGGGAACTCCGCAGGCTCGAGGTGCTGCGCGCGCTATTGCGGCTGCACTCGGTGCCCAGCTGCCGGCTGCTGCTGGCCGATGAGCCCACGGCCCATCTGGACGAACAGAACGCGGCCGCGGTCCGCCGGCTGCTCGCCGAACTACCTGAGGATTGCGCCATGCTGGTGGCCAGCCACGACCCGCTCATCACCGAAACCGGCCCCACGCTGAGCACCCGCCAGCCAACGCCCGATCACCTGCGCGCAGTATCCCAGGCGCCGATGCGCGGCGGGGCCGCGCCCCAGGGGAAACCAGAGGGCAATCCCCGGTGGAACCCACGCCGGGAAGTCATGGGCAACTATCGGGCCGCCCGCAAGGCGCTGTGCTACGGGGCGCTCTCCATCCTCTGCGCCGTTGCGCTCGCCGGGCTCAGCGGCTGGCTCATCGTCGAAGCCAGCTACCAGCCGGCCATCCTGCACCTCACGGTCGCCTTTGTCATGGTGCGCACCTTGGGCATCGGGCGCGCGGTATTCAGGTATCTGGAGCAACTCGCCATCCACGACGCGGTGCTCGGCTATGCCGGGGCCTTGCGTGAAAAGCTGTGGAACGCCATGGTCGCCAACCCCGCACGCTGGGGCATGATGAGCCGCTCCTCGGTGGTGCTGCGGTATCTGCTCGCCGAAGTCGACGAATTACGCGACGCCCTTGCCCGAGTGCTCTTCCCACCCTTGCAAGCACTGATCGTGTGGGCTCTTGGTACCGTGGTGCTTTTCCAGATCCAGCCAGAGTTCGGCTACGCAGCACTTGGCGCCGGGCTCTTTCTGGCCTTCCCGGCGCGCTGGCTGGTGAAACTCGTCGAGGGGAGGCACCTGGCTCTGGCGCTGCGCCATCGCTTGCAGCTGAACCAACTGGTGCTATCCACTCTGCGCAATAAGGAAGCGCTACGTGCCTACGGCAGCCTCGGTCCGGTGCTCCACAAGCTTGCCCGGGCCGAAAGCCGGAATACCGCCCGGGCTCGCCGCCACGCCTATGGCCAAGGCACCGCCCCGGCCCTGGCCGCGCTAACCACGGTGCTGCTTGCCACGGCCTTGGTGACCCTCTCACAAAGCAGCGCATCGTTCACCGCCCTGGCCGTGCTGCTGGCCCTGTCCCTGGCAGAACCGGCAGCTAGCGCACTGGGCGCGATCCAGCAGGGACGAGCCTTGCACGAGCTGACCGATCAGCTTGCAGGCCGCGGGGTAGGGGAGCAGGGAACTGCCCGACCAGGCGCAACCGCAACGCAACCTGGCTACACGGTCCACGGCTACCGGCTGGCCGGGCTGGAACTGGGCTACGTGCCCGGTAACCCGGTGATCAGCAACTTGGACGCGCAGATCCGCCCCGGAGAGTGGACCGCCTTGACCGGAACCTCAGGCTCGGGTAAATCCACGCTGCTCACCGCCTTGCTCGGTGCCCTGCCCGCGAGCGGGGGACGCCTGGAAAGCATCGATGAGCACGGCAACTACCGCGCCCTGGAGCAAGGGGCGATGGATTCGGTGGCTTGGTGCCCGCAAGAAGCGCACCTATTCGATTCCACTCTTCGACGGAACCTGAACCTGGCAGCCAACAGCGCGGCGCCGGCGTCCGACGAAGCGCTCATCGGAATCCTGCACCGGGTAGGGCTCGCCGGCTGGTATGCGGCACAACCTGCCGGGCTCGAGACGCGGATCGGCAGCGGCGGGCACCGGCTCTCCGGCGGGCAACGCTGCAAACTTGCGGTCGCCCGAGCCCTGGTCGGCGGGCAGCAGGTGATCCTGCTCGATGAACCGACCGCGCACCTAGGCGTTGATGAAAGTGCCGAACTAATCCGCACGCTGCGTGCCGCGCTCGCCGGGCGGACCGTCGTGCTGATCACCCACGAGCCGAAGCTGGCCGAAATCTGCGAGGGGTCGATCTGCTTGGACCGAACCCTCGCACCCGCCAGCTAAAAGCAGCCGCCTGTCAGAGCAGCACGCCGCCATCGGAGAACGGCAAGGTGTCCTCTCCGGGATGCAGCTCTGGTTTCACCCGGGGCTTGGCGGCCGGGGCGGCGTCGCTCTGCTGCGGAGCAGGCGCGCCAGGCTCACTGCCGGCCACCGCACCGGCCGGAGCTTGGCCCGGAAGGGAACCGCCGAGAATGTTGATCGTCTGCGCCAGCGGGGCGCCGGAACCATCACGCTTGGCGAATTCGGTCGGCAAGGCGCGCACCACCCCGGCGGCCGAACTGGCGCGGGCCGGCCCATAACCGGCGTAGCCCAGCGCCAGGTAGTCCTCGCCCTTGGCGAAGCGGTGTGCCCGCACTCCGGCCGTCGCGCGTCCCTTCACGGGGAACTCGCTGAAGGAACTGAGCTTCACCGACTGGCCCGAGGTTCCCGGAAGGGTCTGCGATCCGGAAGCTATGGTCGCCACGACCGCGTCCTCATTGGCCTGGCCCACCACGCCGAAATGAATGACCCTGTCCTCTCCGGCCAGCTTGATACCGGCCATGCCCGAGGCGGTACGCCCCTGCGAACGCACGGCGGTGGCGGGGAATCGCAATAGCTGGGCCTGGCGAGTCAGGAAGACCAGCTCATCGGAGTCCTCGGCCGGTGCGGCCGAAACGACGACATCGCCGTCCTTCAAGGTGATCACCTCGAACTCTTCGCGATTCAACGGATAATCGGGGGTGACGCGTTTGACTACGCCATTTTGCGTGCCCAGAGCGAAGACCCGGTTCAGCGGCAGCAACGCCACCACGCGTTCGCCCTTTTCAAGCTTCAGGAATTCGCCGACCGGAACACCATTGGCCAGCTGCGGGAAGCCATGAGTTTCGGGCAGCACCGGCACATCGATCAACGAAATGCGGATCATCCGCCCGGTGGTTGTCAGCGCGCCGATCTCTCCGCGGGCGGTCGAGGGGACCTGGGAGGAGAGCACATCGTGCTTGATGCGTGCGGAGGAGAAGTCCAGCGGGCTCCGGTCATGGGTGCGGGCGATCTGCCCGGTGGCCGAGAGCAGCACGAAGCAGGGCGAATCGGAGACTTCCAGGGCCAGTTTCGCTGTTTTTCCGGTGCCTACCTCTTCGGGCAGAGCGGTGCCCTTCAGCGGTTCGAGGGCGGAGGACTTGTTCAGCTTGGTGCGCCGCGGCGTGCCGAAGGTCTCCGCCATCTGCCCGAGCTCCGCGGAAACCAGGGCGTGCAGCTTCTGATCGTCGCCCAGGATTTCGCGCAGTTCGGCGATTTCAGCGCGCAGCTGTTCGGCCTCGGCCTCCAGCTCGATCCGCGAGTACTTGGTCAGCTGGCGCAGGCGCAGTTCCAGAATGTGGCTTGCCTGTGGTTCGCTGAGATCGAAGACCGTCATCAGCCGTTCGCGGGCTTCGGCGGTCTGCTCGGAGGAACGGATGATTGCGATGACGTCATCGATGTCGAGAATCGCGATCAGCAGCCCCTCGACCAGGTGCAACCGGTCTTCGCGCTTGGCCAGACGGTGCGCGGTCCGCCGGCGGACCACATCGATACGGTGCTCCACATAGACGGTCAGCAGTTCGCGCAGTCCCAAGGTGCGCGGCTGCCCCTCGACCAGGGTCACATTATTTATCCCGAAGGAGTCTTCCATCGGGGTGTACTTGTAGAGAGCGGCCAGCACGGCGTTCGGGTTGAAGCCGTTCTTGAGCTCGATCACAAGCTTCAGACCATGGTGGCGGTCGGTGAGGTCAACGACATCGGAGACGCCAACGATCTTCTTGTTGTTGACGCCGTCCTTGATCTTCTCGATGACTTTTTCGGGCCCTACCGTGTAGGGCAGCTCGGTGACCACCAGCGCGGATTTGCGGGCGGAGATCTTTTCCAGGTTCACGGTGGCGCGGGTGCGGAATGCGCCGCGGCCGGAGCGATAGGCGTCCTTGACGCCGTCAAGTCCCACAATCGTGCCGCCGGAGGGCAGATCCGGACCCGGAACGAACTTCATCAGTTCTTCAACCGGTGCATCCGGATTCGCGATCAAGTGCTGCGCCGCGGCGACTACCTCATTGAGATTGTGCGGGGCCATATTCGTGGCCATGCCCACCGCGATACCGGTGGTGCCGTTAACCAGCAGGTTGGGGAACGCCGCAGGCAGAACTTCGGGCTGTATGAACTGGTTGTCATAGTTGGGGACGAAGTCCACCACGTCTTCGTCGAGGTTTGCGGTCATCGCCACCGCGGAGGCCGCGAGCCGGGCCTCGGTATAACGCGGGGCGGCCGGTCCGTCATCGAGCGAACCGAAGTTGCCGTGGCCATCGATCAGCGGCAAGCGCAGCGAGAAGCTCTGCGCCAGACGAACCATCGCATCGTAGATCGCGGTGTCCCCGTGCGGGTGGAGCTTGCCCATGACCTCCCCGACCACACGAGCGGACTTCACGTGGCCCTTCTCCGGGCGCAGGCCCATTTGGGCCATCTGGAAGAGGATGCGTCGCTGCACCGGCTTCAGGCCATCTCGGGCATCCGGTAGCGCACGCGAATAGATCACCGAGTAGGCGTACTCCAAGAAGGAGGATTCCATTTCGCTGGTGACATCGATATCGACGATGTTCTCGACGAAATCCTCGGGAATCTCGGGAGTTTTTTTGCGAGCCATTACTCTGCCTTCGCCCTTCATCTGCTGCTTCACGGCCTAAAATGTCGGATTTCGTGTTGCAGCTGGGCGCAAACGCGAAAGCGCGACTATTCTAAGCCTATGGTGGATCGTAAACTTTCAGCGGCATATCCAGCCCACTGGGAAGCAGATGTTGTTCTTCGCGACGGCACGACCGCGCATCTTCGGCCAATTACGCCCCAAGATGCTCAAGCCTTGCAAGACATGCATAAACAGCAATCTGAAACTTCGGTTTACCTACGCTATTTTACGTACAAGTCGTCGCTGACTCCTAAAGAGCTTGAACGGTTCACCAATGTCGATCATCGCAACCGGGTGGCCTTCACCGTGCTGCGCGGTTCGAAGATCATCGGGGTAGGCCGCTACGACCGGCTGGAGAATCCGGCCGAAGCCGAGGTCGCCTTCAACGTCTCGGACGAATACCAAGGCACCGGGATCGGTTCAATCCTGCTCGAGCACCTTGCCGCCGCCGGGCGGGAAAACGACATAGTCAAATTCACCGCCGAAATCCTGCCGGAAAACCGCAAGATGCTCACTGTGTTCTCGGATGCCGGCTATGCGGTGGCCCGGCACTTCGAAGATGGGGTGATCATGCTGGAATTCCCCATCAGCCCCACCGAGAAATCGAAGGAAGTCACCGAAGCACGAGAACACCGTGCCGAAGCGAGCAGCGTTGCCGGGGTCCTCGCACCGTCCGCCGTAGCGGTGATCGGTGCCAGCCGCGCCTGGGGGAGTATCGGCCACGACGTGCTGGACCGGCTCGTCGAAGGCGGATTTACCGGGACCATCTATGCCGTCAACGAGCAGGCCTTCGAGGTCGGCGGGCTGCTGAGTTATGGAAATATCACCGACGTCCCCGGCCCGGTGGACTTGGCAATTATCTGCGTGCCACGAGAACGGGTTCTGGAAACCATCCAGGACTGTGGCGCGCACGGAGTGAAAAGCCTGATTCTCATGACCGCCGGTTATGAGACCGCCGACGGCCTAGTGGCCCAACGCAAGCTGGTGGCGCTGGCCAGGGCAAACGGCATGCGCGTCATCGGCCCAGCATCCTTGGGAGTGCTCAATACCGATCCGCAGATCCGCCTCAACGCCTCGCTGGCAAGCGAATTGCCGCAGGCAGGGCCGGTCGGTCTGTTCAGCCAGTCGGCAGCTATGGGCATTGTTTTGCAAGGCGCGGCGATGCAACGCGCGGTCGGCCAAAGCAGCGCCATCTCAGCCGGGCTGCGCGCAGATGTGTCAGGCAATGACGCGATGCAGTATTTCGAGGATGACAAGCGCACCGGCGTCGTGGCGATGCATTTGGAATCCTTCGGCAATCCACGTAAGTTCTCCCGCATCGCCCGTCGCCTG
This sequence comes from Glutamicibacter sp. 363, assembly GCF_052379505.1. Taxonomy (NCBI): domain Bacteria; kingdom Bacillati; phylum Actinomycetota; class Actinomycetes; order Micrococcales; family Micrococcaceae; genus Glutamicibacter; species Glutamicibacter sp. 363. The sequence goes on along the minus strand of NZ_JBQSYR010000001.1, from coordinate 235,212 downwards.
GCGCGCAGCAAGCCGGTGATCGTGGCTAAATCGGACCTGATGGGCCGGCGGATACCACCGGGGCACTCGGTGCGCTTGGGCGAGGCCCCGCCGGCGGCGTTGAATGCGATGCTGCGGCAATCCGGGGTGATCCGGGTGAGGTCCATCGAAGAGCTCATGGACGTCGCCTCGCTGCTGTCGGTATTCCCGGCCCCTGCCGGACCACAAGTAGCGGTGCTCTCAAACTCTTTGGCCCTGGCCGAAATCGTCGGTGATGTCACGGTGGGACGCAACCTGTTCGCCACCGCGCAGAGTGAAGAATTGGATTACTCGCTCGGAGAATCACGATCGATTTCGAAATTGCGTGCGCGGGTGACCGAACTGGTGCAAGACCCGCAGGTGCACTCGGTGATCGTGGCGCATCTTCCGGCCATCGGGATAAGCGCGCAATCGGTGATCAAGGTGCTGACCGAATTCAGTGGGCAGGACAAGCCCGTCATTGCCCTCATGCCAGGCATCGCGGATCCGAAATTCCGTGAGGGTGTGCATCAAGGAATTCCGGTGTTTACCTCGCCTACCGAGGCCGTTGGCGCGCTGTCCAAAGCGTACGGCTATAGCCAGTGGATGAATGTCCCTTTTCAAGCCCTGCCGGAACCCACAGATGTGGATGTTGCCGGCGCGCATGAGTACCTTGAACAGCTGGTCGGCGACATCGTCGGTACCGAACTGAAAGAGCTGAACCACGAACAGTCCAGTAAACTCCTTGGCTACTATGGCATCAAGGTATTCGATTCGACGGTGGTCAGGTCAGCTGAACAAGCGTTGGAGGCTGCCGACCGGCTCGGTTGGCCGGTCGCGCTGAAAGCCAACGATCCGGATATGCGCCAACGCCTCGATCTGGGCGGCGTTCGATTAAACATTCCAGATGCGCAGAGCCTAGAGGCAAACTTCAAACATATGAGCGCCCTCATGGCCTCGTACGACGTGACCTCGCTCGAAGTGCAATCCATGGCACCGGCCGGACAAGCCTGCGTGATCAAGGCGGTGGAAGACCCGCTGCTCGGACCGGTGATCTCCTTTGGGCTGAGCGGCGATCCGGTGAACCTGCTCGACGATTGGGCCCACGGCGTGGCGCCACTGACCACGGAAGACCTCGACAACCTGATTCGGCGCCCGCGTAGCAGCGTTCGGCTCCTTGGCTATCAGGGTCTGCCGGCGGTAGACCTGGAATCCCTGAAAGACTTCATCACTCGCGTCTCGATGCTCAAGGACCATCACCCAGCGGTGACGATTATGAACTTTGCGCCGGTTAGCGTGGCTCAGGATTCGCTGAGTGTCCTGGGGGTCAGCATGAAGATCGGCAATACCGAACAGCGTACCGATAGCGTGCGACGGGCCCTGCGAAGTTGAGCTGAGGGGTGGCTTGGATGAATTGGTCCGTTGCACTCGGTAGAATTAGGTTATGAACTCACCAACGTATTCCACTACCGCTGGTGCTGAATTGCAGCACGACCTGGTCAGGGCCGGCTTCTACCCGCAGATGGTGCAGGACGTCCTAGCCGAAGCAATGATGTCCCAACCGGTGCTTGACCACTATGTCCATCTGGAGACGCACTTCGACCACACCGAAGTGCACCGCCACATCACGGTCTTGGTGCTCAGCGAAAAAGTCTTGTTCATCATCCACGTAGACGATCAGCAGCTCGATGACCACGGCAATAATGTCGTGGCTCAGGTCTCGACCGAAATGATCTCTTTGCGACGTATCGCCTCGGTCGCTACCAATTATGTCTATCACCAGCCACAGCATTACCGCACAGGCGATGAGGTGCGTGAGTTGACCTTCGGCATGTCATGGAACGGGACGAGCCGAATCGACCTCGCCCCTGCTCCCTGCACCGATCCGCAGTGCGATGCAGATCATGGGCTGAACGGAACCGCGCAACCCGAGGACTTGGTGATTCGGGTTAGCGCAGAGGCCGACGGGCAGCGCGCGGTCAACAAGGCACGCGAGTTCGCGGTGCGTTTGCGACAAGAAACTATCTGATTGCGTATGAGCCAAATTTTGAGTGACCCCGCTTTGCCTACGCCGCCGCAGGCCCTGCCTGCGGCCCCTGCCTACGGGAAAACGACACTGTCGGAAATCCTCCCTTCCGCCGCCCACGCACTAGGCGTTCCCGGCTACCTGAATCCGCTGGGGCTGAAACCCACTAAACGGGTCAGCATGATCATGGTTGATGGGCTGGGTTGGAATCAGTTCAAATCTCACGCGGCGCACGCCCCATTCCTACGTTCACTCTTTGAGCGAGCGCAGAAGCTGGGCACCGGTTTTCCTTCGACGACCGCGACGAGCCTGACCAGCCTGGCCACAGGTGTGGCACCTGGCGAGCATGGCATGCTCGGCTATGACGTGGTCGATCCCGAGCGCCGGCGAGTAGTTAACCAACTTGGCGGCTGGCCCGCGGACCTGAAGCCAGAATCCTGGCAGACCGTTCCCACGGTATTTGAGCGAGTCCATGAACACGGCATCCATGTTGCTTCGGTTTCATTGCCCCTCTTTGCGAATTCTGCATTGACCCGTGCCGCCTTGCGCGGACCGAAATTTGTGGCGGCAAAACAAATTACCGCACGGGCCCGGGCCACTCAAGAAGTTTTTGCCAGCCACCGCAACGCACTGGTGTATACCTACTTTAATGAACTAGATAAAGTCGGCCACAAATTCGGTGTGGATTCCAGCCAGTGGCGCGACACCCTCGAAGAAATTGACTACGTCATCAAATCGCTGGTCTCCCGATTGCCGGAAGAGACCACCGTGCTGATCACCGGTGACCACGGAATGGTCGACGTCCCTGAATCACAGCGCATCGATTTCAGCCTCGAACCGGAACTCATCGAGGGAGTCGAGCTCACCAGTGGGGAACCGCGCGGCGTGCATTTAACTTTTGCCGCGGCGACCAGCGACGGGCAACGCCAGCAGGTACGCGACGCATGGCAACGGGCCTACGGCTCGAAGGCCTGGGTGCTCAGCCGCGAGGAAGCGATCGATCTAGGGTACTTCGGCAAGATCCCTGATGCCCATGCCGCTCGCATGGGCGACTTGATCATCATGGCAGCCGAAGCGATCGCGTTCTACGATGGGCGGCGGGTGGCTCCGATGGCCTTTGACATGATTGGCCAGCATGGCTCGCTGACCGCCGGTGAGCGCTTCGTGCCGCTGTTTACGCATCGCACCAAGTAATTCGCTGAAAAGTCGATTTCAGACCAGTAAAGCTAGAGGCACTGCACAAAGTTGAAAACTTTTGTGCAGTGCCTCTAGCTTTGTGCGGAAGCGGCTCGTTTAAGAGTCGGTGTCCTTCTTGCGCTTTCCAAACATGATGTCATCCCAGCTTGGAACCGAAGAACGCTTCGGCTTGCGCGGGGAGGAATCCTCGGCAGAAAGTTCGGGTTCCTGGCTTGCGTCGTTGGAGTCTTCCCTGTCGGTGACTACCGTCAACTGCGAAGTCCGAGATGAGATGCCTTGCGACAGATGGGGGAATGACTCCTCATCGTCGTTCTCATACTTGCTCATGCTGCGTTCAATAATCTCGTTCAACCGGTCATCCTTCGCAGGATCCTCCGGGGCACGCTGGCCACGACGGGAATTGAGCAAGCTGACTAATTCTTCGGAGTCGTTATTGTCTGCGCTGCCAATTGGTGTGGCCGGCTGCTCGGCCTGACCTACGGCTGCGATGGGACGAAAATACTCTGGTGCCTGCTGCTCGCTGAGCGTTTGCGCCCAACGATTAAGGTTCTTCAAGGACTTGCGCGCCGGGGTGAAAGCCCACTTGGCGACATTTTCCTTGCCGTCCGCCGAACCGTTGGCCAGCGACTCGACGTTTTCTGATGGCAACGGAGAATCAAACTCCACCGTTACGATCCACTGGCCCTCAGGGTCCTTCCAAGAGTTCCAGCGTGCGTGTTCGGCGTCGATATTGAGCTGGTGCAAACGATGTGTCACCATCGAACCAAGGTCCGCCGGTTCTTCACCGAAAATCTCGCGGTACTCGGCATCGGTTTGGGGCCCGGAAACCTCTACCCGACGAGCCAATTCAGCGATGTGCTCACGTTCTGCTAACACTGGGCCTTCATACTTGACGATCTGTTCAACCGGAACATTCCATTCCAAGGACAGATCGTAAGCGGAAGCTCCAGCACGTACTCGTGCCTGGATCTCACGCGGCGAATGAACCGAAGACTCATCGCGGTTTCGCGGCGCCCGAGCTCGGGCGATTTCGGCCATTGCACTGCGCAGCGCATCGTCGACGGAAAGCTCAAAGCTCATCCCATCGTCGCTGCTGACCTGCAGGCTGGAACCATTTTCATGAATTCCTACCAGTCTCAGCTGACGCATTACTACCCTCCACACGGTCTATTTCCTGAGTGAAACTCTGCCACTTATGACCCTGATTTCCTATTACCGCCCCGGGTGTGGCGCAAGAATACTCGCAAGTTCATATCACTTTGTGGCTGATGTGTCACTGGCGGGAATGTTCGGCGCAGTTCAACGTTATACTTTTAGGCCGGTACTGGTGTTTACCAACAAGTGCCACGTATCGAGATTACCGCCAGCGGAAAAGAGTGAAATACGATCATGGCCAACGAAAATGTTGCCTCACGTGAGACCAGCCAAGACCAGTCCCGCGCCGAGCAGCTGGCCGCAGCGAAAAAATTGGGCACCGCCGCGACCGCGAACCTGATCGATGAAAGCGAAGCCGAGCTTGCCGAAGCCTATGTTTTGCCCGGGGGAGAAGCCGGTCAAGACGAAGCAAATGTGGACATCATTCCGGAGCAAGCCGACGAATTCACCTGTGCCTCGTGCTTCATGGTGCGCCACCGTTCCCAGCTTGCCCGCGAAGATCAAGGACAAAAATATTGCACCGAGTGTGAGGGCTAAGCCCCAACACTCGATGCAAGAAATAAACTTTTTGGGGCTACGGGTTAGGACTGTTCTTCGGTAGATTCCGGAGCGCGAAACTGGGTTGCCTCTTTGGCCTCCTGTGCTGTGGATTCACGCTGAGCCTCCTCGGTGAATTCATACATCACACCGCCCAGAGCCGCGGTGAGCTCTTCGGGGCGACGGGTGGAAGTGATCCAGTAGGGGGTCTCATCACGCGGGTCGGTGACCTCCATGCGAACTACCGCATCGAGCCAGCCGCGCAAGTTCATGAATGCTAGTCCATGCAGCTTCTGGCCACGCTGCTTAAATGCTTCTTCGCCGCGATAGCCGATCGCCTCGCCGACGAATTTTCGCTCAATGGTAGCGCGGCCCACGGTGAGACTCTCTTCGGTGACTTCCAGGGTAGGGACCTTAAGCAAGAAGATCACTGCGATGCCGACCAAGACAAAGAGCCCGATCGCTATACCCCAAGGGACACTGATCGGGGCGACCGCTATGCCGGCGGTGATCGCGATTAGTAAAGGCCAAATCCATGTGCCGACCGAAGGCCATAGCTTTTCACGAAATAGAACATTTGAAGCCTCTGGGCTGGGAGTACTCATACCAACCAGTTTAGGCAATTTTTCGGAGTTGAATAACCGCTCGGATTCACTGGCGCAACCGTTTGGCGGCGCGCGATAGAGTTGGACAGGTGGAAAACGACCAATCGATTTACCGGGAGATTAGAAAAACTCATGAATGAGCCCACGATTTCAATCAGAATCAAGATGCTCGATCCGCAGCTCCCGGCCCCCAGCTACGCTCACCCTTCTGATGCAGGTGCTGATCTGCATGCCCGTGGTGACGTAGTGCTCCAGCCGGGGGAACGCGCACTGATCCCTACCGGGCTCGCCTTGGCACTTCCGCACGGATATGTCGGCCTCGTTCATCCGCGAAGTGGTTTGGCCGCGAAGCACGGTATTACCGTCGTCAACGCACCGGGTACTGTTGATGCCGGATACCGTGGCGAGATCATGGTCACACTGTTGAACACGGACAACTCCAATGCCTTTGAAGTTCGCCGCGGCGATCGTATCGCCCAGCTGGTTATCCAGAAAGTCGAACTAGCCCATTTTGAGCAGGTCGAGTCCCTCGACGAGACGTCTCGCGGTACCGGCGGTTTCGGTTCAACAGGCGGATTCAACGCTAAGTAAGTACCCTTGGTGTAAGAGCGCAAAACTTTAAGGACATCATGTTTTTCAAGCGTAAGAAGTCGGTAGAACAGCCGGTCGAAGAGCCAACCGTCGAGGAAAGCACTCCGGAGCCCACCTCTACCAGCGGCCCATTCGACATCAGCGACGTGCCCGAAACCGATAGCTACCTCGACTTTGGTTCGATTCTCGTCAAGCCGATCCCTGGCATGAAGGTGCGCATGGATGTCGAACAGGCGAATCAGCGGGTTGTGGCGGTTTCGCTGGAGATCGCCGAATCGCGCGTTCAACTGATGGCTTTCGCTGCCTCGAAGTCGGACTCCTTGTGGCCCGGTATCCGTGAAAAGATCACCGGCGACATCCACGGACAGAAGGGTGAGATCTTCACCCGCGAGGGAGAATATGGCGAAGAGCTTCTCGCCAAGGTTCCGCAGCAACTGCCGGACGGACGTGCCGGACACGTCGCCCTGCGTTTCGTGGGCGTCGACGGTCCGCGTTGGTTCCTGCGCGCTGTCGTTGGCGGCGCCGCAATTGCCGATGAGGAAGCTACCAAGATCGTTGATGAACTGCTGCGTAGCGTCGTGATCAACCGCGGCGACAAGCCGCTACCGCCGGCGGAGCTACTTCCACTGAACGTGCCGAGCAATGCCACAACCCGCGCCGAGACACCTGAAGCCGAGACAGCTGAGCCGGGAATCACCCGTCCGGAACGTGGCCCTGAAATTACCCAGATCGGCTAATGGCATGTCCTGCGAGCCCGGCCCTTTGGAGGCCCACCTTGGCAGCAGGGAAGTCAGGCCGGCACATCTGCGTTTGGAGTCCCTGTCCGAGTTGCCGGTAAAGGGGCGAGTGGAGCACCTCGGGTACATCCAGTCGGTCAGCTACTCGGCCCCCAACACGCCACCGCGTCTGACCGCCGTCGTGGTGGACCGGCTGGCTGGAGTTGGTGGGCGCCGTGGCACCGTTCCGCATGTAAAGCTGCTGTTCATGGGCCAAAAGCAGGTACCCGGGATTAAACCCGGAGTAAAAATCAAATATGCGGGCATGGTTGCGCTGGTGGATCACGTCCCCAGCATCTTCAACCCGCGGTACCTGATCGTTCCGGTCAACCGCCGCTAGGTTGTGGGTTCTATAGTTGCCGTATATGCAGGTCCCGCACCGTGACCGAGGCAGAAGTGAGAAGCATGAACAACGAAGAACAGCTGAACGAGCCGCAACGCCACAAGGAGCACTCGTTCGCTTCGAATCTCGGACAGAACGCAAAGCTGGCGCAAAATGCCGATGGCGGGATCGATGTCATCGCCAGCGTTGGCGGTCCCCGCGGCATCGTTGAGACGGTGCTTCCGGGTTTCGTCTTCGTCATGGTGTACGCGCTCAGCCTAGAGCTTTCGTGGGCGTTGATCGCCTCGATCGGGCTCGGTGTGCTGTTCATGATCGTGCGCCTAGCGAAGAAGTCATCGCTGATGCAGGCCGCCAGCGGACTCATCGGGATTCTGATCTGCGCCTTCGCGGCTCGTGCCACCGGTGAAGCCAAGGACTACTATGTTCCAGGCTTCTTCATCGGCGCCGGTTATCTGCTCGCACTGCTGATTTCGATTATCGTCAGGTGGCCACTGGCCGGGGTGCTCTTCGGATTCATCCGCAACGAGGGAACCGCTTGGCGTACCCAGCCGGCAAGGTTGCGCCGCTACAGCGTCGCGACGTGGATCATCATCGGTGTATTCATTGCACGCCTCGCGGTGCAGCTGCCGATGTACTTCGCCGACAATGTGGTGGCCCTGGGCCTTGCCCGCGCGCTGATGGGCGCCCCACTGTATGCCGCTGGGCTCTGGTTCGCCTGGCTGGTATCCCGTCCGGCCAAGGACATTCAGCCGGAGCAGCCTCGGCAGCAGAACTAACGGGCCGCTCCGCGCAGGGTGCGCCGCAACGGGCTTTCAGCCTCGGGAGTGGTGATGAAGAAGATTTCGTCTCCGCCCTCGATCACATCATCATCGCTGGGCGGGAACGGCGCCTTATCACGCACCACCGCCACGATGGTGGTGTCTTGAGGCCAGGTGACACGTCCCAGGGTGCGTCCAATCAGTGCCGAGTCGTGCGGCACGGTGAATTCGACCATATGCACCTCACCGCTTTTGAGCGTCAGCAGCCGTACCAAGTCTCCAACTTCTACCGCCTCCTCGACTAGGGCAGTCATCAGCCGTGGGGTGCTCACCGCCACATCCACGCCCCAGGCGTCGTCAAACATCCATTCGTTCTTGGGGTGGTTTACGCGCCCCACGGTTCGACGCACACCAAATTCGCTTTTGGCCAGCAACGAGACCACCAGGTTGACTTTGTCATCGCCGGTGGCCGAGACGACCACATCGAATTCTTCGAGCTTGGCTCGTTGCAAGACCGCGAGTTCGCAGGCGTCTCCGATGAGCCACTGGACGTTTTCCAGATCTTCGCGGTCAGCCATCTCGGCCTTCGGATCGACAATGAGCACCTGATGGGAATTCAGTACAAGCTCACGGGCGATAGACGAACCAACGGATCCGGCCCCGGCAATCATTACTTTCACGTGTTTAGCTCTCTCGTTCAGTCGCTGACGGGAATCGGCGCGTTGGCAAGGACTTTTTCCACATCTTTGCTTTTTTCAAGGCGCATCATGACATGGACCAAGTCACCGCCTTGGAGCCGTGTGCGGCTTTCTGGGATGGTTCCTTCGCCGAAACGGGTCAGGTAGGCGACCCGAACCCCGGCCGCTTCTTCGAGCTCCTTGACCAGGTGCCCGTACCAGCCTCGATGCAAGGCCACTTCGGTAAGCATCAGTCGTCCCGAGGGCTCGCGGTAATCGCCACGGATGGAATACTCGGGAAGGATGCGCCGCAGGACCTGATCGGTGCTCCAGCGGACCGCTGCCACCGTGGGGATTCCCAAGCGTTGATAGATCTCGGCGCGTCCCGGGTCGTAGATTCGCGCCACCACATGCGGCACGTTGTAGCTTTCCCGGGCCACGCGAGTGGCGAGAATGTTGGAATTATCACCGCTGGAAACGGCCGCAAAGGCATAGGCCTCGTCAATTTTCGCCTCCACCAGGGTGTCCCGGTCAAAGCCCAATCCGACAACCTTGGTTCCCGAGAATTCTTGTCCCAGCCGGCGGAAAGCCTCAGGATTCTGGTCGATGACCGCCACCGAATGTCCGGCTTCGTCTAGCGTATGGGCCAGCGCAACGCCTACGCGTCCGCAACCCATGATCACAAAGTGCGCCACCGCCAACTCCTTGTTTCCTTGCCACCAGTGCAACTTCTGCGTGCTGCGCAGTTCACAGCCACGCAAGTAACAATAGCGCGCCGCGAACCACGCGCCTGAGACGAGGGTACTGCCTATGGCGCGCCCTGCGATAACGTTATCTCGTGCCTGCTTTATTTGATGGTCTTAAAAGGATCCTCGTGGGCCGGCCGTTTAGCACCGAACAGCTCAAACGTAAGCCGCTCCCACCTAAGATCGCCCTGCCGATATTCTCTTCCAGCGCGCTATCTTCTTTGGCTTATGCGCCGGACGAAATTCTGCTGACCCTAGCCATGGCGGGCATTGCCGCGACAATGCTCTCGCCGGCGGTAGGCGTGGCGGTACTTGTCGTGCTGCTAGTCCTCGTGCTGTCCTACCGGCAATCCGTGGAGGCCTACCCCTCGGGCGGCGGCGACTATGAGATCGTCCGGAAAAACCTCGGGCCGCGCTCCGGGACGACCGTGGCCTCGGCCCTCCTGGTTGACTTCGTGCTCACCGTTGCGGTGTCCAGCTCTTCGGCCGCACAGTACCTCTCGGGCGTTTTCCCTGCTTTGGAAGAGCATCGGGCCTGGGTGGCCTCGGCGATCGTGGCATTCTTGGTCGTCGCGAACCTCCGCGGTCGCGGACAGGGGCGTTGGTCCCTGGCCATCCCGGTGTACCTATTCGCCGGCGGAATGCTGGCAATGATCGCCATCGGCGGGGTTCTGGCGCTGACCGGAAACCTGGGGCTGGCGCCGAGCGCGGAGTTCAACATTGTTCCGGAACAGGAATTTGAGACCGGCATGCACGGCGTATTTGGCGCCTTGCTGATCTTGCGCGCCTTCTCCACCGGTTCGGCGGCGCTGACCGGTATCGAAGTGCCCATTTCAAATGTGCATCACCTGCGCAAGCCCCGTGCCCGGAACGCCGGGCGCATTCTGTTGGTGATGGGTCTGCTCTCCGGGGTGCTCACGCTTGGAACGCTGATGCTCGCGCGAGCCACGGGAATCAAGGTCGTCGCCGATCCGCAGGCCTCATTGATGCTCGCCGGCCAGCCAATCTCGCAAAATTACGTGCAAGTCCCGGTCTTGGGGCAGTTGGCCCAAGCCGTCTTCGGAGACTTCTTCCTCGGTACCGTTGTGGTGTCCCTGCTGACCATCGCAGTCTTGCTGCTCGCAGGCAACCAGGCATTTAATTCATTCCCCAACCTCGCCAGCCATTTGGCTGGCGATGGCTACCTGCCGCGTCAGCTACGCACCCGTGGCGACCGCTTGGGTTTCTCGAACGGAATCCTTTCCCTCGGCGCCGCTGCGATCGTGCTGATCTTGCTGTTCAGCGGTGATGTGACGATTCTGGTGCAGCTCTACGTGGTCGGGGTGTTCGTTTCCTTCACGCTCAGCCAGCTCGGGATGCTCAAGCACTGGTCTCGCGTGTTGATCACCGTCACCGATCGCAAGGTACGCGCCGCAAAGCAACGCAAGCGCCTGCTGAACCTGATCGGGTTGATTCTTTCGCTGCTGGTGCTGGTGGTTGTGCTCGCGACCCGATTCGTTCACGGCGCCTGGCTTGCGGTGCTCGGCATTGTGGCGCTGACCTTGATCATGGAGTCCCTGCAGCGTCACTATCAGCAGGTTGACGACGAACTGGCGGTCTCCGACGAGCATTCGGCGACCGCGTTGCCAGCCCGAGTCCATGCCCTGGTGCTGGTGTCCACGGTGCGCAAACCGGTGCTGCGTGCGCTCGCTTTCGCGAGAGCCTCACGCCCCTCCAAATTAGAAGCGATCATCGTGGATATCGAAGCGGAGAAGACCGAGCATACGTTGGCCGACTGGGACCGTTTGCGCATTCCCGTGCCGATCACCGCGCTTGCTTCGCCCTATCGCGAAATTGCCGGACCGCTAATCGAACATATTCGGTCGATCAAGCGTGAATCTCCCCGCGACCTCATCGTTGTTTACATTCCCGAATATGTGGTCGGGCACTGGTGGGAACAGCTGGTGCATAACCAGACCGCGCAGCGAGTGAAGAACCGCCTGCACTACGAACCTGGAGTGCTCATCGCTTCGGTGCCTTGGCGCCTGCTGAGCTCATCCGAAGCACTGATCGGTGGCCCGACCGAGGAATCCTCGGCACACCGGCATTCAACACCTCACGAAGGATAACTTTTATGAACGCCACCGAAACCCTGCAGCTGCGGTTAGGTTCGATTGCCCATGGTGGACACACCGTAGCTCGCCATGAAGGGCGGGTAATTTTCGTCCGCCACGGCATCCCCGGCGAACTGGTCAATGTACGCCTGACCGATTCGGGCGAGAGCGCCAAGTTCTGGCGTGCCGACGTCGTTGAGGTGCTCGAAGCGAGCGAGCACCGGGTGTCGCACGTCTGGGAACAGGCCGACGCGTTGAAGTACCGTGACCCGGTTGGGGGAGCGGAATTCGGACATATGTCCCTGGACTACCAGCGCGAGCTCAAAGCCCAGGTGGCTGCCGAACAGCTGACTCGCTTAGGCGGCTTGAAGGCGGAAGACTATAACTTCCCGGCGGTACAGGCCGTTGCGGGCGACTCCACCGGTCTGGGCTGGCGTACCAGGATGTCGTACTCGGTCACCGAAGACGGGCGGCTGGCGATGAGCGGTTTTCGCAGCAACGAACTCACCGCAATCAGCCAAATGCCCTTGGCGCATCCGGGAATCGAGGCCATCGGCTTGTATTCGGTGGATTTCACAGGGATTGACCGGGTGGAGGCGGCGGTCTCCAGCGAGGATGACTCAACCGTTCTGGTCTTGCTCTCGGAGCTGCGTCCGGGTGCCGCAAAGCGGGTGGCGCAGCAGCTGCCCGAAGGGGTGAACGTTGCGGCGTTCAGCCAGATCGGTGGTTCTGCCGCCGATGGCAAGGGCGAGCTGCAGACCATTGTGGGCAACAGCTGGTTGACCGAAAAGGTGCTTGGCAAGACTTTCCGGATCACCGGCGAGGGATTCTGGCAGGTGCACCGTCAGGCGGCCACGTTATTGACCGAACGAGTGCTGGACCTGACCCAGCCGGAACCGGGCGAGGTCATTGCCGACCTCTATGCCGGTGCGGGCTTGTTCTCGCTGCCCCTGGCGGAAGCTGTGGGTCAGCACGGACGAGTGTTCAGCATCGAAGGTGCGCCAGGAACTCATGCGGATGCGAAAAAGAACCTGGCCGAGGTGCGTCAGGTGACGGTGACCCGTGGACGCGTGGAACGGCTGATGCGCCAGCTGGCTCGCGAAGCAGATCTGGGTGCGGTTGTTCTCGATCCTCCGCGCACCGGTTTGGACAAACAGTCCGCCGCGGAACTGGCAGCAAGCGGTGTTCCACGCATTTGTTACGTCTCCTGCGACCCGGCTGCTTTTGCCCGTGATACGGCTCGTTTGATGGCACGTGGCTACGAATTAGATCACATGGAGATTCACGATTTATACCCGCATACTCACCATATGGAATCGATAGGCCTGTTTGTGCGCCGCTAAACGATGGTTTGCGTCCGCTGGAACACGAATTTGCGGGTAACTTTCTGCGGATCCGGCATTTTCTTTCAGGAACGGATAGACTGTTTTTAGCACTGCAGCGATACAAGCATGACTAACTCAGTTAGGAACGCCTAACTGGAATTATGTTTACGTATGCATAAAGAATGAGTGTCTGGCGAGAGGAGTCCCAATGAGTAAAGTGGACAGTTTCGGTGCCAAAGGCGTACTTGACGTCAAGGGAACCGAATACGAAATTTACCGACTGAACAAGGTCGAAGGCTCAGACAGCCTTCCCTACAGCTTGAAGGTTCTTCTGGAGAACCTGCTTCGCACCGAAGATGGCGCGAACATCACCGCAGATCACGTCAAGGCCCTGGGCCAGTGGGATGCATCGGCTCAGCCGAATACCGAAATCCAGTTCACCCCGGCGCGCGTCCTGATGCAGGACTTCACCGGTGTGCCTTGCATCGTTGACCTTGCCACGATGCGTGAAGCCGTACAGGAACTCGGCGGCGATCCTACCCGCGTGAACCCGCTGGCACCTGCCGAAATGGTCATCGACCACTCCGTGCAGATCGACACCTTCGGTTTCGCCGGCGCCGTCGAGCGCAACATGGAAATCGAATACCAGCGCAATGGCGAGCGTTACCAGTTCCTGCGTTGGGGCCAGACCGCATTTGACGACTTCAAGGTCGTCCCACCGGGCACCGGTATCGTGCACCAGGTCAACATCGAGTTCCTGGCTCGCACCGTGATGACCCGTGAGGTCAACGGCGTGCTTCGTGCCTACCCGGACACCTGCGTCGGCACCGACTCGCACACCACCATGGTCAATGGCATGGGCGTGCTGGGCTGGGGCGTTGGCGGCATCGAGGCCGAGGCAGCAATGCTCGGCCAGCCAGTGTCCATGCTGATCCCTCGCGTTGTCGGCTTCAAGCTCGCTGGCTCGATCCCAGCCGGCGCAACCGCAACCGACGTGGTGCTGACCATCACCGAAATGCTGCGTAAGCACGGCGTGGTTGGCAAGTTCGTTGAGTTCTACGGCGAAGGCGTGGCAGCAGTGCCGCTGGCTAACCGTGCAACCATCGGCAACATGTCCCCAGAGTTCGGCTCGACCGCCGCAATGTTCCCAATCGACGACGTCACCTTGGACTACCTGCGCCTGACCGGCCGCAGCCAGGAGAACGTGGACCTGGTCGAGGCATACGCCAAGGAACAGGGCATGTGGCACGATCCAAACCGCGAGATTCGCTTCAGCGAATACCTCGAGTTGGATCTGTCCACCGTCGTACCATCGATCGCCGGCCCGAAGCGTCCGCAGGACCGCATCGAGCTATCGGGCTCGAAGGAACAGTTCCGCAAGGACATCCACAACTACGTATCGAACGCCGAAGACACCCAGGGTGTTGGCCGTCCATCGACCGCAGTTGAGGTCACCAAGGAAGATGGCGAGAAGTTCACCATCGACCACGGTCTGGTTTCGATCGCTTCGATCACTTCGTGCACCAACACCTCGAACCCTTCGGTCATGCTTGCTGCAGCGGTGCTTGCACGCAACGCCGCCGAAAAGGGCCTTGCCTCCAAGCCATGGGTCAAGACCTCGGTCGCCCCAGGCTCGAAGGTCGTCACCGAGTACTACGAGAAGTCCGGCCTCATGCCATACCTGGAGAAGCTCGGCTTCTTCGTCGTAGGCTACGGTTGCGCAACTTGTATCGGTAACTCCGGTCCACTGGATGCAGAGATCTCCGAGGCCATCAACGCCAACGACCTCGCAGCCACCGCGGTGCTCTCGGGTAACCGAAACTTCGAAGGCCGCATCAACCCAGACGTGAAGATGAACTACCTGGCTTCCCCGCCACTGGTCATCGCTTACGCACTGGCCGGCACCATGGACTTCGACTTCGAAACCGATTCCCTGGGCAAGGACAACGAGGGCAACGACGTCTTCCTGAAAGACATCTGGCCATCGCCTGTCGAGGTCCAGGAAATCATCGATTCCTCGATCGACGAAGGCATGTTCGCCAAGGGCTACGAAGGTGTCTTCGAGGGCGACGACCGCTGGAAGGCGCTCGACACCCCAGAGGGTTCAACCTTCAAGTGGGACGAGAAGTCGACCTACGCGCGCAAGGCTCCGTACTTCGATGGCATGACCGCCGAACCACAGCCGGTCTCCGACATCGACGGCGCTCGCGTGCTGCTGAAGCTGGGCGACTCGGTCACCACCGACCACATCTCGCCTGCAGGTTCGTTCAAGTCGGAAACCCCGGCCGGACAGTACCTGATCGAAAACGGTGTGGATCGCAAGGACTTCAACTCCTACGGCTCACGCCGTGGCAACCACGAAGTCATGATCCGCGGTACCTTCGCGAACATCCGCATCAAGAACCAGCTGCTGGACGGCGTTGAGGGTGGCTTCACCCGCGACTTCACCCAGGACGGCGCTCCACAGTCGTACGTCTACGACGCAGCGGAGAACTACAAGGCTGCCGGCACCCCGCTGGTCGTGCTTGGCGGCAAGGAATACGGTTCGGGCTCCTCGCGTGACTGGGCTGCCAAGGGCACCGCGCTGCTGGGTGTCAAGGCCGTCATCACCGAGTCCTTCGAGCGTATCCACCGCTCGAACCTGATCGGCATGGGCGTTCTGCCACTGCAGTTCCCACAGGGCGAGTCCGCTGAGTCGCTGGGTCTGACCGGTACCGAGAGCTTCTCGATTGCCGGCGTGACCGAGCTGAACAACGGCACCACCCCGAAGACCCTGAAGGTGACCGCTACCGCCGAAGACGGCAAGGTCACCGAGTTCGACGCCGACCTGCGCATCGATACCCCAGGCGAGGCAGACTACTACCGCAACGGTGGCATTCTGCAGTACGTCCTGCGCCAGATCGCCGCTTCCAACTAAGGTTTCTACCTGAAGTCGGTTCCGGTTCCTGGAACAACCCGAAGGCCCCAAAGCAAACGCTTTGGGGCCTTCGGGCATTTAATGCCCTCCGGCAAGGAACTAAGCTGAACCCATGAGCGCTAACTGGCATCGCGGACTGCTCACCGGCCCGCAGGCGGCATTGGTGGAGCAGTGGCTGCACTGTCCGCTGCTGATTGAAGATCTTTCGTGGGGCCTGACGGACACGCGCGTGTTGCGTCTTCGTTCGCTCGGACGGGACTACATCCTCAAGACGGCCGGATCGGCGAATCTTCATCTCGGCCGAGAATTCAAGGCCCACACAGGTTACACCGCCCCGTTGCTGGAACACGGGCTGACTGCCGCGATGCGTCATGAAGACCGGGCGCAGCGTCTGCTGCTCCTGGATTATTTACCCGGTGTCTTATGCGAGCAGACTCCCAGCGCCAATAATCCGGATATACACGAACAGGCCGGTCGGGCATTGCGCCTGCTGCACGGGCAATACGCCAAAATGGATGACGGATACGAAAAGAATTTCATAACCAGCGGATTGAGCTGGCTGGAGGCAGAGCACCGAATTGATCCGCCCTCCTTGGCCGCCGCCCGTCGGATCTTTACAGGCTATCGCCCTGCGCCCATCGTCGTTGTGCCCACACACGGTGACTGGCAACCACGGAACTGGGTGGTCGAACAAGGGAAACTGCGGGTCATCGACTTTGGCCGCTTCGCCTTGCGGCCCGCTCAGAGCGATTTGGCCAGGCTCTCGGCCCAGCAGTGGCGCGAGCATCCTGAATTAGCGACAGCGTTCTTTCACGGCTACGGGACGGACCCGCGAGAGCCGCGTAGCTGGCCTATCACGCAACTGCGCGAGGCGATCGGCACCGCAGTTTGGGCCTTTCAGGTCGGCGACACGGCCTTTGAAACCCAGGGGCACCGTATGCTGCGCGACGCGTTGGAACTATTCTGAAAATACCGGCGGTGGCCCCAGCCATTCGGGCTACCGCTAACAGTAGCCAAGGTCATTGCGGGTAAATTCGCACCTCACCGAAAGGTGACGGATAATGTAAATAGTCCTGCGAAAGCTACACTAAGAGTTTCGGATGGATCGACCGGTCCGTAGCGGGCGAACAAGCAAAAGGGGATGACAGTGTCTTTGTTGGAGACCATCAACAAGCCTAGCGATCTGCGGGCGCTTACCCTGGAACAGTTAGAGGACCTCGCGGGGGAAATTCGCGCATTCCTCATTGCCAACGTGGCCCGTACCGGTGGCCATCTCGGACCGAACCTCGGCGTGGTCGAACTGACCTTGGGCATCCACCGGGTCTTCGACTCTCCCACCGACTCGATCGTCTTCGATACCGGTCACCAGTCCTACGTGCATAAGCTCGTCACCGGTCGCCAAAACTTCACCACCCTGCGTCAGCAAGGTGGACTTGCCGGTTATCCGGACCGCGCAGAGTCCGAGCACGACATCGTCGAGTCTTCCCATGCCTCCTCCTCGCTCTCTTGGGTCGATGGCATCTCGCGGGCCAACAAGCTGCGCAATAACACCGAGCGCTACGCGATTGCGCTGGTCGGGGACGGCGCGCTGACCGGTGGCATGGCCTGGGAAGCGGTCAACAATATCGCCGCCGACAAGGACCGCAAGGCGATCATCGTGGTCAACGACAATGGACGCTCTTATGCGCCGACCATCGGTGGACTCGCCAACCAGCTCTCGGGCCTGCGCCAGCAGCTGGATAAGTTCCGTACCCACCCGTATTACGAAGATGCCATGAGCAAGCTCAAGGGCAGGCTCAAAGACTCGGGGGCCGTAGGAAACTTTGCCTACAAGTCCCTGCACGCCACCAAGAAGGGCATCAAGGACTGGTGGGCTCCGCAGGGCTTATTCGAGGATCTGGGACTGAAATACATCGGTCCCATCGATGGGCACAACCAGGGCGCCGTAGAAGAAGCATTGCTCCAGGCCAAGCAGTTCGGCGGCCCGGTGCTGGTGCATGCGATGACCGAAAAGGGCCACGGCTATGCGCCGGCCATTGCCGACGTGGCGGATCAGTTCCACGCCGTGGGCGTGATCGACCCGGAGACCGGCACCCCGGTCTCCAGCGGGGGAGCGCAGAGCTGGACCAGTGTCTTCGGCGATGAAATCGCCGTAGTGGCGGATGAACGCGATGATATCGTCGCGATCACCGGGGCCATGCTGCAGCCGGTAGGCCTGAAGAAGATGGCCGACAAGTACCCCGAGCGCGTCATCGACGTGGGAATCGCCGAACAACATGCCATGACGGCGGCAGCGGGACTGGCCTTTGGCGGCCTGCACCCGGTAGTTTGCGTCTACGCGACCTTCCTGAACCGGGCCTTCGACCAGCTGCTGATGGATGTGGCGCTGCACAAGGCCGGGGTCACCATCGTGCTGGACCGGGCCGGTGTCACCGGACCCGACGGTCCAAGCCACCACGGCATGTGGGATATGGCGCTGACCCAGATCATTCCGAATCTGCACCTGGCCGCCCCGCGCGATGCCTCGCGGCTGCGCGAAGAACTGCGCGAAGCGCTGGCCATCGACGACGCGCCGAGCGTCGTGCGTTTCTCCAAGGGCTCGGTGGGCGAGGAAGTCGAGGCGATCGACCGCTTGCCAGATGGGGTGGACGTGCTGGCCCGACTCGGTGACCGGGCGGCCCCGGATGTGTTGATCGTCTCGGTAGGCGCGATGAGCGAGCTCTCCCTGGACGTCGCACACCGGCTGAACAGCCAAGGTATTTCGGTCTCCGTCGTCGACCCGCGCTGGGTGCTGCCGGTACCGGCATCGGTGGTTTCACTGGCCGCCCGCCACCGCATCGTGGTCTGCATCGAAGATGGCGTGCGCGCCGGGGGCGTCGGTTCCCGGCTGCGCACCGAAATGCGCGCGGCAGGGGTCGACACGGCCTTGAACGAGGTTGGCCTGCCCACCGAGTTCCTGGCTCACGGCAGCCGCGCCCAGGTGCTCGAACGCGTGGGGTTGACCGCCAAGCAGGTAGCCCGCGACACGCTGGCCCAGGTGCTCGGCACGAAGGTGCCCTTCGCCCGGCCGCTGCCTGGCCAGGATCTTCCCACCGGGCAGATTCCCAAGCTGTGAGCGGACCGATGCCATTCCCAACCGGGTTAACGCGGAACCCGGAATCGGTGAAATTCGGCTCGCTGATTGTCAGTCGCGCCTGGAAATACGACGGCAGCGCCCACTGGGTGGTCCCCGGTTTTTACCTGGGCTCCGATGAACACGGCCATTGGCTGCACCAGCCGGCCGGTTCCTTGGTCGCCAGACCCGGAACCGCGCATCTGGCGGCTACCGACGCGCTGTGCCTGATCCCGCACCGGGGTTACTGGGTAGCGACCCTGTATTCAGATGCGTCCGATGACTTTGATGTCTACATCGATCTGGCTACCTCCATCGGCTGGCAGCCACTGCGCCGCGGCGGGTGGGAAGTGAATTCCGTGGACATGGACCTCGACGTCATCCGATCGCGCACCCGCGGCACGTTCCTGGACGACGAAGACGAATTCGCGGAGCATGCGCTCAGCATGAAATATCCCGAGGAACTGCAGCGCCAGATGCGCGAAATCAGTGCCACGCTAATGCACGACGTCGCCGAGAACCTGCCGCCCTTCACCCACGCACACCGACAGATCTGGCTGGCCAAGGTCGCGGAACTCCCGCACTGAACCCAGCACCCAAACCTACCTAGAGGAAAAACGATGGCGATCATTCGCACCTACCGTCTTGACGAGAAGAACGAACTGCAGTTCCGCGAAGCCTGGTACCAGCAGTTTGAGGACGAGGAACTCGGACAATTCGTGATCAACCACGGCACCGTCGGCCACATGTCAAAGACCAACGAGGTCCAAGATGTGAAGGCCGAACGCGCCGACGAACTCTTCGCCGGATTCCTGGCCACCTGCGCGGAGGACGGTTTCTCGGAGATCCCTACCGAGGAACAGAGCTGGGTAATCGTGCAGTACGCGCTGAAGACGGTGGAAGGCACCGAACGCGACCGCTACATGGAGAAGAAGGCGACCGAAGCACTGACCGGACACCTCGCCTGGCGGGGACTTGGCACCGTGGAATCCAGCGACTTCGCGCCGCGCAAGTTGAATATCCGGGTACTCTCACCGGCACCAAAGCTTGCCGTCGCGGCGGTCAAGGTGTGCATCCGTGACGCGAAGCTGGACTTCACCAAGATGAGCGTGGGCATCGCGCCCTATGACAACGTGGAGGCCGTCAAGATGGCTCACCCGATGCCGGCGAAACCATTCTCACTGAGCTAAAAGCGACGGGGCGGCACGCTGACCCGCGGTAGCTGCGCCCGCGAAAGCGATGGTGAAGCCAGACTTCTGCGCCATCGCCCCAGAGGGCCGGCCGCCACCCGATGGCGGCCGCACTAAGCACAAAGGACAAAGGACAAATGATTCCACAAGAGGATCGGGACGAATCCCCCAGAGCCACGCGCAAAACATCACAGATCGGGGCCACCCGAACACCACTTCACTTAGTGTTCCAAGCCTGCCTCGGTGTGATTGTTGGTATTGGCATTACCTCGCTGCTCGGCGAGGTTCCCGGTGCCCAGCTGGCCCTGGGCGGCGTCTTCGTGGTGCTTGCCGCGTGGATCGTTGAGCAAGGTTTCCGGCTGCCGGCCCCGACCACTAAGCCCGGATCGCGGATCCGTCTGGTCTTGCGCCTGGTTTCGCTGATCGGCTTCACAATCGCCGTCAGCCCGCTGCTGGCTCTGATCGAAGCATGAGCGCAGGCAGCTAGCCCCAACAGCAGGTTTTAGCATGCAGCGCAAAGCGCAAGAGCCGGCCGGAACAATCCCGCAAGGGAAAAGTTCCGGCCGGCTCTTTTGGCTTGCCGTGACGCTTAGTCGGTGCCGGAGTCGAACGCTGCGGACTCGATGGCGCGGTCCTGCGCCCGTCCGGAATCATCCACAGGCGAAGCGTCAACGATATCGTTGGCGCCGCCGTTCTCCAACGAGCCAACGAGCTTTGCGGTGGATCCGCCGACAAGGCCCATGCCAGCGTACTGTTCCAGGCGACCGCGCGAATCGGCGATGTCCAGGTTGCGCATGGTCAGCTGGCCGATGCGATCCAGTGGGCCGAAGGCTGCGTCGCCTACGCGCTCCATGGACAGCTTATCCGGGTGGTAGCTCAGGTTCTCGCCTTCGGTGTTCAAGATGGTGTAGTCGTCGCCGCGGCGCAGACGTACCGTCACGGTACCGGAGATGGCCGAGCCGACCCAACGCTGCAGCGCCTCGCGCAGCATCAGCGCCTGCGGGTCCAACCAGCGGCCTTCGTACATCAGGCGGCCCAGGCGGCGGCCTTCGTTGTGGTAGCTGGCCACGGTGTCTTCGTTGTGGATGGCGTTGACCAGGCGCTCGTAGGCGATGTGCAGCAGCGCCATGGCCGGAGCCTCGTAGATGCCGCGCGACTTCGCCTCGATGATGCGGTTTTCGATCTGGTCGCTCATGCCCAGTCCGTGACGTCCACCGATGATGTTTGCCTCGTTGACCAGGGCCACCGGATCGGTGTACTCCTTGCCATTGATGGCAACCGGACGGCCGGCGGAGAAGGTGACCGAAACATCCTCGGCCTTGACCTCTACGGATTCGTCCCAGTACTTCACGCCCATGATCGGCTCGACGGCCTCGAGGGAGGTGTCCAGCAGTTCCAGGGTCTTCGCCTCGTGGGTTGCACCCCAGATGTTGGCGTCGGTCGAGTAGGCCTTTTCGGCCGAGTCGCGGTAAGGGAAACCGTGCTCCTGCAGCCATTCGCTCATCTCCGAGCGTCCGCCGAGCTGAGCGACGAATGCCGGGTCAAGCCACGGCTTGTAGATGCGCAGCTTCGGGTTGGCCATCAGGCCGTAGCGGTAGAAGCGCTCGATGTCGTTGCCCTTGTAGGTCGAACCATCGCCCCACACGTCAACGCCGTCTTCGCGCATGGCGCGCACGAGCAGGGTGCCGGTGACCGCACGGCCCAGCGGGGTGGTGTTGAAGTAGGCTTTTCCGCCCGAGCGAATGTGGAAGGCACCGCAGGAAAGCGCGGCGAGGCCTTCTTCGACCAGAGCTGGCTTGCAATCGACCAGGCGAGAGGCTTCGGCGCCGTATTCCAGGGCGCGGTCCGGAACTGCATCGATATCCGGCTCGTCGTACTGGCCGAGATCGCCGGTGTAGGTGTACGGGATGGCGCCCTTGTCGCGCATCCAGGCAACTGCGACCGAAGTATCAAGGCCGCCGGAGAACGCGATACCTACGCGTTCGCCTACAGGGAGAGAGGTGAGGACTTTAGACATGTTTCCATCCTAATGGATAAATATGCAACACAGTGAATTGAGGCGTGAAATGTTCCGCACACCGTCCTACCCGATAGCCTATGGGTAAGTAGCCGTTGCGTGAAGCGGCCCCATGAAAACAATCAAAGAGGTGCTTATGGAATTTCGTCAGCTTGGCCACAGCGGCCTGAGTGTTTCCGTCGTCGGACTCGGTTGCAACAACTTGGGGCGCCCCGGAACCGCCACGGAATCCCAAGAGGGAACCGATGCGGTGATCCACGCCGCCCTCGATGCAGGAATCACCCTCTTCGACGTGGCCGACACCTATGGGCGCGAACCCGGATTGTCCGAAGAACGCCTGGGCAAGGCGTTGGGCACCGCCCGCAAGGACGTGGTCCTAGCGACAAAATTCGGCATGGATATGAAAGGCGTCAACGGGCGAGACTTTGCGGCTCGCGGCTCGCGGCGTTATATCGTCAACGCCGTGGAAGCCTCGCTGCGCCGGCTTGGCACCGACCATATCGACCTGTATCAATTCCACACCCCGGATGCGAAGACCCCGATCGAGGAAACCTTGCGTGCCCTGGATGACCTGGTCACCAGCGGCAAGGTGCGCTACCTCGGCCATTCCAATCGGTCCGGCTGGCAGATCGCCCAGGCAGAATATGTGGCCCGCGAGCTGGGAACGGAGCGATTCATCTCGGCGCAGAACCACTACAATCTGATCGACCGCCGGGCTGAACTGGAAGTGCTGCCCGCAGCCAAGGAGTTCGGGCTCGGAGTCCTTCCCTACTTCCCGCTGGCCAATGGATTGCTCACCGGAAAGTACGCCAAGGGCTCGGCGCCCCAGGGCAGCCGGTTGACCCATGCCCGCCAGCAGCTACTGGAAACCAGCGATTTCGAACAGCTGGAGAAGTTCTCCGCCTTTGCCGCCTACCGCGATCTGGCACCGGCCGAGCTGGCCTTCTGCTGGCTGGCTGCACAAGAGCCGGTGGCATCGGTGATCGCCGGTTCCACGCGTCCGGAGCAGGTCAAGGCCAACGCACACGCGATCCGGTGGGTGCCTACCACGGAGGAAAGCGCTGAAATCAACGCGATCTTCCCTAGCCCGCAAAAGGTTGCCCTGTTTTAGTGGAACACCGCCAAAGACGCGGAGCTAGGGTGCGCCGACCCAAGAAGGGATCGGCGCACCTTTGCTCCGTGAACTGTCAGCTGCCCGTGGTTCAGGAATCTTGCGGCGGGAAGACGAGGATATTCTCGCCCTCGATGGCCGCCGCGTAGCGAACTAGCGGACGCGGGGCCGGCCCACCGAGCACGGTACCGTCCTGGTAGGCATAGCGCGACCCGTGGCAGGGGCAATAGAAGTTCGCCTCATCGGTGTCCGTGCCGACCGCGCAACCTTGGTGGGTGCAGATATTCGAGTATGCCAGCACCGTGCTCGCGTCGGCGCGATAGAGCAAGACTCCTAGGTCCTTGCCGCTTGCTGGACCGCGCACGATCACTTCGGCCTTGCCGTTCTCGGGCAATTCTGCCGTGCCGAGCACAATTTGCCCTTCCCCGGTGGGGCTGGGCGCCTCGCTCGCCGAGATAGCGGGCTCGGAGGAGGATCCGCCGCTGCAGGCAGTGAGCGCAACGATGGTTCCTGCGGCACCGGCCGCCCCGAGCAAGTTGCGGCGCGTTGGTGGGATAGATCCATTCATAGGCCAATTGTTGCAGACGATGGACCGGCTGGCACTAGCCCAAGGGCATTTATTCGCCCGCCGCTCTTCGCTAGGCCTGGCCCAGATACACCACGATCTGCTCATCTTCGATGGTGCAGGCATAGCGAGGCAGGGCGGCAATGGCCGGACCGGCGGACACCGCACCGTCGGCGGGTTGGAAACGCGAGCCGTGGCAGGCGCAGTAGAAGTCATCTTTGGAAGATTTCGTAGTCACCGCACATCCTTGATGAGTGCAGATATTCGAGTAGGCATGCACGGTCTTCGCATCCTGGCGGAAAAGCAAGACGCCTATTTCTTCACCGGTAGCCGGGTCCTTCGCCACGACCTGAGCGCGGGATTTCTCGGGAAGGTCCGCCAATGGCAAGACGTTCTGCGCTTCGCCGGCTGGTTCGGGCACTTGCTCGGGCGTCGGATTCGGGGCGGCAGATTCTCCGTTGCCGCAGGCGGCGAGCAGGGCGCTGGATCCTAGCAGCGCGGAGGCGCACATCACCGTGCGGCGGGCTGGGCGTGCAAATTCGGTCATACCGGGATTCTCTCAGATGAACCTGTGCCATAGCTAAGCCGAAGATTTCTCTCGTCTCTAGTCAGCGCCGATTGCGTCCGGCAAGGACAACGCCCCGTGTTGCCAATGACTCCTTGGGGGAGTCAGCAACACGGGGCGTGAACTGCCGGAGTGCTAGGAATTGAATTTCTTCCCGTTCACCCGCTCGGAGGCTCCGACCTGATCCAGATACGGGGTGATCCCGCCCAGATGCATCGGCCAACCCGCACCGGTGATCATGCACAGATCAACGTCGGCGGCCTCGGCGACCACGCCTTCGGAAAGCAGCAGGCCGATTTCTTCAGCCAGCGCATCCTGCACCCGGGTGAGGATCTGATCCTTGGTCGACGGCTTGCCGCCGAAGCTCAGCAGCGCCTGGGCCGCGGGGTCCAGCATCGGCTGGCCGTTGCCGTCCTTGGCCCATAAGGTGGCGATCTTCGCGTCGACCAGTTTGCCCAGGTTCTCGGACACCGCGAATCGATCCCCGAAGGACGCGTTGAGCGATTCGTTGACGTGCTGCGCGACGGGCAGGCCAACCATGGACAGAAGCGTGAACGGCGTCATCGGCAGGCCCATGGGAGCCAGCGCGGTATCCGCGGTCTGCGCGTCGGTGCCTTCGTCGAACGCGGCCTGGACCTCGCTCATCAGCCGCAAGAGCACGCGGTTCACCACAAATGCCGTGGCGTCCTTGGTGCGCACCGTCGTCTTGCGCAGGTTCTTGCCCAGGGCGAAGGCGGTGGCTACGGTGGTTTCATTCGTCCACTGCGTCGCCGCGATTTCCAGCAACGGCATCACCGCTACCGGGTTGAAGAAGTGGAAACCGACAAGGCGTTCGGGATGCAATAGGTCCCGTCCCATATCGGTGACCGAGAGCGAGGAGGTGTTCGTGGCCAGGATGCATTCGGGGGAGACTACCGCTTCCACCTCGGCGAAGACCTGCTTCTTGACAGTGAGTTCCTCGAAGACCGCCTCGATGACGAAGTCTGCATCGGCGAACACCTCCTTGGTGACCGAACCGGAGACCAAGGCCTTGGCGCGGTTGACCGCGTCCTGGCTCATCCGTCCCTTGGCGTGCAACCTGTCGATCTCACCGTGGATGTAGGCCAAGCCCTTGTCGATGCGTGACTGATCCAGATCGGTGATGATCACCGGAACGCCCAACTTGCGCACGAAGAGCAATGCCAGTTGGCTTGCCATGAGGCCCGCACCGACCACGCCGACCTTGGTAACCGGTCGGGCGAGCTTGGCATCGGGCGCTCCGGCCGGACGCTTGCCACGCTTTTGCACCAGCTCGAGGAAGGCATACACGGTGTTTTTGAACTGGTTGGTGGCCATCAGCTCGGTGAGCGCCTGGATTTCCAGCTCGGCCGATTCCTTTTGGGTGAGCGTCAACCCCTGGCGGAAGACTTCGAGCACCTTGTAGGGCGCGGGGGCGGCCCCGGAAAGCTTCGCGTCGACAAACTGTTCGGCCTTGTCTGCCGCCTGCAGCCAGCGTCGGGCTACCTCTGGATCGCTGGGGTCTACCGAATTCTCTCGTTTGACCTCGATGTCGCCGCTGAGCACTCCGTCTGCGAACGCGACCGAGCGCTCGATGAAGTCGGCGGGCTCGAATAATGCATCGGCCACACCGAGTTTGTAGGCCGCCGGGCCGGAGAGCGTGCGGTTGTTGTTCAGCGGGTTCTCCACCATGACCTTCAACGCGTTTTCTGGTCCGATGAGCCGCGGCAGTCGGTAGACGCCGGCCCATCCAGGGATCAGGCCCAGGAAAGCTTCGGGCAGCCCCAGCGCTCCGGCTGCGGTGCTCACCGTGCGGTAGGTGCAGGCCAGCGCGATTTCCAGGCCGCCACCTAGGGCAAGCCCGTTGGTGAACGCAAAGGTCGGCACGCCTAGATCTGCGAGCAATGCGTAGGCTCGGTGTCCGAGGGTCGCCATCGCGGTCGCCTGCTCCGGTGCGGAGAGCCGGGTGACCGCCGAGAGGTCGGCGCCGGCGATGAGGAAGTAGGGTTTGCCGGTGATGGCCAGTCCGTGGATTTCCCCGGACTTGGCGCGGGCCGCCTGCTTTTCGAGCGCGGCGTGCAGCTCCAGCAGGCCGTTGGGGCCCAGCGTGGTGGGTTTCTTATGGTCCAACCCGTTGTCCAGGGTGAGCAGTACCAGGGTTTTGCCGCTCGGTAGGGCTACATCCTTGGTGAACGAGTGGGTGATCGTTTCATCGTGCATGAGTTCGGCTACGGCCGAAAAGTCCTGAGTCATTTCTTGCTCCCTAAGCCTTTGCGCCAAATTCTGGGTGGTTTGGATTCTCCCAAATCACCGTGCCACCCATGCCGAGGCCGATGCACATGGTGGTAATTCCGTAACGCACCGTGTGGTCCTCTTCGAACTGGCGGGCCAACTGAGTCATCAGGCGCACGCCCGAGGAAGCCAGCGGATGGCCAACGGCGATCGCCCCGCCGTAGCGGTTCACCCGCTCATCGTCTTGTGCGATGTTGTAGAAGTCGAGGAAGGAGAGCACCTGCACGGCGAAGGCCTCGTTGATTTCGAACAGTCCGATATCGGTGATGCCCAAGCCGGCCTTGGCCAGCGCCTTTTCGGTGGCCGGAACGGGGCCGTATCCCATGACATCGGGCTCCACCCCGGCGAAGGCGAAGGAAACCATGCGCATCTTCGGGGTCAGTCCCAGCTCACGCACCGCCGCGCCGCTGGCGAGCATAGCCGCGGTGGCGCCGTCGTTCAGTCCCGCCGCGTTGCCGGCGGTCACCCGGCCGTGGGCACGGAATGGGGTGCGCAGTTCGGCTAGCGATTCCAAGCTGGTGCCCGGCCGCGGTGGTTCATCAACGGTGTTGACCGCCCAGCCTTCGCCCGGCCGCTTCGCGGAGACCGCCACGAGATCCGGCTGGATCTGGTTGTTCTCATAGGCGCGAGCCAGTTTGTTTTGCGAGGCTACCGCGTAGCTGTCGGCGCGTTCCTTGGTGATTTCCGGAAAGCGGTCGTGCAGGTTCTCCGCGGTGTTGCCCATGTTCAGGGCCTGCGGATCGACGATCTTCTCGGAGAGGAAGCGCGGGTTCGGATCCGCGCCCTCACCCATGGGGTGGTTTCCCATATGTTCGACGCCGCCGGCGATGGCCACGTCGTAGGAGCCGAAGGCGATGCCGCCGGCCAGCGAGGTCACCGCCGTCATGGCGCCCGCGCACATCCGGTCGATGGCGAATCCGGGCACCGACTTGGGGATCCCGGAGAGCAGGCCCACGGTGCGCCCGATGGTCAGTCCCTGGTCGCCGGTCTGGGTGGTGGCCGCCATGGCGATCTCATCGATCTTCTCGGCGGGAATTTCCGGGTTGCGGCGAAGGAGGCCACGGACCGCCTTGACCGCGAGGTCATCGGCGCGGGTGCCGTGGTAGATTCCCTTCTCGCCTGCCTTGCCGAAGGGGGTGCGTACCCCGTCGATGAAGACGACATCGCGGTCGTCGAGCGAGGTGTGCGCGTTTCCGGGCACGGTCGAGGTGTTGACACTCACCGTCGGGCTCCTTGGGGTAGTTTCAGGCTGCCCCGAGAACCGGGGCAGTGGCCAGCATCACTGTGACCTAAACCATACGTTACTCATGAGTAACTTGAAGTGCAAGTGCTGGTTCCACCCTCCGGGGCCCGCTAGTGCTATTTTGCGCTAGCCGCGCAGCGCCTGGGCGAGTTTTGCGCTGAGCAGATCGCGTTGCCAGGGGCGCGCACCGAGTTCTTCCAACGCGGCATCGATCGATCCGGCGCTGTATATGGCCGGGGGATTCCAGCACAGCGCACGCAAGAACTTCGGGGTCAGAAGATTTTCTCCCGGAATGTTCCATTCTTCGCTGACTTCCGAAAGCACTTCTCGAGCAGCCGTCAGCCGGATCGCGGCCTGCGGGTTCTTCTCGCCCCACAGGCGCGCATTCGGCAGTTCCGAACCGCCGGACCGCAGGTCTGGGAGGTCCGTGGAATTTCGCCCACGCTGCATCGCATCCAGCCAGCGCGGGGCGTCGCGCTTGGCGCTGCGTCCGTGGAAGCCGGAAATCTGCAGCAATGCGGGGACGCTGTTCGGCCGGTGGTCGACGGCTGCCATAATCGCAGAGTCTGGCAGCAAGCGGCCCGGAGCCACATCACGGGATTGGGCCAGGGTCTCGCGGGACTGCCACAGCTCACGAGCCACCGCGAGATTGCGCCGGTTTTTGATCTTATGGATTCCGGAGAGCTTGCGCCAAGCTTCCGGTGGGGCCACCGGGTCCGGCAGCTGGCGGACGTACTCGAATTCCTGGGCGGCGAATTCCAGCTTGCCCTGCTCCTCAAGCAGCTCGGAAATCTTTTCGCGCAGTTCGAAGAGCACCTCGACGTCCAGCGCCGCGTAATTCAGCCAAGACTCCGGCAGCGGCCGGGTGGACCAGTCCACCGCCGAGTGCTCCTTGGCCAGCTGCAGTCCAAGCAGTTCGCCGACCATGGTACCCAGGGCCACGCGGGGGAAGCCGGCTAAGCGTCCGGCCAGTTCGGTGTCGAACAGACCGGTGGGGTAGAGGCCCGCGTCGTGCAGGCAGGGCAGATCTTGGGTGGCCGCGTGCAGGATCCACGGCAGTTCGTTCATGAGTTCCAGCAGCGGGTCCAGCGAGTCGAGGCTCTCCGGGTCGATCAGCCAGGTGCTTGCGCCTTCGCGGCGGATCTGGATGAGGAAGGCGCGTCGTCCATAGCGGAATCCGCTGGAGCGTTCGGTATCGACTGCCAGGTCCCCGGTGCCGGCGCGCAGTGCGCGCACCGCTCGATTCAGCGCCGCCGCGGTGTTGATGACTTCCGGAATGCCGTCTCTCGGGGCGGTCAGTGGGGTCAGGGTTGGCTGGTCTGCGGCTGGCTCTGAAGTAGTCATGGTCCTTCTATTCTAGGACCGATGGCGCGTAATTTTAGCTTAGGCGACGGTGCGGCAGCTGCTGCACGCCCTCGGGAAGCGGCGGCATGCCGGCAAAAGTGCACACCATATCGGCCCAAGCGCTCAGGTGCGCCCCGAGCTCCTCGCTCTGTTGCGGGGTCCAAGAAGCGCGCAGTTCGATGTCGATATGGTCTTGCTCGCCTTCCAAATTGCCAAAGGATTCTGAGATGACCCGCGTGGCGGTGCCACCGGCCGAATGGTGGGATGCCTGGCGTTCACGCAAGGCATCTTCAAGCCAGCTCCAGGCAACCGAGGCCAGCATCGAGTCCTGGCCCATTTCGTGATCCAGGCGTGCCCGGATGTAGCTCACGACGCGGAACTGGCCGCCCCATAATTCCTGGCCCGCAGGGTCGAAGAGCAACACGAAGCGTCCGGTCGCCAGCGGGGCTTCGGGCTGCAAAAATGGGGTGCGCGTGTACTCCTGGCCGTGTTCTCCGTGGCCGGGCCCAGAGCCTTCGAGCACATCACCGCTGAGCGCCAAGGCGAACGGTGCCAGCCGTGCTGGTGCGGGGATTTCGGTGATCTTCAATTCCTTGCGAACGGCGGCATGCGAAAGTTCGCCCAGGGCCTTGGAAAACGCCGGTGGGATAGCTGCAGTTGCACGATCGTTGGTCACAGGTCGAGTCTAAAACGCGCCGCACCGCGGTGGCGGTACGGCGCGCCGAGGCGGCTCAAGCGGCGCGGTAGGCAGCCAGCAACTCGCGAAGTTTTGCGGTGAATGCGCTGACATCTTCCTCGGTGGTGTCGAAGGAGCACATCCAACGCACATGGCCTGCTGAGCGGTCCCAATCGTAGAAGCGGAAGTGCTCACGCAGCTGATCGGAAACCTCGGTGGGCAACTGCGCGAAAACTCCGTTGGCCTGGGGCGGGTAAACCAGTTCTACGCCGTCGATCTCTTCGACGGCGGAAGCCAGCTTTGCAGCCATCGCATTTGAATGCCCGGCCAATTCGCGCCACAGCCCGGTCCCGTAGAGTTCGAGCAATTGCGCTGAGATGAAACGCATCTTGCTGCCAAGCTGCATGTTCATCTTGCGCAGGTACTTCAGATCTTGGGCCAACGCGGGATCAAGGGTCAAGATCCCTTCGCCAAGCAGCAACCCGTTCTTGGTGCCGCCGAGCGAGACGATGTCGACCCCGACGTCGGTGGTCAGCTCCCGCAACTCGACACCGAGCGCGGCAGCCGCGTTGCCTAGGCGTGAACCATCCAGGTGGACTTTCATGCCCAGTTTGTGGGCGTGCTCGGTGATGGCTCGAATTTCATCCGGGGTGTAGATCGTGCCTAATTCGGTGCCCTGGGTGATCGATACCGCCAGCGGCTGTGCCCGGTGCTCATCGCCCCAACCCCAGGCCTCCTGATCGATCAGTTCGGCGGTGAGCTTGCCATCGGCGGAGTCGACCTGCAACAGCTTAAAACCGCCGATGCGTTCCGGCGCGCCGTTCTCATCAACATTGATATGCGCGGTGCTCGCGCAGATCACCGCACCCCAGCGGGGCAGCAGGGACTGCAGGGCGGTGACATTTGCGCCGGTGCCGTTGAAGACCGGGAAGATCGCAGCCTGCGCACCGAACAGTTCTCCCGCCATCGCGTCCAGCGCGGCGGTGTATTCGTCATCTCCGTAGGCGCTCTGGTGCCCGCCATTGGCGCGGGTAATTGCCTGGAGGATGCGTGGGTGCACCCCGGAGTAGTTGTCGGAGGCGAATCCGCGCACCGCAGGGTCGTGGCTAAAAGTCATGAGATTTTTGGTCCTTCGTAATGGTACTGAGGAGGTGATGTGCCCAGTGGAAAACGCTACACCAGCTGCGCCAAATCGCGTTTAGGCCTGGGCCAGCGGTAGTCGCTGTCCGTTGTGCCCGAGCGCCGCGGCGTCCAGAAGCTGCACCGCTGCCTGGGCGACGGTGTCGACGGCGGTATGCCCTGTCGGAATCTCACCGACAGACTTGTCGCTCAGTGCCTTGACAACCCAACTCACGGCGGCTGCCTGCGGGGCCTGCTTGCTGAATAGCCGGGCGATCGCATTGATCCAGTGCTCGGCGGCGGCCTTCACCGCACCGTAGTTCGCGTTCGACGGGGTCGGATTCGTCACCGCCTGGGCGCTGATGATGGCCAGCCGTCCGGCCTCCGAAGCCACCAGGTCATCAACGAAGGCGCGGGTGGTGTTGCGCAGCGTGGTCAACACGTTGGTGTGCAAGAAGTCCCAGTCGGAGTCTGTCTGCCCGGTGATCGACTTGCCGCCGCGCCAGCCGCCGACCAGATGCAGCAGCACATCGATCTGGCCGTGCTGTGCATGGACCTGCTCGGCCAAGTCGTTGACCGCTTGGCGGTCGGCCAGGTCGCATTCGTAGCGTGCGGTGGCGAATCCAAGGCGTTCGTCCAGGCGTGCGGCGTTGCTGCCGACCACCAGCACTCGCGCCCCGGCGTTGAGGAGTTGGCGGGCCGTTGCGACCCCGGCGGCCGAGGTGGCCCCGGCGATCAGAACCAGCTGATTTTTCTGTACTTTGCTCACGGTATCGATCCTAGATGCTGGTGGCGCCGGTCATGCCGCGGGTGGACTCGATCACCGCCGCCATTTTTTTGTTCAACGCCTCGTAGAACATCGACAGGGGGAACTCATCGTCCAGCACCTGATCGGTGATTTCGCGCAGTGGCGCGTTCAGCGGCAAGGCTTCGGGGCCCTTGGCCCACGCCGAGGCCGGGTTCGGGGTGACGGTGGCGGAGACCAGCTCATAGGCCGCCAGCCAATGGGCGAGCTTCGGGCGGTCAATGGACTTCCAGTACAGATCGTCGATCGCATCCCCCAAGGCCGCAACCACCTCGGGCACCTGATCCCAGTCGATGCTCAGCTTGGTGTCGGTCCAGTGCAGGACGTGGTGCTGGTGCATCCAGGCGAAGAGCAGCTGCCCGCCCAGCCCGTCGTAGTTGCGCACCCGCGAGCCGGTAATCGCGAAGCGGAAGATCCGGTCGAAGATGACCGCGTACTGCACCAGCTTCGCGGTCTGTGCTGCCTTCGGATCGCTAGCCGGGTCCGCGGCGATCTTCATGGATTCGCGGAAAGCCGTCAGGTCGCAGCGCAGCTCTTCGAGCGAGTAGAGGAAGAACGGCATGCGCTGCTTGATCATGAACGGGTCGAAGGGCAGGTCCCCGCGCATGTGCGTGCGATCGTGGATCAGGTCCCACATGATGAAGGTTTCTTCGGTCAGCTGCTGGTCGGTGAGCAGCTGCGCCGCATCGGCGGGCAGCTGCAGGTTGGTGATCGCCGCGGCTTCCTTGAGCACCTTGCGGAAGCGGGCCGCCTCGCGGTCCTGGAAGATGGCGCCCCAGGTGAAGGAGGGGGTTTCGCGGATGGCGACCGATTCGGGGAAGAGCACCGCGGAATTGGTATCGTAGCCGGCGGTGAAATCGATGAAGCGCAGCGGCACGAACAGCGCGTTGGAGTAGCTGCCCTCCTCCAGCTGCGCGATGAAGTCAGGCCACATGACCTGCACCAGCACGGCTTCGAGGTGCCGGTTGGTCGAACCGTTCTGCGTGTACATCGGGAAGAGCACCAGGTGCAGGAGCCCGTCTTCACGCTGGGTCTGCGGCTGGAATTCGAGCAGCGCATCCAAGAAGTCCGGCGCGCCGAAGCCGCTGGCCTCCCACTTTTTCAGATCTGCGACCAGCGCCTGCAGGTAGTTCGCGTCATGGGCGAAATGCGGCAGCAGGTCATCGATGGCCTCGACGATGGTGCCGATCAGTTCGCCCGCGCGTGGCTGCATCGCGGCCTCGGCGAGGGAGCCGTCCTTGGACTGCAGCGTCTGGAATTCACTGGCTGACGCCTTCAGCGCCAGCCATGCCTCATGGGTGGTCAGCATCTGTGCGGTTGCCTGTGGGCTGTGGGAGATCTGGGTCATCGTGGGGCACCTCTTCAAGTTCTTTGGTCGTTTGCGTTGCTTAGCTATCACGCTACGCCCAAAGAACAGAATTAGTGTTGCTCGGCCAATCATGACTAAGCATTCCTAATGCTTAGTGTGAGGTGCGACCCACGACAGTCAGAGCTTTTAGCCCTCCGTTTCCCGCAGGGTCAGGCTCAACGAATTCATGCAGAAGCGCAGGTCCGTTGGCGTCTTAAAACCTTCCCCCTCGAACACGTGGCCCATATGCGAATCGCAATTCGCGCAACGCACCTCAACGCGTTTCATGCCCATCGACTCGTCGGTTATGTAGCGCACCCGATCCTCGGCCAGCGGCGCATAAAATGAGGGCCACCCGCAGCTGGCATCGAACTTCGTGCTGCTGGCGAACAGCTCCGCCCCGCAGGCGCGGCAGGCATACACGCCCTCGGTCGTGGTATCCCAGTATTCACCCGTAAAGGGTCGTTCGGTTCCGGCCTGGCGCAAGACATGGAACTCCTGCGGGGAGAGGATCTGCTGCCAGTCGATTTCGGTCTTCTTCGATTCTTCGCTCATACTGATGCAAACGAATTGCGTCGCGAGATGATTCCCGAGACCGCATTTGAGAGTATGGAATCATGGCCCGGAACATTGTTGAAACCTTAGAACCGCGCAAAACGGTGCCCGCGACGCTGATCGGCGTGGGCCTAGGCGTTGCCGCCGGCTCGCTGCTGGCCGCGAGCGTTTCCGCGCTGGCCGGGTATTTTGCCCGGCGCGTGGTCACTCCCGAAGAACGCCGCACCGGCAACGCGGTGATCCGCGAGATCGTGACCGACGCGGAAGGCCAGCTTTGGCTGCACTTCCTCAAAGATGCGGACACCGCCGATCCCGGCGGGTGCACGCTGATCTCCGAGGCCGATACCTGTGCCGCCCGGCTCTCGGCACCCCGCGCGGTGCCCGGCAAACCGCGGCTGATCGCCCGCAAGCTGGAGCATATCTACCGCGGGAGCCTGGACGGGGTGCGCCGCGGCTACCTCTCCGGGGCGATCTACGAACACCCCGAAGACCTCGGCATCGCCGCGCAGGATATCGAACTGGCGCTGGAAGGCGGCCCGGGACCGGCCTGGCTGGTGCCGGGCACCAGCCACAAGAACCTCTGGGTGATCGGGGTGCACGGGCGCGGGGCACGGCGCAACGAAACCATCCGCGCGCTGCCGGTGCTCACCGAGATCGGCGCCACGGTCCTGCTGATGAGCTACCGCAACGACGGGCTCGCCCCGAATGCGGCCGATGGCCGCTATGGGCTGGGGGATACCGAATGGCACGACGTGCAAACCGCCGTGCATTACGCCCGCGAGCACGGGGCCACGCAGATCGTCTTGCTCGGCTGGTCCATGGGCGGGGCGATCAGCCTGCAAACCGCGGACCGCTCCGAGCTGGCCCAGTGCATCGATTCGCTGATGCTCGTCGGCCCGGTGATCAACTGGGTGGACGTGATCTCCCACCAGGCGCGGCTCAATAAGATCCCGCAGACGGTGGGGCTCTTTGCCGGCTGGCTGCTGACCAACCGGGCCGGGCGCTGGGTCACCGGGCTCGCGGCGCCGGTGAACCTCAAGCGGCTGAATTGGGTGGAGCGGGCCAGCGAACTGAAGCACCCGACGCTGATCATGCACAGCCAGGACGACCAATTCGTCCCCTACGGACCTAGCCTGAAACTGGCTGCGCTGCGCCCGGACCTGGTCACCCTGCGGGTCTTCTCCGGGGCCGGGCATACCCGCGAGCCCAATAGCGACCCACAGGGATTTGCCGCCGCGATCCGCGAATTCCTCACCGAACGCCTGGCCGCTCAGCGCTGAGTGGAGATCGGCGCCAGCAGCGCGCCGAGGGCCTTCACCGCATCCTGCGGGCGCAGCTGCAGGCTGAAGCCGCGCCGCCCGCCGGAAATGAAGATGCTCTCGAACCGCTGCGCACCGGCGTCGAGCACGGTCGGCGAGCTCTGCCGCTGGCCGAAGGGGGAAATCCCGCCCAGCACATAGCCCGAACGGCGCTGCGCGGCCGCCTTATCGGCCATCTGCGCCTTCTTCTTGCCCAGCGCCGCGCCGACCGCCTTCAGATCCAAGGCCGCATCCACCGGCACGATCGCCACCGCCAACTCCAAGCTGGCATTCGCGCCGGTGGAGACCATCAGCGTTTTGAACACCCGATCCCCGCCGACGCCCAGCGCCGCGGCGGCCTGCGCGCCATAGCCCTCGGCCGAATCGCCCGGGCTGTAGCTGTGCGCCACATAGCTGATGCCCGCCGCGTCCAGCGCGAGCGTTGCCGGGGTGGAGGCCCCCTTCGATTTCTTCGCCATTTTCCTGTCTTTCGCTGCGCGCCGAGCCCCGCGCGGCTACGCGGCCAGCTGCTCGGAGACCTGGCGCTTGATCCGGGCGAGCATCGCGGTCATCCCACGCATCCGCAACGGCGACAACGCCCGGGACAGGCCCAGCAGCGCCGGCATATCCTCGGGAACCGCCAGGATCTCGGCGGCCGGGCAGCCATCCAGGCCGGCAGCCAGCACCGAGGCGAACCCGCGGGTGGTCGGCGCCTCCGGCGGCGCGGAGAAGAACAGGTTCACCACCCGGTCGGCGTCCACCTCGACGATCAGGAACAGCGGCGACTGGCACTCCACCACCTGCTCGAACAGTTCCGGGTGCTCGGCCAGACGCGTTGGCAGCTCGGGCAGCTCGCGGGAGAAGTCCAGCAGCAGTTCCAGCCGATCGGCCTCCGGGACCTCGGTGAACTCCTCGACGATCTCGGCCAGCGCCGGAGTCAGCGCGCTCATGCGCGGGCCCCGCGCTTGGCAGGTAGTGCGCCACCAGCTTCGCCGCGAACGATCGGCACGCCCACCGCGTTGCCCCACTCGGTCCACGAACCGTCATAGTTGCGCACGGTCTCAAAGCCCAGCAGGTGCTTGAGCACGAACCAGGTGTGGCTCGAACGCTCACCGATGCGGCAGTACGCAACCACCTCATCGCCCGGCTTCAAGCCGGCCTCGTCCAGATAGATGGCTTCCAGCTCCGCGCGCGGCTTGAAGGTGCCATCGGCCGCCGCGGCCCTGCCCCAAGGCACCGAGGCGGCGGTCGGGATATGCCCGCCACGCATTGCGCCCTCTTCGGGGTAGTTGGGCATGTGGGTGCGTTCGCCGGTGTATTCCTCCGGGGAGCGCACGTCGATCAGCGGGTTGCCCAGGTGCTCCAGGACCTGCGGCAGGTAGGCGCGAATCACCGAATCGTCGCGTTCGACCACCGGGTAGTCGGTGGCCACCACCGCGGGCTTGCCGGTGGAAAGCTCCCGGCCCTCGGCGATCCACTTATCGCGGCCGCCATCGAGCAGGCGCACGTCTTCGTGGCCGAAGAGGGTGAAGACCCACAAGGCGTAGGCAGCCCACCAGTTGGACTTGTCGCCGTAGAGCACCACCGTGGTCTCGCGGCCAATGCCCTTCGCCGACATCAGCGCGGCAAAGTCCTCGCCTTCGACGTAGTCGCGGGTGACCTCATCGTTCAGCTCGGTGAACCAATCGATCTTCAGGGCGCCGGGGATATGGCCGGTGGAATACAGCAAGATGTCTTCGTTGGATTCGAGCACCACCAGGTTCTCGGCCCCCAGATTCTCGGCCAGCCAACCGGTGGAGACCAGCCGTTCGGGGTGGGCATACTGTGCGTAACTTGGGTTGTGCTCAACAGGCAGCGACATGCGCGATCACGTTCCTCATAGTTCGGTTTCCGGCCGACGCGCGAAGCGGCGGCCGCATTCTCACCTTCTAGCCTAGTCCCCGTGGCTGCGCATTCGTGTGGGGTGCGACATTCTTCTCCATTTTCGCGCCCCCGCCAAGGTAAACTGGCCGATGGGCCAAGGCAGCGGCCCCGCATGATCACCCGCACGCCAACCTAAAGGACACCTTCGAACGCATGGCCAAGATCATCCACCTGACACAGACCACACCGAACCTTTCGGTCGATGAACTGCTGGCCGGCTTCCACCCGTCCTACCGTTTCGGCGAGGTGTCCTTCGATACCTACCGCCCGGACCCGAACCAGCCCTCGCAGGCCGAAGCGGTCACCAAGTTGAGCAACTTCGCCCAAACCGTGGGCAAGAACAACGGCGGCGGCCTGTTCTCCAAGCTCTTCGGCAAGAAAACGGCCACCAAGAACGGCTACTACCTCGACGGCGGCTTCGGAGTGGGCAAAACCCACCTGCTCGCCTCGCTCTGGCATGCCAGCCCCGGCCCGAAGGCCTTCGGCACCTTCGTGGAATACACCAATCTGGTCGGCGCGCTTTCCTTCCGCCGCACCGTCGACGTGCTCAGCGAGTACAAGCTGGTGTGCATCGATGAATTCGAGCTCGACGATCCGGGGGACACCGTGCTGATGTCCCGGCTGATGCGCGAGCTCTCCGATGCCGGAGTGAAGCTCGCCGCCACCTCCAACACCCTGCCCGGGGCCCTCGGCGAGGGCCGCTTCGCCGCGGTCGACTTCCAGCGCGAAATAAAGACCCTCTCCGAGCAGTTCGACGTGCACCGCGTGGACGGGGTGGATTTCCGCCACCGTGGCCTGCCCGATGCGCCGGCGCCGTTGGAAGACGAGACCATCGAGGACTTCGCGGCCGAACGCTATGCGGATCAGACCCTCGCGGTTGATGACTTCGCCGAGCTGGTCGCCCACCTGCACAAGGTCCACCCCTCGCGCTACCGCCAGCTGCTGGCGGAAACCGACGCGCTGGTGCTGCACAATGTGGACACCATCACCGATCAGTCGGTGGCGCTGCGCTTCGTGGTGCTCGCGGACCGGCTGTATGACAAGGACGTGCCGATCATCGCCTCGGGCAAGCCGTTCAGCGAGCTGTTCACCGACGAAATGATGTCCGGCGGCTACCAGAAGAAGTACTACCGCGCGGTCTCCCGGCTGACCGCCCTGGCCCGCGAGGGGCAGGCCGGCGAGCCGGCCCTCTAGGCCTAGCGCAGCGCCAGCAACTTCATCGTCGAGCCTCGCGCTCGACGATGAAGTGCGTTAACAGCCCGGCCACCAGCGCCCAAAATGCGCCGCCGATGCCGAAGAGCGTGAGATTGCCGGCGGCCACCAGGACGGTGACCAGTGCGCTCAGCCGCCAGGTCGGATCGGCCACCGCCCCGAGGAGCGAATTGCCCAGCGTGGCCAGCAGGGCCAAGCCCGCCGCCGCCTGGAACAGCCCCTCCGGAGAGGCGCTGGCCACGGAGACGATCAGCGCGCTGAGCGCCGCGAAAATGAGATAGAACACCCCGGAACTGGTGGCCGCCCGCCAGCGCCGCGAGGCATCCGCTCCGGCCTGCTCGCCCGCCGCGAGCGCCGCGGTAATCGCCGCCAGATTAATTGCATGCCCGCCAAAGAAGGCGCCGAGCGAGGAACCTGCCCCGGTGACCAGCATCGAGGAGCGCCAGGGCAAGGCATAGCCGAAGGACCCGAGCACCGCGACCCCCGGAATATTCTGCGAGGCCATGGTCACGATAAACAGCGGCACGCTGATGCTCGCGATCGCCTGCCAGGAGAATTCGGGGGAGACCCACTGCAGGTGCGGCAGCAGCTCAAGCTGGCCCCACAAGCCGGTGCGTGCGATATGCCACAGCCCGAAGCCGAGCGCGGCCAGCATGCTCAGCGCGACGGCGAACTTGGGCAGCAGCCGCAGCCCGAGGAAAAACACCAGCAGGATTCCCAGCGCCGGGACCGGAATCGTGCCCAGGGCGGTAAAAGGCGTCAGGCACAGCGGAATCAGCACGCCGGCGAGCATGCCTTGCGCGATCGGCACCGGAATGCGCGTGAGCAGCCGATGCAGCACCGGAACCAGCCCGGAGAGCATGATCATCACGCCGCCGACGATGAACGCGCCCACCGCCTGGGCAAAGCCGAAGGCCCCGGGAGCCAGCGCCGCGAGCATCGCCGCACCGGGGGTGGACCACGCAATGCTGATCGGCACGCGGTGGCGCAAGGACAGCACGATGGTGCTCAGGCCCACGCACAGGCAGAGGATCAGCAAACCGGAGGCCGCCTGCCCAACGGTTGCGCCCACCTGGAATAACCCCGCCAGCACCACCGCGAAGGACGCAACAAATCCCACCATGGTGGTGATCAAACCGGCGATGATCGCCTGGGTGATGCCGTCGGCATGGGCCGCTGTGCTTCGAGTCATACTCATTTTCTACAGGCTGCGGCTGCCCCTGCGGTAATCGCCGCACGTCACGGCCCGCAGATGACGTTAAAACCAGAAAGGCACCGACCAGCGGCCGGTGCCTTTCAAGGATGCTCGGGCAAGGCCAAAGCAAAATCACAAGGGGATTAGCCCTCGTTGTTCTCGCCTTCGTTTTCCCCGGCGTTGCCACCGAGTCCACCTAGGAAGTCTCCGGCGCCCTGCTGGACCCCGTCAACCTGATCAGCGAACTTGCCACCGGTCTTGTCGTCGACAAAGTCGCCGGCCTTTTCGATGCCTTCGGAAACCTGATCCGGGTTCTGCTTTGCGAATTCCTCTGCCTTGCCACGCAGATCATCAAATCCTGCCATGCTGCACCTCCATTCGACGGTGGGAACCCCTTTAGCTCCACAACTGGTCTCCACACTAAAACGAAATTCCCGCTCAGGGAAGAGTTGGGGTATTCCCGGGCGTGTTGTTCATCTGGAAGTTAAACAAAAATGGGAATCACTTGGAGTGATTCCCATTTTTTATGGAGCGGTCAACGAGGTTCGAACTCGCGACCTCAACCTTGGCAAGGTTGCGCTCTACCAGCTGAGCTATGACCGCATGAATACCGGTAAAAACCAATATTCAGTGCGCGATACTGGGATCGAACCAGTGACCTCTTCCGTGTCAGGGAAGCGCGCTACCGCTGCGCCAATCGCGCCGAAGGATTCCGAAGAATCTCGACAGAAAACAAAGTGAAACTCTGATTTCTCAGAGCGGACAACGAGGTTCGAACTCGCGACCTCAACCTTGGCAAGGTTGCGCTCTACCAGCTGAGCTATGTCCGCATATTTGAGTTTTGGTCCGAAAACCAGAACTCCGTGCGCGATACTGGGATCGAACCAGTGACCTCTTCCGTGTCAGGGAAGCGCGCTACCGCTGCGCCAATCGCGCAAAAAGATTTTTACCTCTTTGCGAGGTGGGGACGGGATTCGAACCCGCGTAAACGGCTTTGCAGGCCGCTGCCTCGCCTCTCGGCCACCCCACCATACTCGGCCGAAGCCGAGCTGACTAATTTTACTTAGTCGATGAATCTTTCTGCGAGCGGACAACGAGGTTCGAACTCGCGACCTCAACCTTGGCAAGGTTGCGCTCTACCAGCTGAGCTATGTCCGCAAAAAGTGCTTGTTTTCGCGCCGTTTCCGTTCGCTCCAACGAGTAAAAACTCTATACGAGTTTCCGCAAGCTGCCAAATCGAGAGCGTGAGATCTGGTTCACAAGCCCGGAAACCCGCGGAACTACGCGGAAAATTAGTTATTCTCGTGCGGACTAGGAGCAAAGCGTCCGCCGCCCGTGCCATGATCGTGTGCATGACGTCACCAAAACTTGCGATTCAAACCGATCTAGGACGAATGTACAGCCGTCAGGTGGGAGCAGAAGCCACAGTCCCGTCGATCACCACGGTGATCGGCATGGACAAAATGGATCTTTCTGGTTGGGCCGGATATATGGCCGCCAAGTCCCTCTCCGAAGATCAGCGTTTGTCCGATGCGTTGTCGCAACCGGGCAAGATGCGTTCCCTGGTGCGCGACTCCGCGGCCGCCGCAGAACGCTATCGCGATGCCGCCGCCGACCGTGGGGACCGCGTGCATAACTACGCCGAACATTTTGCGTTGCGCGCGCTGGGCAAGTCCGATGAGCTAGCTGCTGCGCGCTCGGCCCTCGAGACCAACGACGAGCTGGGCTTCGCGGCGCATTTCGAAAAATGGTGGGAGCAATACCAGGTGGAACCGCTGGCAACCGAGGTGACCGTCTGGAACGAAAGCGTAGGTTATGCCGGAACCATCGACCTGGTCGCCCGCATCGGTGGCAAGGTGTGCCTGCTGGATTACAAAACGAAGGGCACCGATCGCCAGGGGTTGGTGAAAACCCCGGACGACAAAGTCATCATGCAACTTGCTGCCGCGGCCAAAGCCGAAGAGCACGTGGTGGATGCCGAGGCGGGCAGCTGGGAGCCCTGGCCCTACGGCACCGATTCGATGCTTCTCGCGGTGGCCCTCGGGCAGGGCGGTACCCGGACTTTCATGGCGCCTCCGGCCGCCTTGCCCGATTATTGGTCCAAGTTCTATGCGCTGCGCCGCAATTGGGAGGCGCAGTTCAAAATCTCCAAGGCACGAGCCGCGCTGGTCGAGATCACCCCGCCACCTCATGCCTAGAAGCCCGGCGCACCGTAGACTGGTGTGGTTAGTGTCGGTCCGCCCGAGACTGAACGATAGTTGACCAACCGAGAGGGAGCCACACGTACCATGGCGATTTTGGGAATTCGGATCATCGGCGATCCCGTTCTACGCACACCAGCGCAGGAGGTGACCGAGTTTGGACCGGAAATCCAAAAGCTGGTCGACGACATGGATCAGACCATGGAAAACGTTGACGGTGCAGGCCTAGCCGCGCCTCAGGTCGGGGTCTCGCTGCGCGTGTTCACCTACCAAATCGGCAAGCAGCGCGGACATATCATCAATCCGGTGCTCGAACTGAGCGAGGACTTCCAGCCCGACGAAATCGAAGGCTGCCTCTCGATCCCGGGTATTTCCGCTCCGGTGCCGCGCCGCCGCCAGGTGGTTGCCACCGGCTTGGACAAGTTCGGAAAACCGGTCCGCATCGCCGGCGAAGGGATGCTGGCGCGCTGCGTACAGCATGAGACCGATCACCTCGACGGCATCCTCTTCCTGGACCGCTTGGCCCCCGAAGAGAAGAAAGCCGCCTGGCGCACCTTGCGCGCCGGCAACTACGAACAGACAGCCACCGCCACCGTGGCGCAACGCGCAGGATTCCTCGGATCCAGCTTCGGCGCCGGAATGGGGAACTAACCCATGCGCATCCTCTTCGCCGGCACCCCGCAGGTTGCCGTCACCTCGCTGGGCCACCTGCACGCGGCCGGTTTCGACATCGCCGCCGTGCTGACCCGCCCCGACGCCCCGCTGGGGCGCAAACGCGTGCTCACCGCCTCGCCGGTCGCCGCCCGCGCCGAGCAGCTGGGCCTGCCCACGATCAAATCGAATAAGATCGACGCCGAGGTCACCGGGCAGCTGGCGGAGCTCAACCTGGACGCCGCAGCCATC
The DNA here is from genome assembly GCF_052379505.1 of Glutamicibacter sp. 363. Taxonomy (NCBI): domain Bacteria; kingdom Bacillati; phylum Actinomycetota; class Actinomycetes; order Micrococcales; family Micrococcaceae; genus Glutamicibacter; species Glutamicibacter sp. 363. Next base: position 192,798 of record NZ_JBQSYR010000001.1, on the reverse strand, counting down.
GTCGCCTTCGGCGGGCTGGTTCCGGCCGCCGCGCTGAACGTGCCCAAACACGGTTGGATCAATCTGCACTTCTCGCTGCTGCCCGATTGGCGCGGTGCCGCCCCGGTGCAGCACTCGATCATCCATGGCGATGACATCACCGGCGCGGTGACCTTCCAGCTGGAAACCGGGCTGGATACCGGACCGGTCTTCGGGCAGGTCACCGAGCGGATCGGCGAGCTGGACACCGCCGGGATCATGCTCGATCGGCTCAGCGAATCCGGTTCCACCTTGCTGGTGCAGACCCTGCAGGCCCTTGACGCGGGCCAGGGACTGGCGATACCGCAAAGCGGCTCGCACACCTACGCACCGAAAATCACCGACGTCGACGCGCAGCTGGACTTCACCCGCACGGCCACCGAAATCCGGCGCCGCGCCCATGGCACCAGTCCCTTTCCGGGCGCCTGGGCCATCGCGGATCAGGCACGCTACAAATTCGGCCCGCTGCGGGAGCGGCGCGAGATGACCGAGCTGGCACCCGGCGAGGTGCACATCGAACCGGGCAAGCACCCGGTGGTCTACGTGGGCACCAGCACCTGGGCGCTGGAACTTTCAACTATCCAGCCTCCAGGCAAAAAAATGATGAACGCCTCCGACTGGGCTCGCGGCGTATTGACCCAGGGAACGAAAGTGAGCTTCGCATGAGCGGGCACGAACCAATAAACGAACCACGACGCAACGAGGCCGGACGCACCCGCAACCGCGGCCAGGGCGACCGCCCGCGCCAGTACAGCCAGTCCGCCCCCGGCCAGCGCAAGCGCGCGGCCGATCCGGCCCGGCTGGTGGCCTTCAAGGTATTGCGCGAGGTCTCCGCCAAGGACGCCTATGCCAACCTGGTCCTGCCCAAGATGATCCGCGAGCACCAGCTGGAAAAGCGCGATGCGGGTTTCGCCACCGAATTGGCCTACGGCGCGCTGCGCTCCCAGGGCTTCTACGACGCAATCCTCGCCACCCTGGTGGACCGCCCGCTGGCCGAGCTGGACCCGGCGATCCTCGACGCCCTGCGCCTGGGCGCCCACCAGCTGCTGGCCATGCGCGTGCCCAAGCATGCTGCGCTCGATGAGACCGTGTCGCTGGCCCGCGCACAGATCGGCGCCGGGCCCTCCGGGCTGATCAACGCGGTGCTGCGCAAGGTGAGCGTGAAAGAACCCGAAGAGTGGATCGCGCTGCTGACCGCCGCAGCGGGCAGCGAGTCCGAAAAGCTGTCGATCGAGCATTCCCACCCGGACTGGATCGTCCGCGCCCTGCGCGGCGCGCTCATCGCCCACGGCCGGGATGCCGCCGAGCTGCCCGAGCTGCTCCAGGCGGATAACCTGGCTCCGGTGGTCAACCTGGTCGCGCTGCCCGGGCTGGGCACCCTGGAGGCCGCCCTCGAAGCCGGCGCCGAGCCGGGCACCGTGGTCGAGGACTCGGCCACCTACAAGCACGGGGACGTGGCCCGCGTGCCCGGAGTGCGCGAAGGAACCGTGCGCGTGCAGGACGCCGGAAGCCAGCTGGTGGCCCGCGCACTGGCCGCGGTGGAGCTCCCGGTGGCCGGCGAAGACAAGTACTGGCTGGATCTGTGCGCCGGCCCCGGCGGCAAGGCCGCGCTGCTCGGCGCGCTGGCGGTGCAGCGCGACGCGCGGCTGACGGCGAACGAACCCACCGAACACCGTGCACGGCTGGTCGAGCAGTCGATGTCCGCGGTTCCCGGGGACTACTGGATGGTCACCACCAAGGACGGCCGCGAGTTCGGCACCGCCGACTTCGCCGGAGACTACGACCGGATCATGGTCGATGCCCCCTGCTCCGGGCTCGGTGCGCTGCGCCGCCGCCCGGAATCGCGTTGGCGCAAACAGCCACGGGACATCCCGGAGCTGACCAGCCTGCAAGGCGAACTGCTTGCCGCCGCCTTCAACGCGGTCCGCGTCGGCGGGGTCATCGGATTTGTGACCTGCTCGCCGCATATGGCCGAAACCCGGCTGGTGGTCGAAGATTTCCTCAAGTCGAATCCCGCCGCCACGCTGCTGGACACCGGAGCCGCGGTGTCCGCCGTGGCCCTGGACGGCACTCCCGCCGCCGGGCACGAGCTGGCCGGCGGCAGCACCGCCCAGCTGTGGCCGCATATCCACGGCACCGACGCCATGTTCATGGCGATCATCACCAAAAGCGCGTAGCCCGCGCACCGAAATCCAGCGTCCCATCCCAAGGAGCACCGATGAGCAACCCGCGTATCAATCCGTCGATCTTGTCCGCTGACTTCGCGAACCTAGCCAGCGAACTGGCGCGCATCCACACCGCCGATGCGGTGCACGTGGACGTGATGGACAATCACTTCGTGCCGAATCTGACCCTCGGGCTGCCCGTGGTCGATGCGCTTGAAAAGGTCAGCGACCTGCCCATCGACGTGCACCTGATGATCGAGGACGCCGACCGCTGGGCTCCGGAATACGCCCAGCTGGGGGTGGACTCGGTCACCTTCCATGCGGAGGCCTCCGCGGCGCCGATCCGCTTGGCCCGCGAGCTGCGCGCCGCCGGTTCGAAGGCGGCGATGGCCCTGCGCCCGGCCACCCCCATCGAACCGTACCTGGATATGCTCGGCGAGCTGGACATGGTGCTGCTGATGACCGTGGAGCCGGGTTTCGGCGGGCAGAAGTTCCTCGATCTGGTGCTGCCCAAGATCAAGCGCACCCGTGCGGCCATCGCCGGAACCGGCAAGCCGATCGCGCTCCAGGTGGATGGGGGCATCTCGCGGGAGACGATTCTGCGCGCCGCCGAAGCCGGGGCCGATGTGTTTGTCGCCGGTTCGGCCGTCTACTCCGCGCCGGAACCGGCGGCAGAAATCGACGCATTAAGAAATCTTGCACGCATCGCCCATTAAAATATGCCAAACTAGTCACTAGTAAACACGAATACGTGCTCCGGGGTCGGTGTAAGTCCGAACCGGCGGTTATAGTCCGCGACCCGCAACCAAGGCCACAAGCCAAGGAAGCGGTTGAGCCGGTGAAATTCCGGTACCGACAGTTAAAGTCTGGATGGGAGAAGCACGGGTTTGATTTGCCATGGCCTAGCCAACCGTTCCGCTCGAGCGAGCCGAACGAACGCCTAGCCATAGGCCCATCAACTGCACACCCCCGGAGCCGCCGCTTCGAGAAGGGTGAATGATGGATATTCTGCGGTGGCTCATTGAAGCTTTTAATTCACAAATTGCGATCGGCTCCTCGGCACTTCTGGTGCGCGAGGTCGTGGGCAATATCTTTGGCCTGGCCAGCGCGCTAGGCGGCATGCGCCGCAAGGTCTGGGCCTGGCCAGTCGGCATTATCGGCAACCTGCTGCTCCTGACGGTCTTTTTGGGCAGCATCTTCGACACCGGCTACACCGCCAATCTGTGGGGCCAAGCCGGCCGCCAGATCATGTTCATCGCGGTCTCCTTCTACGGCTGGGTGCGCTGGAAGCAGGCCCGCGACGGGGTGGACGGCGGCCACGCGGTCACCCCGAAATGGGCTACCAGCAATGAACGCATTGGCATGATCGCCGTGCTCATCGTCGGCACCATCGCGGTGACCCCGCTGTTCAGGATGCTCGGATCCTACGATCCGGTATGGGCCGACGCATGGACCTTCGTCGGATCGCTGCTGGCCACCTATGGCATGGCCAAGGGCTGGGTCGAATTCTGGCTCATCTGGGTGGCTGTGGACGCGGTCGGCGTACCGCTGCTCTTCTCCGCCGGCTACTACGCCAGCGCCTTCATGTACCTGTTCTACGGCGGTTTCACCATCGTCGGCTTCTTCGTCTGGATGAGGGCGAAAAAGGATGAAAAACCGCAGATCGAAACCGAAATGCTGGACCCTACGATCAAAGGAAGGCAACCATGATCGGCCAAGGAGAACTGGACCAGGCGCTGCGCACCGCACTGGAAGCAGCACAACGCGGAGCCCGCGGCGCGAATCCGCTGGTCGGCGCGTGCGTGCTCGACGGGGCCGGACGCGTGATCGCCACCGGCTTCCACCTGGGCGCCGGCAACCCGCACGCGGAGATCGATGCGCTGCGCAGGCTGGGCCGCATGGACCGCAGCCAGGCGGCGGAGCTGACCATGGTGGTCACCCTGGAGCCCTGCAACCACCGCGGGCGCACCGGCCCCTGCGCGCAGGCCATCGCCAACGCCGGCATCGGACAGGTGCACTACGCGATGAGCGATGAAACCGCCACCGCCAGCGGGGGAGCGGACTACCTGCGCTCGCGCGGGGTCGCCGTCAGCCAAAGCGAGCAGCATCTGGCCGCCTGGGAATTGAATCACCGCTGGTTCCGCGCCAAGGCGCAGGGCCGCCCGTTCATCACCGTGAAAACCGCGCAGTCCCTGGACGGGCGGATCAACGCCCCCGACGGCAGCAGCCAGTGGATCACCGGCGACGCCTCGCGCAACCATTCGCATGGGCTGCGCTCCCGGGTGGACGCGATCGTCGTGGGCACGAACACCGTCATCGCCGACGACCCGCGGCTGACCGCGCGCACCGCCGCCGGGGGACTGCACGAGCAGCAGCCCTACCGATTCGTGCTGGGCAACCGGGAATTGCCCGAGGACCTGGCCTTGGCCTACGACGATCGCTGGGAGCAGCTGCGCACCCACGAGGTCCACGACCTGATCCACCGCGCCACCGAACTGGGCTTCAACCACCTGCTCATCGAGGGAGGTGCGGTCATCGCCTCGGCGTTCATCGAGGCCGACCTGGCCGATGAGATCTACTGCTACCAGGCACCGGTGATCATCGGTGCCGGCGGCACCTCGGTGAATATCGATTCGGTGACCACCCTGTCCCAGGCCCGCCAGTTCAGGCTCGACGCCCACCAGCCCGACGCGCTCACCCGCCTCGGCGCGGATGTGCTGATGCATCTGGAACCGCTGCCCGAGCGCACACCCCACACACTTTAAAGGACCCAAAAAATGTTTACCGGAATCATCACCGGCACCGGCACGGTGCTGGGCATCGAAAACCACCCGAACGAAGACCTTGCCGTGCTCACCTTGAAGGCGCCCGGCCACACCGAGGCGCTGGGCCTGGGCGGCTCGCTGGCGGTCAACGGCGTCTGCCTGACCGCCACCGAACTGGAGGGCGAAACGCTGAGCGTGGACGTGATGGGCGAAACCCTGCGCCGCACCAGCACCGGTCAGCTGCGCGCCGGCTCGATCGTGAACCTGGAACGCTGCACCCCGGCCGGCGGCCGGCTCGACGGCCACGTCGTGCAGGGCCACGTTGATACCGTCGGCACGGTGCTGGCCCGCGAAGACCACGGCCAGTGGACCACCTTCCGCATTGCGCTGCCCGATGAATACGCCCCGCTCACCGCGGAAAAGGGCTCCATCGCACTGGACGGCATCTCGCTGACCATCACCGCCGTTTCCGCGGCATCCGCCACCGGAGCCCATTGGGTGGAGGTCGGCATCATCCCGATCACGCTGGAGGAAACGACCATGGGTTCCCGCCAGGTCGGCGACGCCATCAATATCGAGGTGGACGTGCTCGCAAAATACGTGGCCCGGCTGAACGCATTTGGAGGCGGCAAGTAATGGCCCGCAAGGAACTGGACTCGATCCCCACCGCGCTGGCCGCCCTGGCCGCAGGCAAGGCCGTGGTGGTGGTGGACGATGAAGACCGCGAAAACGAGGGCGACATCATATTCGCCGCGCAATTTGCCACCCCCGAGCTGATGGGCTTCACCATCCGCTACACCTCCGGGGTCATCTGCGTGCCGCTGGAAGCGCAGCGCGCCGACGAGCTGGGCCTGGCCCCGATGGTCGGCATCAACCAGGATTCCAAAGGCACCGCATTCACCGTCTCCTGCGACGCGGTCAGCGGAATCAGCACCGGAATTTCCGCCGCGGACCGGGCCGTCACCTCCCGGCTGCTGGCAGATCCCGCCGCCGAGGCCGCTCAGCTCAGCCGCCCGGGGCATATCTTCCCGCTGCGCGCCGCTGCCGGAGGCGTGCTGGAACGCCGCGGCCACACCGAAGCCGCGGTGGACCTCTGCCGCGGTGCTGATCTGGAACCGGTGGGCGTGATCGGCGAGATCGTCAACGACGACGGCTCGATGATGCGCCTCGATGCCCTGCGTGACTTCGCCGCAACCCACGAGCTGCCGCTGGTCAGCATCGACGATCTGGCTCGCTGGCGCCGCGTCAACGACGAAATCTCGCTGACCGAAGCCGTCTCGCTGCCTACCCCCTTTGGCACCTTCAGCGCGCGGGCCGCCAGCGTGGAGGGCCACGAGCACATCGTGCTCAGCCACCCGGCCCCCACCCTGGAGGGGGCCACGAACCTGGTGCGCATCCACTCCGAATGCCTCACCGGGGATGTCTTCGGGTCCTACCGTTGCGATTGCGGCGAACAGCTGCATGCGGCGCTGGAGCAGATCGCCACCGAAGGCGGGCACCTGGTGTACGTGCGCGGCCACGAAGGCCGCGGCATTGGCCTGTTCAACAAGCTGCGCACCTACGCGCTGCAGGAAACCGGCGTGGACACCCTCGACGCCAACCTCCACCTGGGCTTCCCCGCGGATGCGCGCGAATACTTCGCGGTCGCCGCGATCCTGAAGCATCTGGGGATCGATGAGATCCGCCTGCTGAGCAACAACCCGGACAAGCAGGCCAAGCTCGCCCAGGCCGGGGTGGAGGTTACCGAATTGGTGCCCAGCCGCATCGCCCCACGCAGCGAAAACGAAAGCTACCTGCGCACCAAGCAGGCGCGGTTCGGCCATGACCTGCAACTGCCGAACACCAAAACCAGCTTCTAGAACTGCAACGCAAACCTTAAGGAATATCACATGAGCAAGCATGGAGCCCCGACAAACGTCGCCGACGAGCTCAAGGCGCTGAACCTGTCCGGACTGAAGGTCGCGATCGTTGCCGCCAGCTGGCACGAGGTCATCATGAACGGCCTGATCGACGGCGCACAGCGTGCCGCGCGCGACGCGGGGATCGAGAATCCGCGCCTGGTCCGCGTGCCAGGCACCTTCGAACTTCCGGTGGCCGCCAGCGCACTGGCCAAGTCCTACGATGCGATCATCGCCCTCGGCGTGGTGATTCGCGGCGGAACCCCGCACTTCGACTATGTCTGCCTGGCCGCAACCAACGGGCTGACCGACGTTTCGGTGAACACCGGCGTGCCGGTAGGTTTCGGCGTACTCACCTGCGACGACGAGCAGCAGGCGCTGGACCGCGCCGGCCTGGAAGACTCCAGCGAGGATAAGGGCTACGAAGCCTTCTCGGCCGCTGTGATGACCGTCGCAGCACTGCGCTAATGGCCGCTTCGGACGTCACAATCGGCGTGGAAAATTCGGGCGTCGGCCGGAAAAACGCTAGTCTTGTAGACGTGAAAACTTTTGACGAGCTCTTCAGCGAACTGTCGCTCAAGGCCCAAACCCGCCCGGAAGGCTCTCGTACCATCACCGAACTTGATTCCGGTGTCCACGGCATCGGCAAGAAAGTTGTCGAGGAGGCCGCCGAAGTTTGGATGGCCGCCGAGTACGAAAGTGACGAGGAAACAGCCGAGGAAATCTCCCAGCTGCTCTACCACTTGCAGGTTTTGATGATTGCCAAGGGTCTGTCCTTGGCCGACGTTTACAAGCATCTATAGCCGTCGCGCTGCTGCGACCGGGTCACCGTACCCGGTCGCAGGCACCGCTCGGCGGCAGTAACAACGGCCAATCAAATCCTTGGCGCTTGTTTTTGGCTTATCGCCCGGCGCCACACTCATGAAACGAGTAAATAAATGCTACGCGTAGCCCTGCCCAACAAAGGCGCCCTCTCCGAAATCGCCTCCACCATGTTCAAGGAAGCCGGCTATCTCCAGCGCCGAGACACCCGCGAACTGGTGCTGGTCGATGAAGAGAACAACGTTGAATTCTTCTACCTGCGTCCGCGCGATATCGCCGTCTATGTAGGCCGCGGCATCCTTGACGTCGGAATCACCGGTCGTGACCTGTACCTCGACGCAGACGTCGACGACGACGTCGAGGAGCAGCTATCCCTTGGCATCGGCAAGTCCGCCTTCCGCTTTGCGGCCCCGGTCGGAGCGTTCAACTCCGTTGAAGAGCTCAATGGCAAGCGCATCGCCACCAGCTATGACATTCTCCTGGACCACTACCTGAAGAAGCAGGGGATCGATGCGAGCGTCGTCCGCCTGGATGGTGCGGTGGAGTCCTCAGTGCGTCTCGGTGTGGCCGATGCGATCGCCGATGTGGTTGAAACCGGAAACACCATCAAGGCCGCCGGGATGGAAATCTTCGGCGACGTCCTTCTCCAGTCCGAAGCGGTGCTCATCGGACGAGTCGGCCACAAGCCTGCCGGTCTCGACCTGCTGATCCGCCGCCTGTCCGGCGTGCTGGTCGCCCGCCAGTACGTCATGCTTGACTACGACATTCGCCGCGTTCAGGTTGAAGAGGCCTGCGCGCTGACTCCCGGGCTGGAATCTCCAACTGTTTCCGACCTGGCGAACTCGGACTGGTGCGCCGTGCGCGCGATGGTCAAGAAGTCGCAAACCAACAACATCATGGATGAGCTGTACGACGTTGGCGCTCGCGCGATTCTGGTCAGCCAGATCCACGCCTGCCGCATCTAGTTACGCCAACCTAGGAGATATAGCTCATGAGCGTAGCAATCCGTGTTATTCCATGCCTCGACGTCGATGCCGGACGCGTCGTCAAGGGCGTTAATTTCGAGGGCCTTCGCGATGCCGGGGACCCGGTGGAACTTGCCCGGCGTTACAACTTGGCTGGCGCCGATGAACTCACCTTCCTCGACGTGACCGCTTCCAGCTCGGACCGGGAGACAACCTTCGAGGTTGTTCGCCATACGGCCGAAGAGGTTTTCATCCCGTTGACCGTTGGCGGCGGCGTGCGCGCGGCGGAGGATGTTGATCGTCTGCTGCGCAACGGCGCAGACAAGGCATCGATCAACACCGCGGCAGTGGCTCGGCCAGACGTGATCAACGAGATTACCGAACGCTTCGGTTCACAGGTCTTGGTGCTTTCCCTGGACGCCCGTCGGACCAACGACCCGTCGATCGCTTCGGGCTATGAGGTCACCACGCATGGTGGACGCACGGGCACCGGCATGTGCGCGGTTGCGTGGGCCAAGGATGCAGCCGAACGCGGCGTAGGCGAGATCCTGCTGAACTCGATCGATGCCGACGGCACCAAGGACGGGTTCGATCTGGAAATGATTCGCGCCGTCCGCGCGGCCGTGAAGGTTCCGCTGATCGCCTCCGGCGGTGCAGGAAAGCCGGAGGACTTCCCGCCGGCAATCGAAGCCGGAGCCGATGCGGTGTTGGCTGCTTCGATCTTCCACTTCGGTCCCACCGACATGATCGCCAAGGTCAAGGAGAAGATCCGCGAAGCGGGCTATCCGGTACGCTAGGCATTTTAGACAACTAATGGGTCAGTTCATTTTGAACTGGCCCATTTTTGTACCCGCAAGATCGCAGCCTCGGCAAACGCTAATCCGTAGCGATGAGTTGCTTCTTGGTTCGCCAGACGTCAATTTCGATAGGGTCGCTGGGCACTGCGGCTTGTCCCGGGATCGCCTGCCACGGGCCGCCATCGACGCTGAATTCCCCGCGGAACAACGTGGTGAGCCCGACACCGTAGGTGCCAGTTTCCGTGTAGGAATGGCTCGTCGGTGTTTCATCTCGAAGAGTATGCTCCGGTGCTGGCTCGCCTGGGAAATCCAGGTTCCGGGTTTCTCCATCACCATAATTCCAATTCCATCTGACGGGAATTGCTTTTACTGCGACGGGACGCCCGCTCATGTTTATGCGGAAATTTTGAACGCCAGAGACTGCCCAAAAGTGTGAGTGCCCGTTACGTAGCGAAAATTTGGTGGGTTCACTTTTCAGCATTGACGCAGCTATTGGGAAACTTCTAAATTTTGAAGGGGTGACTATGATTTGCTGCTCCCTTAATTCTGCATTGGGAAGGTCAGGAGGCGTCTCTTGTTCCGGGCATAGTCCATTGGTAATTATCTGTTCGCCATTCCTTGGGCCCTCGACAAAGCGAATGATTCGAGTATAGGGAGAGGAACCATCTTCACAAGGCAGGGCATCTGGATTTTGACGACATCCCCGGAAACGTTCAAGCCCGAAAGAGCATGGATCTAGATATTCAATCTCGTACAACGGCTTAGGTCGGTTGTTTATCCGCTTTTGTCTATCGTCGTCGTTGACGTAAAAACGATCTTTTTCGGGGATTGTTTCGGGGCATGTATTTTCAATAGTTTCGCCGTGGTCTTTTATGAATTTTATCAAGTCAGAGCATGCACTTTTCGCTGTTGTAACTTGTGGAACTCCACTTAATAGTTGTGCAGCAAAGAGTGTAAGAATCAATAGTGTAGTGTTTTTCATTGCGTATCACTCGGAAAAGGTAACGTCATTCATCATCCAACGATCTTTCCAATGAAGTGTAGCTATACCTAGACTTTCGTCCTCCATTGCTGGGCTCTCCGCAATGATATTATTCGTTGAGGAATATACCTTGACACTGTTTGTTTTTGCTCCGAACTCGACTAGGGCCTCGTCCGTCACTGTAAGTTTTACGCCGTACACATTGGTTTCGTAGTCACCTGAAACTTGCCAGTATTTCTTTTTCGCGTGACTCCGAACGGGATCAATAAAATTATCACCGCAAAGTTGACATGAACGCATCGTAATCTCAATCAATTCATCGACTGTGTATGTCTCCAGTGAATAGTTCATTACCTCGAAGTAGTGGTTGACGAAAGCAATGGCGCCTTCTTCATTTTGCTTTTTGGCCAGCTCTGGCATCTGCGGTTTCGGAACATTTTTCGCGGGCCCTTTTGCGGTTGCCGGCTCGTATTCCGGCTTCGTCGGCGACGGGCTTGGCGTGGTGGTTTTCGATTCTTGCACCACCGGGCTAGAAGACTCCGTGGGGTCCGGCGGGGAGGCGCCGCCCGCGCAGGCCGTAACCGTCAATGCACAAGCCAAAACGACAGATTGTGCCACTGCATTTTTCCGAGTGTTCATGAGAACTCTCCGAGCATGTCGAGGATCGCGTTTGAGCGATATCCTAGACCCCTCGCGCCGTTATTGGGAGGGGTATGCGCGAAATGTGTGGATAACCCGAGGCCGTCAGGCTGAGCCCAGAGTGGTGCCGAGCGCTAGATCGAAGGGTGGTAGCCGCGGATAATCTGCAGCGCGCTTTGACCGGCTTCGAAGGTGACCAGGGCTTCATCGGTGCGTCCGGAGGCGTACATCATCAGCTCGGTGACCGGGCCATTGATGGAGACGGCGTTTGGAGCCTTCTTCGCCACATGGCGTTGCCCATCCGGACGGCACAGGATGATGCCTACGGGGGCCTTGCGGAAGAACAGGCGCGAGGTCTTGATCAGCGATTGCCACAGCAGCTCCGTGTACTCCTTGTCCAGTACCCGGGGCGCCCACTGGGTGCGCGCGCGGCGCACGTCTTCGGTGTGGATGAAGAACTCGTTCAGGTTCAGCGCTTTGTCCAGCTTTTCGAAGGAAAAAGGGGAGTAGCCCTTGGGTCCGGCACGGAAACGGCGCACCACGGCCGCATACCGTTCGGGGGTTTGCGCGTCCTCGGCGAGCTCTTGCAGACGCACATCGAGTTTCGAAGCGAGCGGCTTCAGCACGACACCGGCACTGAGCAGAGAATTTTCGCGGAGGACCAAGTGCGCGGCGAGGTGGCGGGTCTGCCAACCGGCGCACAGAGTGTCGGCGGTGGGGCCCGCTGCTAGCAGGGTCTCGGCCAACGCCAATCTGGAAGCTTGTACTAGGTGCATCACCTCTGAAACTAGCACGGGTCGGCGATTGATGGGTGCAATCATCTGCGGGTGTCGCCAAGCGGTTGCGATTGGCTCTAAGCGGTGCGTCACGCTCGGGAGATGAAGGCGGGATACCCAGTATGCTAAAGGGGATGTCTACTTCTCAGAGCGGCTCGAATCCGAGCCCCGAATCAGAAAATCTCGACCCGCAGATCGCGCAGCGCTTGAAGCGCGATGCGAACGGGTTATTCGCCGCGATCGTGCAGCAGCATGACACCGGACTGGTGCTCATGCTCGGCTGGATGGACGACGAGGCGCTGCGCCGCACGCTGTCCACCGGGCGAGTCACCTTCTACTCGCGCTCCCGCCAGGAATACTGGCGCAAGGGAGATACCTCGGGGCATGGGCAGTACCTGAAGTCCGCCGCCCTGGACTGCGACGGCGACGCGCTGCTGCTGATGGTCGACCAGGTGGGAGCCGCCTGCCATACCGGCACCGAGTCCTGCTTTACCGACCGCCAGCTGCCCGCCACCGTCGGCCACCGTCCCGAATAGTCCGGGCTCGCAGCCCACGAGCGCCCCGGCAAGCATCGGGCGTCCGCAAAGTTTACGCGTTTGAAAAGAAGCTGAATGAAAACCCTAGGCAAGATTTCCCCGTCCCGCGAGGCCTTTTTGGCCATGGCACCCAACCGCCGCGTCATTCCGGTCACCATCTCGGTGCTGGCCGATTCGCTGACCCCGATCGGCTTGTACCGTTCGCTGGCCGGCGGCCGCCCCGGCACCTTCCTGATGGAGTCCGCCGCCCCCGGCGGGGTGTGGAGCCGGTACTCGTTCGTGGGGGTGAACTCGCCCGCGACGCTGAGCACCCGCGGGGGAGAGGCCTACTGGCAGGGCCATGTGCCCGAGGGGCTGCCCACCGGCGGGGTGAGCGTGGATGTCCTGCGCGACACCGTGCGCGCGCTGCATACCGAACCGGTCCCGGGCATGCCGCCGCTGACCGGGGGCATGGTCGGCTTCGTCGGCTGGGAGTGCGTGCGCCACTGGGAGCGCCTGCCCAATCCGCCGGTTGATGACCTGAACATCCCCGAACTGAGCATGAACCTGGTCGCCGACATGGCCGCGCACGATGCCACCGAGGGCACCGTGACGCTGATCGCCAATGCGATCAACTTCGATGGCCGCGAAGAGCACGCCGAGGCGGCCTACGATGCCGCGGTGGAACGCCTGCAGAAGATGCTCGACCAGCTCGGCACCCCGCTGGACTCGACGGCCATCACCCTGCAGGGCACCGACGTGCCGCGCGAGACGCTGATGGAAGCGGTCAGCCATTCCTGGGCCGAAAACGAGTATTTGGAGGCGCTGGCGAAGGCGAAGGTGGCCATCGTCGACGGCGAGGTCTTCCAGATCGTCGTTTCGCGCCGCTTCGAGCTGGAGACCAAGGCGGATGCGCTGGACGTCTACCGGGTGCTGCGCGCGACCAACCCGAGCCCCTACATGTACCTGTTCAACTTCGAGAACGAGGACGGCGAACCCTTCCAGATCGTCGGCTCCTCCCCGGAGGCGCTGGTCACGGTCAACGATTCGCATGTGGTCACCCACCCGATCGCCGGCTCCCGCCCGCGCGGGGCGAACTACGAGGAAGACCAGCTGCACGAGAAGTCGCTGCTGGCCGACGAGAAGGAACGCGCCGAGCACCTGATGCTGGTGGACCTCTCGCGCAACGACCTCTCCCGCGTGTGCCAGGCCGGCACCGTGGAGGTCACCCAGTTCATGGAGGTGGAGCGCTTCAGCCACATCATGCACCTGGTCTCCAACGTGGTCGGCAAGGCCCGGGAGGACGTCGACGCCTACGATGTGCTCGCCTCCACCTTCCCGGCCGGCACGCTCTCCGGGGCGCCCAAACCCCGGGCGCTGCAGCTGCTCGATGAGTACGAGCCCTACCGCCGCGGGGTGTACGGCGGCGTGGTGGGCTACCTGGACTTCGCCGGGGACATGGACATGGCCATCGCGATCCGCTCCGCGCTGCTCAAGGATCACCGCGCCTACGTCCAGGCTGGCGGCGGCATCGTGAACGATTCGAATTTCGCCGACGAAGCCCTGGAAACCGTCAACAAGGCCGCCGCCCCGCTGCGCGCGGTGTGGGCCGCCGGCTCGATGCGCCCAGCCAATACCGAAACTGGTGGAACCAAGTGAAAAAACATCTCACCGCCCGCAATACCGCACTGCTCGGCATCCTCGGGGCCCTGGCCGGGCTGTGGACTGCCACCCGCACCTGGGTGGTGGTCCAGGTCGAATCCGGCACCGTGCAGGTCCCGGAGATCATCGTCGACGGGTCCACCGCCGCCGCCTCGGTCACCGCGCTCTGCGTGGCGGTGCTCGCCGGGGCGCTTGCGCTGCTGATCGCCGGGAAGATCGCCCGCTACCTGATCGGGCTGATCACCCTCCTGGCCGGCATCGCGGTGATCGCCGCCGGAGTCAATGCGGTCACCAACCCGCAGGCGGCGGCCGCCGGCGCGGTGGCCGAGGCCACCGGGCTGACCAGCGGCGCCGGGCAGTACACCGTTTCGCTCTGGCCTTCGCTGACCGTGGTGGCCGGGGCGATCATCGTGCTGCAGGGAATTTTGGTGCTGATCTATTGCGGCGGGTGGAAGAAGAACTCGAAGTACGACCGGGAGGTCTCCGTGGCCCCCGCGGCCAAGGACGCGCAATCGCGCGGGATCTCCGACTGGGAGCAGCTCTCCAAGGGTGAGGATCCCACCAGCGGCCAGCAATAGGTGATTCGGCCCACCGGGACGCAACGAAGCGCCGTGGAATAGGCCATCATCAAGTCCAAGTGGCAGAATAGTAAGCGAAGTCCATCGCGCCGACCGGTCCGCCGGGGCGGCGCGCAACCTGAAGAGCAAAAGGGAGACATCCAGCAATGTCGCAGAACACCGAGATCGACCCGGTCTACAACGAAGAAATCGGCCACGGCAACTCGATCGCAGCCTGGGCCTGCGTCGGCACCATGATCGTCGGTTCGATCGTCGGCGGCGTCGCCTTCGCGTTCCACAACGCGGCCATCGTCTACGCGGGCGCGGGCATTATGGTGCTCGGCCTGATCGTCGGCTGGATCATGAAGAAGGCCGGCTTCGGCGTGGGCGGTTCGCGCAGCGGAGCAGCACACTAAATTGACTGTTCTTGATGACATCATCGCGGGCGTCCGGGAAGACCTGGGCGCCCGTCGCGCCATCACCAGCCTCGCGCAGGTCAAGGCCGCCGCGGCCGCCATGCCGGAGGCTCGCGATGGCTTCGCGGCCCTCGGCGGCCAGGCCGGTTCCGCCGCGCGCGACACCACGCTGCGGGTGATCTCCGAGGTGAAGCGCAAGTCCCCGTCCAAGGGCGCGCTGGCGCAGATCCCCGAACCTGCGGTGCTCGCCGCTGAGTACGCCGCCGGCGGCGCCTCGGTGATCTCCGTGCTCACCGAACAGCGGCGCTTCGGCGGTTCGCTGGCCGATTTGGACGCGGTCCGCGAGGCGGTCTCGATTCCGCTGCTGCGCAAGGATTTCACCGTCGACGAGTACCAGATCTATGAGGCCCGGGCGCACGGCGCGGACCTCGTATTGCTCATTGTTGCGGCGCTGGATGATCAAACGCTCTCCGCTTTCCTAGAATTGACCCACAAGCTGGGAATGAACGCGCTGGTGGAGACGCACACCGAGGAAGAAATCGCGCGGGCCGTGAAGGCCGGGGCGAAGATCATCGGAGTGAACGTGCGCAACCTGAAGACCCTCGAGGTGGACGTGGCTACCTTCGGCGCGTTGGCCCCGTTGCTGCCAAGCGACGCGGTGCTCATTGCCGAGTCGGGTGTCGAATCGGCCGAACAGGTGGAAATCTACGCTGCGGCCGGGGCGGACGCGATCCTCGTCGGAGAGGCGCTGGTCAAGCACGCCGACCCGCAAGCCACCGTCGCGGAGTTCATCGCGGCGGGTACCGCAGCCAAGCCGGCGCGCTAGGCGAACCGGACCCAGATCTTCGGTGCCCGGCCAGGGTCTGCTTCCTGGCCGGGCACCGCTAAAAAATTCAAGAGAAGAGGGAATCGATGAACGCATCGGATGACTCGCTGAAACATGCCAGCGGACCGTACTTTGGGCAGTACGGTGGACGCTGGATGCCCGAATCGCTTATGGCGGCCATGGACGAGCTGAACGAGACTTTCGAGGCGGCCAAGGCCGACCCGGCGTTCATCGAAGAGGTCAAGGAGCTGAACCGCAGCTACTCGGGCCGCCCCTCGCTGCTGACCGAGGCGAAGCGCTTCTCCACCGAAGCCTGCGGCGGGGTGCGCGTGTTCCTCAAGCGCGAGGACCTGAACCACACCGGCAGCCACAAGATCAACAACGTGCTCGGCCAGGCGCTGCTGGCCAAGCGCATGGGCAAGACCCGCATCATCGCGGAGACCGGAGCCGGCCAGCACGGCGTCGCCTCGGCCACCGCCGCGGCCCTGATGGGCCTGGAATGCGTAGTCTACATGGGCGCCGAAGACACCCGCCGGCAGGCGCTGAACGTCGCGCGCATGCAGCTGCTCGGCGCCACGGTGATCCCGGTGACCGTCGGCTCCCAGACCCTGAAGGACGCGATCAACGAGGCGCTGCGCGACTGGGTCGCCAACGTGGGCAATACGCACTACCTGCTGGGCACCGCCGCCGGCGGGGCACCGTTCCCTGCCATGGTGCGCTACTTCCATGAGGTCATCGGCGAGGAAGCCCGCGAGCAGATCATCGCGCAGGCCGGGCGCCTGCCCGATGCGGTCACCGCGTGCATCGGCGGCGGATCGAACGCCATCGGCATCTTCCACGGCTTCCTGGACGACAAGGAGGTGGAGCTCTACGGTTTCGAGGCCGGCGGCGACGGCGTGGACACCGACCGCCACGCGGCGACCATCACGCTGGGCAAGCCCGGGGTGCTGCACGGGGCGAAGAGCTACCTGATGCAGGACGACGATGGGCAGACCATCGAGTCGCACTCGATCTCCGCGGGCCTGGACTACCCGGGCGTCGGCCCGGAGCACGCCTACCTGGCCGACATCGGCCGCGTGCGCTACGAACCGGTCACCGACACCGAGGCCATGGATGCGTTCAAGATCCTGTGCCGCACCGAGGGCATCCTGCCGGCGATCGAATCCGCGCACGCGCTGGCCGGAACCATCCGCCTGGCTGCGCGCAAGCTCGCAGCGGGCGCGGTCCCCGAGGAAACCATCATCATCGCAAACCTGTCCGGCCGTGGGGACAAAGACGTGTCCACCGCCGCGCAATGGTTCGGCATGCTCGATTCCGAGGCCGCCGAGAACACCCCGGAGGGCAAGTAAATGTCGCGTGTCACTAGTGCAGAAAAGATCGCCGCGGCGCGTGCCGAAGGCCGCCCGGCGCTGATCGGCTACCTGCCCGCGGGCTTCCCGGACGTGGAAACCAGCATCGAGGCGGCCGTCGCGCTGGCCGAAAACGGGGTGGATGTCATCGAGATGGGCATCCCCTACTCGGACCCGGTGATGGACGGGCTGGTCATCCAGGAAGCGACCAACCACGCGCTGGCCAATGGCTTCCGCGTCGCGCAGATCTTCGACATCGTGCGCGGAATCACCGAACGCACCGACGCCGCGGTGATGGTGATGACCTACTGGAACCCGGTGCTGCGCCTGGGCGTGGACGAGTTCGCCCGGCGCTTCGCCGAGGCCGGCGGGGCCGGGCTGATCACCCCGGACCTGGTGCCCGATGAGGCCGCCGAATGGCAGGCCGCAAGCGAGAAGTACGACCTGGAACGGGTGTTCCTGATCGCACCGAGCTCCACCGAGGCGCGCGTGAAGCAAACCGTCGCGGCCTCCTCCGGGTTCGTCTACTGCGTTTCGCTGATGGGTGTCACCGGTGCGCGCAGCGAGGTTTCCTCCGCCGCGCAGGCAGTGGTGGACGCCGCCCATGCCGCCGGCGCCGCGAACGCCTGCGTCGGACTCGGCGTTTCGCGCCGCGAACACGTCACCGAGATCGGCGGCTACGCCGACGGGGTCATCGTGGGCACCGCGCTGGTCGCCGCGCTGCGTGACGGGGGAGTGCCCGCCGTGGGCCGCCTCGCCGCGGAGCTGAGCGGACGGGCCTAGGCATGCTCCCGGTCTCCATCCCGTCTCCGCCCGAGGAATTTTCCAAGCTCTCCCTGGGCCCGCTGACCATCCACGCCTACGCGCTGTGCATTTTGCTGGGCATCGTACTGGCGCTGTGGCTCACCGGGCGGCGCATGCGTGCCCGTGGCGGCGACTCGGACATGCTCTGGGACATCGTCATCTGGGCGATCCCTTTCGGCATCGTCGGCGGCCGGCTCTACCATGTGCTGATCACCGACCCGATGTACTACTTCGGGCTCGGCGGGCAGCAATCGCACTTCGCCGAGATCCCGCAGCTGTGGCTGGGCGGACTGGGCATTATGGGTGCGGTCTCGCTGGGCATCGTCGGCGCCTGGATCGGCTGCCGGCGGACCGGGGTGCGGCTCTCGGCCTTCATCGACGCCGTCGCCCCCGGCGTGCTGCTGGCCCAAGCCGTGGGCCGCTGGGGCAACTGGTTCAACCAGGAGCTCTTCGGCGCGCCGACCACCCTGCCCTGGGGACTTGAGATCGACCCGGAGCACTACAATTTCCCGGCCTCGCTGCCCGCCGAGACGCTCTTCCACCCGACCTTCCTCTATGAGTCGCTGTGGAACCTGCTGGGCGTGGTGGTGCTGCTGGCCTTGGATAAGAAGTTCGCGCTGCGCCGCACAGCGTTGTTCTGCTGCTATGTGATTTGGTACGGCATCGGCCGGACCTTCACCGAGTCGCTGCGCCTGGACGCGGCGGAGATCATCAGCATCGGCCCGCTGTCCCTGCGCATCCACCAGTGGCTGGCCATCGCCCTGGTCGTCTTCGGCTCCCTGGCGCTGGCCTACGTGCTGGCGAAGCTGCGTGGCGAAGGCAAGGATTCGCTCTTCCTGCCCGGGCGCGAGCCGGCGGCCCGCGCCGCGGCGGCGGGCACCGACGCTCCGTCGAACGGCACGTCGCAGAGCAACTCAGAGCAGCAGATCACGAAGGACGACGAGCACCCGCCGGGCTGATCGCGGAGCTGCATCCGCACCTGAAACGGGGATCGAAAAACACCAGCGCGTGTTTTTTCGGTCCCCGTTTCGGCGTTAACGCAGGACTTTTTTGCCCCTTGGGCGGGCGGTACGCAATCTGCGCGAAACATTTAAAATCGGCACAACCCCGGACGAAACCATGGAAACGGCCAGCGCCGCCGCGAATAAACCTGCTTTTTAGCTGGCGCTGCGCGTGACCGTTTTAACATTTTCGAAACAAAACCGCGCGAAAGCGGGAAACATAGGGGGCGTAAGGTGAATCTACGCACCTCTCCGGGAGTCCACACCCCATGACCCGGGCGAGGCGCAGGAACCACAACGCGGTGGATCCTTCAACCTTCGAAGCAGCGCACCCGCTCGGCCATACCCCGCCGGCGGCGCAGCTGGCCACGAGGTTAAGGCGACCGGTGGCTGACGCACCTTCGAGAATCCCCAAGGTGGGACCCGGTTCGCCTTTTTCCGCCGCATGAACCACGAAAGGCACGCTCATGAGCATGACCGGAGTCCAGTTGAACGCCTCGCCCGGATTTGGCGAGGCCGCCCCCTCGCCCTATACCCGATTCGCGGCAATTCCGCCGGCGCAGGGTCTATACGACCCGAGCGCCGAAAAGGATGCCTGCGGACTGGCGATGATTGCATCGCTGAAGAACCACCCAACTCATGAGATCGTCAGCCACGCGCTGACCGCGCTGCGCCGCCTGGAACACCGCGGGGCCATCGGCGCCGACGAGGGGACCGGCGACGGAGCGGGCATCCTGCTGCACCTGCCCGATGCCTTCCTGCGCGCCGTCACCGAATTCGAGCTGCCCGCCCCCGGGCGCTACGCGGTCGGCATGGGCTTCCTCCCCGCGGCGCAGAACGAGCTGGAGTTCGCCAAGGCCGAACTCGAAGAGCTCGCCGCCGAAGAGTCGCTGACCGTGCTCGGCTGGCGCACCGTCCCGGTGAATCCGGAAGTGCTCGGCGCCTCCGCCCGTGCGGTCATGCCGCATATCACCCAATTCTTCGTCGCCTCCAGCGCGGCCTCCGGCGAGCTCGACTCCCGGGCCCTGGACGCGGCGGCCTGGCGCATCCGCCGCCGCGCGCACAATAAGATCGGCGTCTACTTCGCCTCCTTCTCCGCGCAGTCCATCGTCTACAAGGGCATGGTTTCCACCGCGCAGCTCGAGCCGTTCTTCCCGGATCTGTCCGACGAGCGCTTCACCAGCCGCTGCGCCATCGTGCACTCGCGCTTCTCCACGAACACCTTCCCGTCGTGGCCGCTGGCCCAGCCCTTCCGCACCATCGCGCACAACGGCGAGATCAACACCGTCAAGGGCAACCGCAACTGGATGCGCGCCCGCCAGTCGACGCTGGAATCCGAGCTGCTCGGCGAGGTGCCCGAGGAGCTCTTCCCGATCTGCACCCCCGGCGCCTCGGACTCCGCGAGCTTCGACGAGGTCGCGGAGATGCTGATGCTCTCGGGGCGCAAGGTCACCGAGGCGATCATGATGATGATCCCGCAGCCCTGGGAAAACGATACCCAGATGGATGCCGACCTGCGCGCCTTCTACCAGTACCACTCGATGCTCATCGAACCGTGGGACGGTCCGGCGGCGGTCTGCTTCACCGACGGCCAGCTGGCCGGCGCGGTGCTGGACCGCAACGGGCTGCGCCCGGCGCGCTGGTGGGTCACCGACGATGACCTGGTGGTGCTCGCCAGCGAGGTCGGCGTCATCGACATCGCCGAGGAGCATATCGTCTCCAAGGGCCGCGTGGCCCCGGGCAAGATGTTCGCCCTGGACCTGAATGCCGGACGCATCGTGGATGACGCCGAGATCAAGGCCGAGGTCGCCGCCGCGAAGCCGTGGCGCGAATGGGTCGGGACGAATATCAAGTCCCTGGAGGACTTCCCGGACCTGGAGCATGTGCGCCACAATTCGGCCTCCGTGCTGCAGCGCCAGCTGACCTTCGGCTACACCGCCGAGGAGCTGCGCATGCTGCTGGCCCCGATGGCCACCACCGGCGCCGAGCCGCTGGGCGCCATGGGCACCGACAGCCCGATCGCCGCGATCTCGCAGCGCCCGCGGCTGCTCTTCGACTACTTCACGCAGTCCTTCGCCCAGGTCACCAACCCGCCGCTGGATGCAATCCGCGAGGAGCTGGTCACCTCGATGCGCACCTCCATCGGACCCGACGGCAACCTGCTCTCCCTGGACCGCGTGGCGCAGACCCAGATCGATCTGGACTACCCGGTGCTGACCAACGACCAGGTCGCGAAGATCGTGAACCTGCGCGACGCGTCGGGTGCCAAGTACTCGCTGAAGGTCCGCGGGCTCTACCGCCCGGCCGGCGGCGAGTCCGAACTGCGCGCCCGGCTGCAGGAAATCTGCGAAAAGGTCTCCGCGGCGGTGAACCGCGGGGTGCGCTACATCGTGCTCTCGGACCGCGATTCCTCCGCGGCCTGGGCTCCGATCCCATCCCTGCTGCTGACCTCCGCGGTGCACCACCACCTGCTCAAGAGCTCGACCCGCACCCGCGTGTCGCTGATCATCGAGTCCGGCGACGCCCGCGAGGTCCACCACATCGCGCTGCTCATCGGCTACGGCGCCAGCGCCATCAACCCGTACCTCGCGCTGGAAAGCGTCGAGCAGCTGGCCGAGGAAGGGTCGCTGCCGGGCATCACCGGGCAGGCCGCCGCCGCGAATCTGATCAAGTCCCTGGGCAAGGGGGTGCTGAAGATCATGAGCAAGATGGGCATCTCCACGGTGTCCTCCTACTGCGGGGCGCAGACCTTCGAGGCCGTGGGGCTCTCCCAGCGCGTGGTCGACCAGTACTTCACCGGAACCACCACCAAGCTCTCGGGCATCGAGCTGGACGTTGTCGCCGCCGAGGCCGCGGCCCGCCATTCCCGCGCCTATCCGGAGCACTCCGGGGCGAGCCAGCCCAACGAGCTGGAGGTAGGCGGGGAATACCAGTGGCGCCGCGAAGGACCGCCGCACCTGTTCGACCCGCAGACCGTGTTCCGCCTGCAGCACTCCACCCGGACCCGCCGCTACGACGTGTTCAAGGAGTACACCAAGGCCGTCGACGACCAGGCCTCCGAGCTGAAAACCCTGCGCGGGCTGCTGAAGTTCAACACCGAGTCCATCACCCCGATCCCCATCGACGAGGTGGAGCCGGTCAGCTCGATTGTCAAGCGCTTCGCCACCGGCGCGATGAGCTACGGCTCGATCTCCGCCGAGGCGCACGAGACCCTGGCCATCGCGATGAACCGGCTGGGCGGCAAATCCAACACCGGCGAGGGCGGCGAGGATCCCGAGCGGCTGCTCGATCCGGTGCGCCGCAGCGCGGTGAAGCAGATCGCCTCGGGCCGCTTCGGGGTGACCAGCCTGTACCTGACCAACGCGGACGACATCCAGATCAAGATGGCCCAGGGAGCGAAGCCCGGCGAGGGCGGCCAGCTGATGAGCCAGAAGCTCTACCCGTGGATCGCCAAGACCCGGCACTCCACCCCGGGCGTGGGACTCATTTCCCCGCCGCCGCATCACGACATCTACTCGATCGAGGACCTGGCCCAGCTGATCCACGACGCGAAGTGCTCCAACCCGGCCGCCCGCGTGCATGTGAAGCTGGTCTCCGAGTCCGGCATCGGCACCGTCGCAGCCGGTGTGGCCAAGGCGAAGGCCGACGTCGTGCTGATCTCCGGGCATGACGGTGGCACCGGCGCGAGCCCCATGAACTCCCTCAAGCATGCGGGTACCCCGTGGGAGCTCGGCCTGGCCGAGGCGCAGCAGACGCTGATCCTCAACGGGTTGCGCGACCGCGTCACCGTGCAGGTGGACGGCCAGCTGAAAACCGGGCGCGACGTGCTCATCGGCGCGCTGCTCGGCGCCGAGGAATTCGGCTTCGCCACCGCCCCGCTGGTGGTTTCGGGCTGCATCATGATGCGCGTGTGCCACCTGGACACCTGCCCGGTGGGCGTGGCCACGCAGAACCCCGCGCTGCGCGAACGCTTCAGCGGCAAGGCCGAATTCGTGGTGAACTTCTTCGAGTTCATCGCGCAAGAGGTCCGCGAACTGCTCGCCAGCCTGGGTGCGCGCACCCTGGAGGAGGTCATCGGCCGGGTGGAGCTGCTCAGCGGCGCGCAGGACGGCGCCCACGACAAGGTCCAGTCCCTGGCCCTGGGCGCGATCACCCACGTGCCCGACGTGGAACTCACCGCACGCCGCCGCCGGATCGGCCAGGACCACGGTCTTGACAAGCATCTGGACCAGCGGCTCTTGGCCGCCGCCGCGCAGACCCTGGCGGACCGGATCCCGGTGGTGATCGACGCGGACATCGTGAACACCGACCGTTCGGTGGGCACGCTGCTCGGCCACCACGTGACCAAGACCTTCGGGCTCGAAGAACTGGCCGCGGACACCATCCGGGTGAACCTGGCCGGGCGCGCGGGCCAGTCCCTGGGCGCCTTCCTGCCCGCCGGCATCACCCTCGGGCTCTCCGGCGACGCGAACGACTACGTCGGCAAGGGGCTCTCCGGCGGACGGATCGCTATCCACCCGCCGCGCACCACCCTGTCCAGCCCGCAGGACCAAGTGATCGCCGGAAATGTGGTTGGCTACGGCGCGACCAGCGGCGAGATGTTCATCAACGGCATGGTCGGCGAACGGTTCGCGGTGCGCAACTCGGGCGCCACGATCGTCACCGAAGGCATCGGCGAACACGGCTGCGAATACATGACCGGCGGCCGGGTGCTGATCCTCGGCGCCACCGGACGCAACTTCGGTGCCGGGATGTCCGGCGGCATGGCCTGGGTGCTGGACTTCGAGGAGAGGAACCTGAATCCGCTGGCCGCCGCGGCCGGCGATCTGCTGGTCCGCGGAATCGACGAGGCCGAGGCGCAGGCGATCCACGCGCTGCTCACCGAGCACATCGCGCTGACCGCCTCGCCGCAGGCGCAGCGCCTGATCCTGGATTGGGAGCAGACGCGCCAGCGCTTGACCAGCATCATCCCGCGCGATTTCGCCGCGGTTGAAAATATCCGTGCCGAAGCGGCGGCCGCCGGAGAGAATCCGGATTCGCCGCAGGTATGGGACAAGATTTTGGAGGTGACCCGTGGCTGATCCACGCGGATTCTTGAAGGTGACCGAACGCGTCACCCAACCCAAGCGCCCGGTGCCGGTGCGCCTGATGGACTACAAGGAGGTCCTTGAGCGCCAGCAGGCCGGCACGCTGCAGCAGCAGGCCTCGCGCTGCATGGACTGCGGCATCCCGTTCTGCCACCAGGGCTGCCCGCTGGGCAACCTGATCCCGGAGTTCAACGACCTGACCTATCGCGGGCGGATGGACGATGCCGCGGCCCGGCTGCTGAGCACCAACAACTTCCCGGAACTGACCGGAAAGCTGTGCCCGGCCCCCTGCGAGGCGGCGTGCGTGCTGAGCATCAACCAGCCCGCGGTCACCATCAAGCAGGTCGAGGCCGAGCTGGCCGAGCACCTGATGGACGCCGGGGACTTCGTCGCGCAGCCGCCGGCGCGCCACACCGAGAAGCGCGTGGCCATCGTCGGTTCCGGCCCGGCCGGACTGGCTGCCGCCCAGCAGCTGACCCGGGTGGGCCACACCGTGGCGGTCTACGAGCGCGATGAGCAGATCGGCGGCCTGCTGCGCTTCGGCATCCCGGACTTCAAGCTGGAGAAGCAGGTCATCGACCGCCGGCTGGCCCAGATGCGTGAGGAGGGCACGATCTTCCGCACCGGCATCGAGATCGGCAAGGAGATCAGCTGGGATCAATTGCGTCGCGATTATGACGCGGTGATTGTCGCCACCGGCGCCACCATCCCGCGTGAGCTTCCCATTGAAGGCCACGACCTGGATGGGGTGCACCACGCCATGGAGTTCCTCACCGAGAACAACCGCGTGGTGGCCGGAACGCTGGACGCTGCGCGCATCGATGCGAAGGGCAAGCACGTGATCGTGCTCGGCGGCGGCGACACCGGATCGGACTGCATCGGCACCGCACTGCGCCAGGGAGCCGCCTCGGTGACCACCTTGGCCATCGGGCAGAAGCCGCCGACCGAACGCGCCGACGCCCAGCCGTGGCCGACGATGCCGCTGCTCTTCGAGGTGCAGTCCTCGCATGAGGAGGGTGGCGAACGCAGCTATCTCGCCTCGACCGTGAACTTCGTTTCCGGCGCGGGAACCGAGCAGAATAAGGTGATCGGTGTTACAGTTGCAGAGACAGAATTCGTTGCTGGCAAGCGCCTGCCGAAGCCTGGAACCGAACGCGTTATCAAAGCGGATCTGGTTCTCCTGGCTCTAGGCTTCACCGGTCCGGAACCTTCCGGGCTCGATGAGCAGCTCGGCATCGAATTCGACAACCGGGGCAACGTCGCCCGAGATGGCTACTACATGACGAACTCCGAATCGGTGTTCGCCGCCGGAGATGCCGGTCGGGGGCAGTCGCTGATCGTCTGGGCTATCGCCGAAGGCCGCGCTTGCGCCGCCGGAGTCGATAAGTTCCTGATGGAAACGACGAACCTTCCTGCACCAGTTGCTCCAACAGATAGAGCCATCAGCATCATTTGAGTGGCATAAGCTTTGATGCGGCGAACCCGAACGGGTTCGCCGCATTTTGCCTATGCAAACATGAAAGGCATTTGGCTGACGGTATGAGACGCGCAAAAATTGTGGCAACATGGGGCCCGGCCCTAGCGAGCTATGAAAACACCGTAGCGGTACTTCAAGCGGGCGTAGACGTCGCCCGACTGAACATGAGCCATGGAGACTACTCCATGCATGCTCAATCCTTGGCAAACGTCCGCAACGCGGCGACCGAGGTGGGGCGCGCGGTCGGCATTTTCGCCGATCTGCAGGGACCGAAGATCCGACTGGGACGTTTTAAGGACGACGCCAAGTACATCTTGGAAGTCGGCGAAGAATTCACCATTACCATCGAGGACATCCAGGGTACGCGCAACCTGTGCTCGACCACCTTCAAGGGCTTGCCAACCGATGTGAAGCCCGGGGACTTCCTGCTGATCAACGACGGCAAGGTGAAGCTCAAAGCCATCGAGGTCACCGACACCGCGGTGCGCTCCGAGGTTGTGGTCGGGGGCGAGGTCTCCAATAACAAGGGCATCAACCTGCCCGGCGTTGCGGTCAATGTGCCTGCGCTGAGCGAAAAGGACGAGGACGATCTGCGCTGGGCCATTCGTGCCGGCGTCGACATGATTGCGTTGTCCTTCGTGCGCAATGCCAGCGATATCGAGCGTGTGCACGAAATCATGGACGAGGAAGGCCGCCGCCTGCCGGTGATCGCCAAGATCGAAAAGCCTCAGGCAGTCGCCGCGCTGGAAGAAATCATCAACGCTTTCGACGCGATCATGGTTGCCCGTGGCGACCTGGGCGTGGAATTGCCGCTGGAAGAGGTTCCGGTCGTGCAGAAGCGTGCGGTGGAGCTCGCGCGCCGCTGGGCCAAGCCGGTCATCGTCGCCACCCAGGTGCTCGAATCGATGATCGAATCGCCGACCCCAACCCGTGCCGAGGCTTCGGACTGCGCCAACGCGGTGCTCGACGGCGCCGACGCGGTGATGCTTTCGGGGGAGACCTCGGTGGGCGCCTACCCGGTGGAGACCGTGGAAACCATGTCGCGCATTATTTCCTCCACCGAGCAGCACGGCCTGGATCGCATTCCACGTCTCGGCTCGCAGCCGAAGACCCGAGGCGGAGCCATTACCCGTGCCGCCGTGGAGATCGCCGATCAGCTCGACGCGAAATACATCGTCGCCTTCACCCAGTCCGGTGACTCCGCTCGACGTCTTTCCCGCCTGCGCCCGAAGCGCCCGGTGCTGGCCTTCACCCCGCTGCAGCAGACCTACAACATCATGACTTTGATGTGGGGAGTGCAAGCACGCCTGGTGGCCTATGCGGATCACACCGACAAGATGACCGCACAGGTCGATGAGCAGCTGCTCAGCGAAGGCCTGGCCCAGATCAACGATCTGGTCTGCATCGCTGCCGGTTCCCCTCCGGGCCAAGCAGGATCGACCAATTCGCTGCGCGTGCATAAGGTCGGAGACCTGGCCGATGCCGGTCAGCTGGTCGACGGCAAGCCAATGCCGACGCGCGAAGTTGTCGGGCCATGGGATCCTGCGAACGTTTCGACGCCCAAGGATCTCTAAGCCGTAGCTTTTAGCCAACAAAAATGAGCCTGCCCGCAAGGTCGTGTCATCGACCCTGCGGGCAGGCTCATTCGCGTTCGGAGCCAATTTTTCTTCGCTGCGAGATGCATCACAGTTGGGTGAATAGTTAAACGAAAAATGTCGCCGGAGAAAGCTCTCACTTTCCCCGACGACATTCATGATGTGCCCAAGGTGGGACTCGAACCCACACATCTTTCGATACCGCATTTTGAGTGCGGCGCGTCTACCGATTCCGCCACTTGGGCGAGCACATTGACGAGTTTACTAGAGGTTTCGTAGATTTCCTAATCGATAACCTCGCGTCATCGCCCTAATAAGAGTACATGCAAGTAGGCTTAGATACGAAACGGGAGCAGCGCGGCTCGCCGCGAAATACATCTTGAATTCTGCCGGCTAACGAGGCAGGTACGCAGACCACTAAGGAAGGCGCCCTATGAGCGAGCTACCAGAAATTACCAAAATCCCTTCCGAAGCGCCCTCCGCGGCGCGACGCGTGCTCGTAGCCGAAGATGAGACGCTGATCCGCCTGGATATCGTTGAGATCCTGCGCTCCGAAGGCTATGACGTGGTGGCCGAGGTCGACAACGGCCAGAGCGCGCTGGAGAAGGCGCGTGAGCTGAAGCCGGATCTGGTGCTGATGGATGTCAAGATGCCGGTGATGGACGGCATTACCGCCGCCGAATCGATCGTCAAGGAGCGCATCGCCCCCGTCGTGCTGCTCACCGCCTTCAGCCAAAAGGAACTGGTGGAGCGGGCGCGCGAAGCCGGCGCCATGGCCTACGTGGTCAAGCCCTTCACCCCGGCCGATCTGACCCCGGCGATTGAAATCGCGATTTCGCGCAACGACGAACTGCGTGCGCTGGAGTCCGAGGTCAGCAACCTAGCCGAGCAGTTCGAGACTCGAAAGCTCGTAGACCGGGCCAAATCACTGCTCATCACCAAGATGGGGTTGACCGAACCGGAAGCATTCCGCTGGATCCAGAAGACCTCGATGGACCGTCGGCTGAGCATGCGGCAGGTCGCGGACACCGTGATCGATCAGGTTAAGTAACCTCCCACCATTGCCTGCGGCGCAGCGAGCCGCGTGAATGTGCGTCAAGCCACCTATGGTTTGGCGCACATTTTCTATGCCCGCAAATGGGCGATCCGGCATGAACGCGGTAATTGCCTACTTGGACACCAAAAGTTCATGTGGAATTTGCCTTCTGTAGGTTGACTGGCCGGATTGACGTATCTGTTCAGGGGCATAAGATTGAAATTGCGCTTTGAGCCCAATCCCGCACGCCATTATCTTCGCTGGATTTCGCAGCTCTCGGCCCAAGTTCTTTTTCCTTGCCGTTCGACCCTCAGGCTGGTATTCAATGGATTTGACGCTAATCGTCGTCCTAGTCATCGCCTTGGCGTTGTTTTTCGACTTCACCAATGGTTTTCATGACACGGCCAATGCGATGGCCACCCCAATCGCAACCGGAGCAATCACTCCAAAAAAGGCCGTAGCTCTCGCTGCGGTCTTGAACCTCGTCGGCGCGTTCCTCTCTACGGAGGTAGCCAAGACCATTTCTGGCGGCATTATCAACGAAGATCCCACGACCGGCGTGCAGATCATGCCGGAAATGATCTTCGCGGGACTTATGGGCGCGGTGATCTGGAACGTATTCACCTGGATGCTCGGCCTGCCATCAAGCTCCTCCCACGCACTGTTCGGCGGGCTGGTTGGCGCCGCGATCGTCGGTGCCGGGTTCGGCGCCATCGACTACGGTGTGCTGCTCTCCAAGGTGCTTCTGCCGGCATTGTGCGCCCCGCTGATTGCGGGTATTTCCGCGTACCTCTGCACGAAGCTTGCGTACTCGATCACGAAGCGGCAGAACGGTGCCTCGCCTAAACGTGGCGGCTTCCGCTACGGACAGATCTTCTCTTCCTCGCTTGTGGCGCTGGCGCACGGCACCAATGACGCGCAGAAGACCATGGGTGTTATCACCCTGACTCTGGTCGCTTCGGGGATGCAGAGCGCCGGGACAGGCCCGCACCTTTGGGTCGTTGCTACCTGTGCGGTGGCCATTGCCTTGGGTACCTACACCGGTGGCTGGCGCATTATCCGAACCATGGGTTCGGGGCTGACCGATGTGAAACCCGCGCAGGGCTTCGCCGCCGAGGTTTCGACCGCCTCGGCGATTCTTACCTCATCGCACCTGGGCTTCGCCTTGTCCACCACGCAGGTGGCATCCGGCTCGGTCATCGGTTCCGGCCTGGGACGCAAGGGCGCCGAAGTCCGCTGGGGCACCGCTGGCCGCATTGCCCTGGGGTGGCTGTTCACCCTTCCGGCGGCCGCCATCGTTGGCGGTGCCGCCGCGGCGCTGACCCACATCGGCCCGGTCGGCGTCGGGATCGTCGCCGTGGTCGGCGTGGGAACGCTGCTGCTGTTCTGGTACATGTCCCGCAAGGACCATGTAGGGCACGATACCGCGATGTCCGACATCGATAATTCGGGAGCGGCGGTCAATATCCTTTCGAAGAAGGAGCGTCGCGCCCGCGCCAAGGCCGAAGCAAAGACCGCCCAGAAGCTTGCGCAGGAAGCCATGGACAAGGAAGCGGATATCTCATGATCGACTGGTCAGCTTTTCTCATCGTCGCACTGGTCAGCTGGGTAGCTGCCATGTGCATCGTGGTCGCATACTCCTTCGGCGTTCGCCTGCTGGCGGTGGCCCGCGACGAACACAGCAATACCCAGGCTAATAAGTACGGCGCCTACCTGTGCTTCGGCCTGTGCGGGCTGATCGTGCTCTTCGGCGTGGTGCTCATCGTTCCGCAGCTGAGCGAAGCGATCTTGGGCCTCTAAGCATCCGGCACGCCCGGTGGGCGGCAAAAACTAGATATTGCCTTCGATGGAGGCACCCCTAGACTGGAGCTATGACTAGCTTCAAGTACTACGTGGGTGCCTCCATCGACGGCTTTGTGGCCGATCATTCGGGCGACACGCATTGGCTACGCCCGTTCACCGAGCTGCCCGGCTACCAGGCCGACCTCCGCGAGTTCTTCGACAGCATCGGCGCGGTGGTCATCGGCGGCAAAACCTACGACACGATCGTGCGGGATATCGGCGAAGGGCGCCTGCAATGGCCATTCGGCGCGAAGCCGGTGTGGATCTTCACCCACCACGAGCTTCCCTCGTTGCCGGACACGGACCTGACCTTCATCCGCGGTGAAATCAGCTTCTGGAGCCGCGACATTGCCAAAAGCGCCGGCGCCGGGGATGTCTGGCTCGTTGGCGGTGCGGATCTGGCCGGCGGCTTCATCGAGGCCGGAATGCTCGACGAACTCACCGTGGTGACGGTGCCGGTGTTCCTCGGCGGCGGGGTGAACATTTTCGGCCGCGACACCAACGCGCAGCTATCCGGGCTGAGAATCCGTGAACTCGGCGACGATATCTTCGCCTCAAGCTACGCCGTCTCCTAGCTCTCGGCTAGCCCTCGATGGGCAGGAGCATATTGGTGATCCGGGCCGTGGCCACGCGTTGGCCTGCCTCGTTGGTGATGACGATCTCATGGGTGGTGATGCGCCGGCCCAAGTGCAGCGGCGTGCACACGGCGCTGACCAGCCCCTGGCGCGCGGCCTTGTGGTGGGTGACATTCAGGTCGACTCCTACCGGGTTTGCCTTGCCCTGCGCGTGCAGGGCCGCAGCCATCGAGCCCAAGGTCTCGGCCAGCGCGGCAGACGCCCCGCCATGCAGGATGCCTACCACCTGAGCGTTTCCTGCTACCGGCATGGTCGCGCAGACTCGGTCGGCGCCAAACTCGGTGAAGTGGATATCAAGCTTTTCGACCAGCGTGCCCACCCCGTGCCCGTGGAGAAAAGGCCACATCGCCTGCGGGACACCATGCCTGGTCAATTGCTGGGCAAAGGGGTGTGCTGAAGATTGCTCGTCGTGAGAAGTGAAATTGTCGCTCATGGCAACTAGGCTTTCAGGTGTGAGCGAAACTACCAAAACGACATTCACGTCGGACAAGAAACTTCTGATCATCGACGGACACTCGATGGCCTTCCGCGCGTTCTATGCGCTGCCAGCCGAAAACTTTGCGACAAGCACCGGCCAGCACACCAATGCCGTCCACGGATTCGTCTCCATGCTGTTGACGATGATCCGCCAGCAGAAGCCTACGCACGTTGCGGTGGCCTTCGACCTGGACACCCCAACGTTCCGTTCCCTGGAATACACCGAATACAAGGGCGGACGAAATAAGACTCCGGAAGAATTCTATGGCCAGATCGACCTGATTCAAGAGGTCATGAAGGCGATGAACATTCCCAGCATCACCCTTGAAAGCTTTGAGGCCGACGACATCTTGGCCACCCTGGCAACCCAGGGCGAAGAACAGGGCTTCGAAGTTCTTGTCGTCTCCGGCGACCGCGATGCCTTCCAGCTGATCACCGACAAGACCATGGTGCTTTACCCGAAGAAGGGGATCAGCGATATCCCGCCGATGGATGCCGAAGCGGTAGAGACCAAGTACTTCGTGCGCCCCGAGCGCTACTCGGACTTGGCCGCGCTGGTGGGGGAGACCGCCGACAACCTGCCGGGCGTGCCCGGGGTGGGGCCGAAGACCGCCGCGAAATGGCTGAACCTCTACGGCGACCTCAACGGCATCCTGGAAAACGCCGACGCGATCAAGGGCAAGGTCGGCGAGAGCCTGCGCGCCCACCTGGACAATGTCACCCGCAACCGGCGGCTGAACCAGTTGCGCCACGATCTGGAACTGCCGGTGAGCCTGGACGAGGCCGAACTGGTCGCGCCGAACCGCGACGAGATCGAAAACCTCTTTGACGCCCTGGAATTCAACACCCTGCGCAAGCGGCTCTTCGATCTCTTTGCCGCGCAGGAGGATGAAGAACAGCCCGAAGCGGCGGCGTTCGAGCGGCTTGAAGCGCAGGATGCGAAGGCGCTGGGCGAATTCATCGCCCAAGGCCAGGGGGCGCCGATTGCGGTGCAAGTGGCGGTGGCCGCCGGCGAAGCCGTCGGGGTGGCGCTGTTCCGTGAGGGCAAGGCGCTCTGGCTGGAGCTGTCCAGCCTGGGCGAAGACAGCGAGAAGGTGCTTGCCGACTTCCTGGCGGACGCGCAGGCGCCGAAGATCTTCCACGACGCGAAACTCGCCATGCATCGGCTTTACGAGCGTGGTTTCCGTGTTTCCGGCCTGGGCGATGACACGTTGATCAGCGCCTACCTGATCCAGCCGGACCGGCGCAGCCACGAGCTGGTGGATCTGGTGCAGTACCACCTGAAGTACACGGTGCCGGTGCTCAAGCCGGCGAAGAAGGGCGAACTGGATCTGGGCCTCACCGCGGACCTGGCCGAGCCGACGCTGGCCCAGGCGCAGGCGGTTTTTGATCTGTCCGCGTTCCTGGCCACCAAGCTCGCCGAAAAGCATGCCGCGGAGCTGGCCAAGGACATGGAGCTGCCGCTGATCGACGTGCTCTTCGGGATGGAGCGTGCGGGCATTGCGGTGAGCCGCGAACGCCTGGACGAGCTGCACGCGCACTTCACCTCGCAGGTGGACCAGGCCACCAAGGAGGCCTACGACGCCATCGGGCACGAGGTGAACCTCTCCAGCCCGAAGCAGCTGCAGGTGGTGCTCTTCGAAGAGCTTGACCTGCCGAAAACGAAGAAGATCAAAACCGGTTTCACCACCGATGCCGAATCCCTGCAGGATCTGCTGGTCAAGACCCAGCACCCGTTCCTGGTGGCGCTGATGGCGTACCGCGAGGCGATCAAGCTGCGCCAGACCGTTGATGGGCTGCTCAAATCGATCGGCGACGATGGCCGGATCCACACCACCTATGCGCAGACGGTGGCCGCGACCGGACGCTTGTCCAGCCTGAACCCGAACCTGCAGAACATCCCGATCCGCTCCGAAGAGGGCCGGCGCATCCGCGACGTGTTCGTCGTCGGCGAGGGATACGAAACCCTGCTGACCGTGGACTACTCGCAGATCGAAATGCGCATCATGGCGCACCTGTCCGGCGACGAGGGGCTGATCGAGGCCTACCAGAGCGGCGAGGACCTGCACCGGTTCGTCGGTTCGCATGTCTTCGACGTGGCCCCCGAAGAGGTCACCAGCGAGATGCGTTCGAAGGTGAAGGCGATGAGCTACGGCCTGGCCTACGGGCTGAGCTCCTTCGGGCTGTCCAAGCAGCTGAAGATCTCCGTCGACGAGGCGCGCACGCTGATGAAGGACTACTTCGCACGCTTTGGCGCGGTGCGCACCTATCTGCGTTCCGTCGTCGACCAGGCGCGCAAGGACGGCTACACCGAGACGATCTTCGGCCGCCGGCGCTACCTGCCGGAGCTCAACAGCTCCGATCGCAGGTTGCGCGATATCGCCGAACGCGCCGCGCTGAACGCGCCGATCCAGGGATCCGCCGCGGATCTGCTGAAGGTCGCGATGCTGAACATTGCCGAGCTGCTGGCCGAGGGGAAGTACAAATCCCGGATGCTGTTGCAGGTGCACGATGAGCTGGTGCTGGAAATTGCCGCCGGCGAACTCGACGCGGTGCAGGAACTGGTGACGGGCGAGATGAGCCGGGCCGCCGAGCTGAAGGTCCCCTTGGACGTGCAGCCGGGCATCGGCAAGTCCTGGCATGAGGCCGAGCACTAGGAGCCCTGCTCCCGAAGCGAAGCAAACACCGAGGGGCAGGGGCATCTAATGGTGCACCTGCCCCTCGGTGCGAACCACTGTGCATGATGGAAGAGACGAACATGGAACAGCGCTCGCGCCGCTGGGCTTTGAAGGCCGGAGCCTGGGGCTTCGGGGCAGCAGCAGCGGGGCTGCTTAGCAGCTGCGCTGCACAGGTGCCCAAGGGTGCGTCGGGATCGATGACTGCATCCTCGCCTGCTTCGACAACCAGTACCCCTGCAACCAACGCGCCCTCGTCCGTTGCCAGCCCCGCGCAGCAGTACCCCACGCGCGCGCAGATCATCGAGCAATTCAAGAATGCTCCGGCAGGCGAGTTCGGTTTGGAGGCCAAGGGGATCGAACTGGCGATGCCCACCGGGAAAAATAGGGTGGCGCTGACCTTTGACGCCTGCGGGGGAGCGCACGGTTCGGCTATCGACCATGCCCTGATCGATGCCTTGCGCGAGCGCGAGGTGCCCGCAACATTGTTCGTCAACCAGCGATGGGCCAGGAGCAACGGCCGATACTTGGGGCAGCTGGTGGACGATCCATTGTTTGAAATCGCAAATCATGGAACCTCGCATGTTCCACTGACCACACACGGGCAAGCGGCCTACGGAATATCCGGAACTCGTTCGGTGGGCGAAGCCTACGACGAGGTCATGGGCAACCAGCGGTATCTGAACGATGAGTTCGGGGTGACGGCGCGGTTTTTCCGATCGGGCACCGCGCATATGGATGAGGTGTCAGCGGCGCTGTGCCGCCAGCTGGGACTGATCCCGATGAACTTCACGGTGAATCTGGATGCGGGCGCGACCTTCCCGGCAGCAACGGTGGCCGCACAATTTCAGTTGCTGAAGGACGGCGGCGTGGGGATCGGGCATTTCAACCAACCGGCGTCAGGCACGGCCCAGGGGATCGCCCGCGGACTGGCTGGTGCCTTTCAGGACGGACTGGAGTTCGTTAAGCTCTCCGAAACCTGGTGAACCCCTTGCGCCGCACCGGCGCTAGCATAGACTGTGATCAGAGACATATTCCCTGCTCAGGAGCGCTATGGAATTAGCAAGCCAGCCGAAGCTGGAAACCCGGACCTACCAGGCCACCGTCCGCAGCCCCGAGCTCGACGAATCGATCAAGCTGTTCCACCAGGGCACCGGGATCGGCTTCTATGAGCAGCTGCCCGAGGAGAACCAGTGGTCGAACTACCTGGATCTGACCTACGCGCAGAAAATGCGCTTTTCGCTGGTCTTCGATCCAGCTGCGGAGCCGCACTCGCGACATGCCGCGCACCCGGTGCACACCTATGGCGCGTTCCCAGGGCTGCTCAATGCCGGCGGCCAGGCGCCCGTTGCAGCGCACAAGATTACTGCGGTCACGGTCGCTCCGAGCTATCGGCGGCGCGGAATCCTGTCGAGGCAGATCACTGCCGACCTGGCTTATGCCCAGCAGGCGGGATTCCCGATTGCGGCGTTGACCGCGTCGGAGGCGACCATTTACGGGCGGTACGGCTTCGAACCGGCCACCTACCAAAGCCGATTCACGCTCAAGTGCGCCCACGGGGTCAAGCTGCGGGTGCAGGTGCCTGGACAGGTGATCGACATCGATCCGAAGCAGTTCGGAGCCGAGTATGCTGCGCTGGCCGTGCGTGCGCTGGAGCAAACCTTCGGTTCCGTGGACAGCACCGAGTACGACAACGGCTTCGCCCTGGGACGCTGGGACACTTGGGAGACCTTGGATAAGCCGAAGAACCTGCGCTTCGCCGCTTATTACGACGGCGCCGGCCAGCTCGGTGGTTTCGCCGCCTACAAGTTCGGCGGATGGGATGAGCCCAAGGCAAAGCTGGTCGTGCAAAAGCTGGTGGCCACGAGCGACGCCGCCCGCTTCAAGCTCTTCGAGTACCTGGGCAACCATGACCTGGTCGAGGAAGTGCACGGCCAAGGCCCTGTGGCGGACCCGCTGCGCAATGTACTGGATAACGTGCGGGACTACCAGGTGCGTTCGATCGATGATGTGCTGTGGCTTCGGGTGCTTGACGTTGCCGCTGCCTTCGAAGCCCGCGGCTACCAGCGTGACGGCCGTCTGCTGTTGTGCGTGAATGATCCGATGAACCTGATCTCCGGAACCTACCTGTTCGACGTGTCCGATTCCCAGGCTGCGGTGAGCCGGGTTGCAACAGGACACGCTCCGGCCTCGGTCCCTACGGTGAAATTGTCCGAACGGGATCTGGCAGGACTGTATCTGGGCACTGTTCAGCTGGACCGCCTGCTTGCGTCAGGTCGCGCTGAACTGGAAGGCGGAGGAATAGCAGGACCGTGGCTGGACTTATTCAGCACGGCTTGCGAGGGATTCACTCCGCACGGTTTCTAGTGGGACGGGTCGCATTAACCGGCGGATATGACGAAGTTCACAAAATGCTTGCGAGGATGTTGGCGGGTTCTGCTTTGACCCGAACTCTGCTAGACGCGTAGACTTAGGAAGGCGTGTCACGGCTTTGCTGTGTCCGCTGGTAAACGTTACCCGCTCGAAATTCCGGGACTTCCGGGGTTTCGACTGATCAAATCTATCCACATCGGAGTCCCTACTACATGACCATCACCTCGAACGAGAACAGCAGCGCACCAGTTGTCGCAATTAACGACATCGGATCCGCTGAGGACTTCTTGGCCGCAGTCGATGCCACCATCAAGTACTTCAACGATGGTGACCTCGTCGAAGGCACCGTCGTCAAGGTTGACCACGACGAAGTTCTGCTCGACATCGGTTACAAGACCGAAGGTGTCATCCCTTCCCGCGAGCTTTCCATCAAGCACGACGTTGACCCAGGTGAAGTTGTCACCGTTGGCGACAACGTCGAAGCCTTGGTCCTGACCAAGGAAGACAAGGAAGGCCGTCTGATCTTGTCCAAGAAGCGCGCTCAGTACGAGCGTGCCTGGGGCGACATCGAGAAGATCAAGGAAGAAGACGGCGTCGTTACCGGTACCGTCATCGAGGTTGTCAAGGGTGGCCTCATCCTGGACATCGGCCTGCGTGGCTTCTTGCCAGCATCGCTCGTCGAGATGCGCCGTGTGCGCGACCTGGCTCCGTACATCGGCCAGGAAATCGAAGCCAAGATCATCGAGCTGGACAAGAACCGCAACAACGTTGTGCTTTCCCGCCGTGCATGGCTCGAGCAGACCCAGTCCGAGGTCCGCTCGACCTTCCTCAACAAGCTGGAAAAGGGCCAGGTTCGTCCGGGCGTCGTTTCCTCCATCGTCAACTTCGGTGCATTCGTGGACCTTGGCGGCGTAGACGGTCTCGTCCACGTTTCCGAGCTGTCCTGGAAGCACATCGACCACCCATCCGAGGTTGTCGAAGTTGGCCAGGAAGTCACCGTCGAGGTTCTCGAGGTCGACCTGGACCGCGAGCGTGTCTCCCTGTCGCTGAAGGCTACCCAGGAAGATCCTTGGCAGACCTTCGCCCGCACCCACGCACTGGGTCAGGTTGTACCGGGCAAGGTCACCAAGCTGGTTCCATTCGGTGCGTTCGTTCGCGTCGAAGACGGCATCGAAGGCCTCG
This sequence comes from Glutamicibacter sp. 363, assembly GCF_052379505.1. Taxonomy (NCBI): domain Bacteria; kingdom Bacillati; phylum Actinomycetota; class Actinomycetes; order Micrococcales; family Micrococcaceae; genus Glutamicibacter; species Glutamicibacter sp. 363. The sequence goes on along the minus strand of NZ_JBQSYR010000001.1, from coordinate 155,462 downwards.
TGCACATCTCCGAGCTTGCAGTGCGCCACGTTGAGCTGGCCGAGCAGGTTGTCTCCGTGGGCGACGAGCTGTTCGTCAAGGTCATCGACATCGACCTGGAACGCCGCCGCATCTCGCTGTCGCTCAAGCAGGCCAACGAGGGCGTCGACCCAGAGGGTACCGAATTCGATCCAGCTCTGTACGGCATGGCCGCAGAGTACGACGAAGAGGGCAACTACAAGTACCCAGAGGGCTTCGACCCAGAGTCGAACGAATGGCTCGAGGGCTTCGACACCCAGCGCGCCGCTTGGGAGGCACAGTACGCTGCCGCTCAGGAGCGTTGGGAAGCTCACAAGAAGCAGGTTGTTGCCGCAATCGCTGCCGATGCAGAAGCAGAGCCTGCTGCTGCCGGCGAAACTGCCGCAGCTGCTGCTCCAGCATCGTACTCCTCGGAGGCTCCAGCCACCGATGCAGGCACCCTGGCTTCGGACGAAGCACTGGCTGCCCTGCGCGAGAAGCTGACCGGCAACTAATTTCTGTTGCTGCGCTGAGCTTAGCGTCAAGCTAGGTAAGCACTGAGAGGAAAGGTCCAACCCGCTTTGGGTTGGGCCTTTCCTTCATTTAACCGCTCTTTTCCAGATGCGCTTCATGCTGCGTAGGGTGCCTATTGAAAATCAACCCAAAGGTGGAGTGCAAGCATAAAGTCCGGCCTATAGACTAAACCATTGTCAGTGGGTGCTCGAGGCCGTGAGGACAAGCAATGGAACAGTTGAAGGCGAGATACGCCGCGGACGGTGCGCGGGCGGCGGACAGCAAGCCTGTGCCGTTCTACTCGGTGAGCGAGGAAGAGTGGCGCAGCATTCCGCGCGACATCCCCAATGTGATGGTCCTGCTCGCGAGCTGGCTGCCGCTGATCGCGCTGAACGTTTATCTGTTCCGCTTCGCCTACCCCGATCGCGAAGAGCTCGAACTGGGCGGACTGCTGACCTTTTCGGTGATCGCCGCATGCATTGCGGTGATGTGGGCCGCCTGCCGGATCGCGCCCTGGCTGGCTTTGACGGCGACGGCCGCGCTGTATCTGATCCTGCAGCCAGAAGGTGTGCCGCAGCTGGTGCTGCTGGGCTGCGGCGCCTTCTTCGGGTTGCTGGCGCTGACGGGCCTGTGCAATCAGCTGCGCTTCATCGCCCGGTTGCGTCGCTGGCGTGCCCTTTCGTCCTCCACGGTCGAGATTCCGCCCGAACAGCGCGCGCGGTTGCACGCCTACCGGCAATTGCCGAAATCCTTGTGGTATTTGGCGCTGGGCTCGATGATCTACCCCATGCTGAAACTGGCCTGGCAGTTTTTCACCGATGCGAAGCAGGTGTTCAACGCGCTGGATCGAGACCGCATCGACTCCCTGGTCATCGGAGTCGCGGCATTGGCTTTGTGCCTGGTCGTGGTGCTCGTGCGCTTCATCGAACAACAGTTGGCCGGGAACCTTGCACTGGAGATCCCGCTGGCCCGGGGATATGGACCGCTGAGCTTCACCGCGGTGGGCAAGGTGGTGCCGGCCGAGCCGCTGCCCGGGGGCGGATGCGACTGCACGAATCCGGACCGGGAGTCCAAGACGCTTGAATACGAGCAATTCGTCGAATGCCTGGACAGCTGCCGGGTGCATGGGATCGCGGCGGTCAACAGCTTGAGCCCCGCCGAATTCTTGCGGGTAGCCGATCAGCCATGGGTCTGGGGCGAGCATGTGAACGACGCTCTGGTGCGGGGCGGGGACCGGATGGTGATCGCCGGGCTCAGCGGCTGGGACTCGATACCGGTGCGTTTGGAGGTGCGCACGGTATTCGCCCAGGGCCGCCAAGCGGCCGCGAACTACCTGCCGCGCCGGGCCGCGGAACCGCGCAAACGTGCGACGCGAGGTCTGCGATGGCGCGATGGGGCGGATTCCACTATTGAGGTCGAGCGGTTCAACCCGGACACGATGCCGGAGTTCGAGCGGATCTCCCTGGCTGGCGCCGGGATCGACGGCTATGCGGTGCGGGTGCGCAGCAGGCGGCCATTCATCTGCGAGCACCCGGCGCGCTAGGCCGCGCGAAGGGCGTTGATGCTGTTGCGTTGCGGCCGCTGCGACGGATCGATGAATTTGGGCAGGATGATCTGCGGGAGCCCGCCGTTGGACACCACTTTCAGCACCCCGGCATGCACGTCGTGATGATGCCTGGTGCACAGGCAACAACCCAGGAAGACGGCGGTGGGTCCGCCGTTCGACCACCACCAGATGTGGTGGAGTTCGCAGTGCTCTGGCGGCACGGTGCAACCGGGCACAATGCAGCCACGGTCCCGGGATTTGATCGCCCGGCGCATGTATTTGGGGAAGTTGCGTTGTTCGCGGCCGATATCCAGGATTTCTCCGCGGCCGCCGAGCACCAGCGGAATGATCTTCGCCCTGGCCAGGGCCTGCCTCAGATCGGTGGGCCGCATTTCAAATCCGCTGTCGGTCACCCCGTGGGTTTTGGCCAATCCGGTCAGTTCGGCCAAGGTCAGGTGGACCATGACGGTGGGCTGAACCACCGGGATCTCGGGTTCCGCCTCGGCGAGCATTGTGTTGGGTGTGCCGTCGGAGGGCTTTTTTGCGGTGCGATCGGACAGCAGCCGGCTGAGCTTCTTGCTATTGACCTTCAATAGGTTCATCAGCCCCTGCAGGCGCCGCCGGGCGACGGTCGCCTCCACCAGCGGGTTCCAGGTGCTTGCCGAGGCCTGTTCGTCGGTGACGAAATCCGGGTGCTCCGGGACGGCGCCCGGTGCGTGGGCCGATTCGACTTGGCGGCTGGCGGCGCCGGCCTCGGTGCGCGGATTGTCCGCCTGCGAAAGCAGCGATTCGAAGGCATCGGCGTCCAAGGGGGAGAGCCGGATGTGATAGACGATGAGCCCGTCTTTTTCGCCCTGGCGGTAGATTCCGGCAGCGGACTCCGGCTCGAGCTCGGCAGCGGTGGCCTTCGCGGACTTGATCAGCTGATTCAATTTCTTGGACCGGGTTTTCGGTTCCGGCTCCTCCAGCAGTTCCATGGCGGATTCTTCGACCAGTTGCCCGCTGGCATCCTGCGCGCAGGCCGTGCCGGGTGTCTCGAATTCGCCCGGAGCCGGTTCGAGCTTATGCAGCCGGCGGGCGGCGCTCAGCGTTTCGCGCGGGTCGGTGCCGCGGGTGCCGAAGCGTTGGGCGAGGCGGGGGAATTGCGCCGGGCAGCGGTTTCCCTGCTGGTCGAATTGGCAGATGACCAGGTGCGCGTCGTCCACCCGGCGGCGGGCCTCGAAAATGTCGAGGTTCAGCCAGGCGGCGAGGAGTTCCGCCGCGCCCTTGTAGCTGGGGCGGGAGGCGGCGAAGGGCGGGGCGGTGGCATAGTCGATGGCCTGCGCGCGCAGCGCGTCGAGGATGGCGATGTCCAAGCGGTGCGCGCCGCTGGCTTCGACCAAGTGGGCACAGTGGGTTTGGGTGCGGACCGCCTCATGGGCCAGCCGTTCGGCGTGCGTGCTCAGGGCCAGCGCGGCCCGCGGGTCGGTGAGCGTGATGCTGGCGGTGCGCAGTGCGGGCTGGATGTCGGCGGCGAGCGTGGACAGGGCCAGCAGCTCGGGGGTGGAAAGTTCCCCCGAGCCGGCCAGCTGCGCTTGCAGATCCGCGACGGTCTGCTCGATCCTCGTGCTCATGGCTCCAGTGTGCCTTCGGCGCGGCCCGAAGCACGCGGCCCGGGTCCGGGGTGTGGATAAGTTCAGCGGCGGCGAACGGAGCGGGTGACGGTGAATGTGGAGTTGCGCGCGAGCTGCTCGGTGGGGCCGATGCGCCGGGTGAGCTCGCCGCGGTAACGCAGGTGCGAGTTGAAGACGCAGAGCAGGACCCCGCCCTCGGCCAGCACGCGGGCGGCCTCGTCGATCAACTTCAGCGCGATGCCGGCGTGGACGGTGTTCCCGATGTGGAAGGGCGGGTTGAGCGTGACCAGCGTGGCGCTGGCCGCGGCGTGGCGGGCCAGGCCGTCGTCCTGCACGGCGCTGATCCGCTCTTCGAGCGCGTTGGCCGCGGCCGAAAGCGCGGTGGAGGCGACCGCGGAGGCCGAATGGTCCGAGGCGTCCACGCGCAGCGCGCGGTGGGTGAGTGCGGCGTACACCCCGATGGAGCCGTTGCCGCAGGCCAGATCGAGCAGCGTGGCATGGTCGGAGAGGTCCGGCAGGTTTTCCAGCAGCAGCCGGGTGCCCGGGTCCAGGCGTTGCGCGCCGAAGGTGGCCGCCCCGGCGCGCAGGGTGAATTCGGTTCCGTTCACCGAATGCGTGGCCGAGAGCGGGTAGACGCCCGACGGTGCCCCGGGCAAGGGGGTATGCACGGTGAGTACGCGGGCCTTCTGCCGGGCGTGCGAGACCTCCAGGGCGGCAAAGCGCTTGGCCAGCAGCTCGTTCATCGTGCGGTTCATATGCTTGAGCATGCCGCCGGCGTGCACGATGGTGTGCGCGTCGCACTGCGCGGCGATGGCGGCGGCCTGCTCGTCAAGCACGTCCAGCCCGCGCGGCAGGCAGAGCAGCACCAGGCCCGCGCCGCGGGCAACCTCATCGAGCGCGCGGAATTCCAGACGGTCCTCCCAGTCCGGGGCCAGCCGTTGCAGGTTCGCGCTGATCGCCCGCGCGGAGGTCAGCGAGTCGGTGTGCACCTGTACCCGGGTTGCGCCGGAGGCCAGCGCCCCGAGGGCCAGCGCGCCGTAGTGGTCCCCGATCACGGCCACGGTCTCCGGCCAGTGCGTGACGGTGTCCAGGATCAGCCGGTCCGCGGCATCGGCGGCGAAGAGGTTCTCCGCCTCGATATCGGGCCAGCGGCGCAGCTGCGCCAGGAGTTCGCGGCTCATAGGTCCACCCATCTGGTGTCGATCGGGCGCAGCATTCCGGCGCCGGAGGTCAGTGTGGCGATGGCGGTGCGCAGCGCCTGGGCGTCACCGGGCTCGTCGTTGATGCCGATGCGCAGCACCGCGTCGGTCTCCCGCCAGAGCGTGTCGCCCAGCTGGTAGCCGGCGGAGCGCAGCTCGTTTTCCCAGCGGGCGGCCAGCGCATGCGCGGCGGGCAGCTCGAAGAGGCGCAGCCGTTGGCGGGTGCGCAGGGCCGCGTGGTTCAGCGCCTGGGAGACGGAGTCGGAATAGGCGCGGACCAGGCCGCCGGTGCCGAGCTTGATGCCGCCGAAGTAGCGCACGGTCACGGCCAGGGCATCGGAGAGGTCAGCGCCGTGGCCGGTATCGCGCTTGGCCAGCGCCTCGAGCATCGGGATTCCGGCGGTGCCCGAGGGCTCCCCGTCGTCGTTCGAACGCTGGGTCATCCGATCCGGGCCGATGATGAACGCGCTGCAGTGGTGGCGGGCGTCGAAATGGGTTTTGCGCAGCGCCGCGAGATGCGTCCGGGCGGCGGCCTCGGACTCGACGCGGAAGAGGTAGGTGATGAACCGGGATCGCTTGATCTCGACCTCGTGCACGCTGTCGCCGCCGAGCGTGGTGTAGCGGGTGGCGGCCGAGTCGTTGGTGTTCATCGTACTTAGTTTATAGGGTGGTAGACATGATCCATGTGGGACTGACCGGCGGCGTGGCTTCCGGCAAATCGGCAGTGGCGGCGCGCCTGGTCGAACTCGGCGCGGTGCTGATCGACGCGGACAAGCTCGCCCGGGAGGTTGTTGCGCCCGGAACCCCGGGCCTGGAGGCGATCCTGGAGGCCTTCGGGGACGCGGTCTTCGCCGCCGACGGGACGCTGGACCGTGCGGCGCTCGGTGCGCTGGTCTTCGGCGACGAGGCCCAGCGGCGCAAGCTCAACGCCATCGTGCACCCGCTGGTGCGCGCCCGGGCGCAGGAGCTGCGGGCGGCCGCGGGGCAGCAGGCGATCGTGGTGGAGGACATTCCGCTGCTCGCCGAATCCGGGCAGGCACAGGATTTCGACACCGTCATCGTTGTGCAGGCCCCCCGCGCGGAGCGGATCCGCCGGATGGTCGAGGACCGCGGGTGGAGCGAGGCGGAGGCCGAATCCCGGATGGCCGCCCAGGCCAGTGACGCGCAGCGCGCGGCGATCGCCGACCATCTGCTGCATAATGAGGGGACACTCGAAGAGCTCAACGCCCGGGTGACCGAACTATTTGAGAAGGAACTGCGCCGCTGATGCTGAAAATTTCGAAGTGGACGATGCTGGCGAGCTTCGCCCTCGCGCTGGTGCTCTGGCTGGGCTTCGGAGGCCGGGCGGAATACGTCGGATCTGCGGGCCCCTACTCGCCGGTGGTGTATCTCTCCGGCTGGATCGCCCTGCTCGGGCTGATCGCCGCCACCACGCTGACCGTCGGGTTCTTCGGCGCGCAGATCCGCCGGACCGCGGCGCGCAATGCGGTGCGCACCGGCACCCGGCTGGGCCGCGGCAAGTAATTTCGCGATCGGCATGCCCCCGAGCGTAGGCGAGTGCCGGTGCGCCTCGTTATGCTGGAGGCATGAGCCTTGCACAGCCGATCAAGCGCGTCGTCGCCCCCTTCGAAGTCGTCAGCGAATACACCCCCGCCGGTGATCAGCCCACCGCCATCGCGGAGCTGACCCAAAGGCTCAACGGCGGCGAGAAGGACATTGTGCTGCTCGGCGCCACCGGTACCGGCAAGTCGGCGACCACCGCCTGGCTGGTCGAACAGGTGCAGCGCCCCACCCTGGTGCTGGTGCAGAACAAGACGCTCGCCGCGCAGCTGGCCAACGAGTTCCGCGAGCTGATGCCGAATAACGCGATCGAGTACTTCGTCTCCTACTACGACTACTACCAGCCCGAAGCCTATGTCGCGCAGACCGATACCTTCATCGAAAAGGACTCCTCGGTCAACGAGGAGGTCGAGCGCTTGCGGCACTCGGCGACCAACTCGCTGCTCACCCGCCGGGACGTGATCGTCGTCGCCACGGTGTCCTGCATCTACGGCCTGGGCACCCCGGAGGAGTACGTGGAGGGCATGGTCACGGTGCGCCGCGGCGAGGAGCTGAACCGCGACGCGATGCTGCGCCAGTTTGTGGCCATGCAGTACACCCGCAATGACATGGACTTCCACCGCGGCACCTTCCGGGTGCGCGGGGATACCGTGGAGATCATCCCGATGTACGAGGAGCAGGCGCTGCGCATCGAGTTCTTCGGCGACGAGGTGGAAGCGATCTACACCCTGCACCCGGTGACCGGGGAGGTCATCCGCGAGGAAACCGAAATGTACATCTTCCCGGCCAGCCACTATGTCGCCGGCGCCGAGCGCATGCACAAGGCGATCAAGACCATCGAGGACGAGCTGGCGGCGCGGCTGAAGGAGCTGGAGTCGCAGAATAAGCTCGTCGAGGCCCAGCGGCTGCGCATGCGCACCACCTATGACCTGGAAATGATGGAGCAGATGGGCTTCTGCAACGGCATCGAGAACTATTCGCGGCATATCGACGGCCGCGAGTCGGGCAGCGCCCCGCACTGCCTGATCGACTATTTCCCCGATGACTTCCTGCTGGTGATCGACGAGTCGCATGTGACGGTGCCGCAGATCGGCGCCATGTACGAGGGGGATATGTCGCGCAAGCGCAACCTGGTGGAGCACGGCTTCCGGCTTCCCTCGGCCATGGACAACCGCCCGCTGAAGTGGGATGAATTCCTCGAGCGCGTCGGGCAGACCGTGTATCTTTCGGCGACCCCGGGCAAGTACGAGCTGGGCAAGGCCGATGGCTTCGTGGAGCAGATCATCCGTCCCACCGGGCTGATCGACCCGGAGATCATCGTCAAGCCCACCAAGGGGCAGATCGATGACCTGCTTGACGAGATCCGCGTGCGCGTGGCCCGCAATGAGCGCGTGCTGGTGACCACGCTGACCAAGCGGATGGCCGAGGACCTGACCGATTACCTCACCGAGCACCAGATCCGCGTGCAGTACCTGCACTCGGATGTGGATACGATCCGCCGCGTGGAGCTGCTGCGCGAATTGCGCATGGGCTCCTTCGACGTGCTGGTGGGCATCAACCTGCTGCGCGAGGGCCTGGACCTTCCCGAGGTGTCGCTGGTGACGATCCTGGATGCGGACAAGCAGGGCTTTTTGCGTTCGGCGACCAGCCTGATCCAGACGATCGGCCGTGCCGCGCGCAACGTGTCCGGCCAGGTGATCATGTACGCGGACAAGGTCACCGATGCGATGGAAAAGGCCATCGAAGAAACCAACCGGCGCCGGGAGATCCAGCGGGCGCACAACGAGAAGCACGGGATCGACCCGACCCCGTTGCGCAAGAAGATCGCCGATATCACCGATCAGCTGGCCCGCGAGGATGCCGACACCCAGGAGCTGCTGAGCAACAACCGGTTGGCCAAGGACGCCAAGCGCAAGGCCGCGCCGATCCGCAAGGATGGTCTGGCCGCCGCGCCGGCGGAAGACCTGCTCGGGCAGATCGAGCAGATGACCGAGCAGATGCATGCGGCGGCCGCCGAGCTGCAGTTCGAGCTGGCCGCGCGCATTCGCGACGAGGTGGGGGAGCTGAAGAAGGAACTACGCCAGATGAAGGACGCCGGGCACGCTTAACACAATGTTAATCAGCGCCGTCCGTGTACCCTCTGACTAGCGTGGATGCAGGCGCTGGAGGTGCAGGAAGGGTGGTGGCGCGGCAGTGGGGTGCCCCGCCCGGGGCGCGCGCTAGACCGCCTGTAGGCTACAATTGAATCTCGTACGTAGGGGAGTATCCCAAATGCTGTGAACGTCAACACGCGGACCATCGAAGTTTCGCCGGGCGCAGCAGCCGAACACGAATTGATTTGTGACGGCGGAGAGACTTGCGAATCTTTGTCCTACCCTTACGACGAAAGGCTGCTCTTCTGTGGGCACTACAGGGTTAACTATCCAATTTGAAATCATTGCCTTGGTGGCGCTGTGCGTCATCCTGCTGCTTGATTTGTTGTACGTCGTGCGTCGACCGCACGAACCATCGATGAAGGAAGCCGGGCTTTTTGTCGGTTTCTACATCACCTTGGCGCTGATCTTCGGCGGCATTGTCTGGTGGCAGGCTGGCTCCCAGATCGGCCAGGAGTTCTACGCCGGCTGGATTACCGAGTACTCGTTGTCCATCGACAACCTGTTCGTCTTCATCATCATCATGACCCGCTTCGCGGTGCCGCGTAAGTACCAGCAAGAGGTGCTGATGTTCGGCATCATCATCGCACTGGTGCTGCGTGCGATCTTCATTCTCGCCGGCGCGGCCATGATCGAGCACTTCTCCTGGGTCTTCTACATCTTCGGCGCCTTCCTGCTCTGGACCGCTTGGCACCAGCTCAAGGACGACGATGAGGATGAGGGCAGCGAAAACGGCCTGGTCAAGAAGCTGACCAGCAAGATGCCATTCGCCAAGGAGTACGACGGCAACAAGCTGCGCACCGTGGTAAACGGCAAGAAGTTGTTCACTCCAATGGTCATGGTCTTCATTACCATCGGCATGACCGACCTGCTGTTCGCGGTCGACTCCATTCCGGCGATCTTCGGGCTGACCGATTCGGCATTCATCGTCTTCACCGCGAACATCTTCGCGCTGATGGGCCTGCGCCAGCTGTACTTCCTGCTTGGCGGCTTGATGAACCGCTTGGTCTTCCTGAAGCACGCACTGAGCTTCATCCTGGCCTTCATCGGCGTCAAGCTCGTATTCCACGCCTTGCATGAGAACGAGCTGCCGTTCATCAACGGCGGCCAGCACATCGACCTGCCATGGCTCGACATCAGCACCTCGCTGTCGCTGATCGTCATCCTGGCGACCATCGTTATTGCCACGGTGCTCTCGCTCTGGACCCCATTGGGCCGCAACGCGGCCGCCAAGGCCGAGGCTGCGGAGGCCGAAAAGGCTGCTTCCCATGCTTCGATCGAACGCGATCAGGACTCGGGCAAGTAGTCCGAACCCGAATCGGGAAATCACCCGCCGTATTCCATCCTCACCGATGGAATACGGCGGGTTTTCTGTTCTCTGGGTAACATAAAGCCGCAATTTACATAGGTGGCCTATGTAAATCTGCTAGGTTGTACTTATGACAAGCGAAGAAGATCCCCTGGCCGGCCTCGCGGGAGGCCTGACGCTCTTTTCCGGGGCGATGTCCCGGCTGCTCGGCCAGGCCGCTGGCGACGGGCGGTCGGTCACCGCATGGCGGGTGCTCTCGGTGCTCCACCGGCAGGGACCGCAGCGCGTGGGGGATCTGGCCGTGCAGCAGCGCATCGCCCAACCGAGCATGACCGGGTTGGTGATGCGCCTGGAAAAGGACGGACTGGTGCAGCGTGCCGCCGATCCGCAAGACGGCCGCGCCTCGCTTGTCTCGGTGACCGAGCTCGGGGTAGAAGAGCTCACGGCGTATAGGCAACGGGCGATCAACGCGTTGACCGGCAGCATCGAAGCGATGACCGAGCCGGAGCGGGAGACGCTCAACCGGGCGCTGCCGCTGCTCGAGCGCATGGTGCTGGAACTGGCCGAAAACCTGGATCGCTAGCCCCGCGCCGCACCTGCCAAAACAACTAATAATTCGCAGAAGCTGGCTTTATGACGAAAAATACTCAACCGCGCAATCCGCTGTTGCACCAACCAAAATCCGTGTGGGCCATCGCCTTCGCCTGCATGGTCTCGTTCATGGGAATCGGGCTGGTCGATCCGATCCTTCCGGCGATCAGCCGGGACCTGGACGCCACGGCCTCGCAAACCATGCTGCTGTTCACCAGCTACCTGTTCATCACCGGGTTGGCGATGTTCTTCACCAGCTGGGTCTCCACGCTGATCGGCGTGAAGCAGACCCTGCTCGGCGGACTGGTGCTGATCGTGCTCTTCGCCGCGCTGGCCGGGGCCAGCGGCTCGATCAACCAGATCCTCGCCTACCGCGCCGGCTGGGGACTGGGCAATGCGCTATTCATCTCCACGGCCCTGGCCGCCATCGTCGGCGCCGCCAGCGGTGGCAGCCGGCAGGCGATCGTGCTTTACGAGGCGGCGCTGGGCGTGGGTATGGCGGTGGGGCCGCTGCTGGGCGGGGTGCTCGGCAGCCTGTCCTGGCGCGGACCGTTCTTCGGCACCGCCACGCTGATGGCGATCGGACTCATCGCGATCCTCGCGTTCCTCAGCTTGCCGGACAAGCCCGCGGGCCAGCTGAAGATCTCCCCGTGGGCAAGCTTTGCGGCCCTGCGGAATCCCGCCCTGCGCACCATGGCGCTCACCGCGGTGCTGTACAACTTCGGGTTCTTCGTGCTGCTGGCCTATTCGCCCTACCCGCTGGAGGCCGCCGCCAAGACGCAGGGAATCGAATTTGGCGCCGCGGAGCTTGGTTGGGTGTTCTTCGGCTGGGGACTGTCGCTGGCGATCACCTCGGTGCTCGTCGCCCCGTTGCTGACCCGGCGTTTCGGCCTGCGCCCCATCATGTTTGCCGCGTTGAGCCTGCTGGGACTGCTGCTCGCCTCGATGGCGGTGTTGCACACGCAGCTGAGCGCGCTCATCGCGCTGATCGTCGTCGCCGGCCTGGTGTTGGGCATCCTCAACACCGCGCTGACCGAGGCGGTGATGGAAGCCACCGAGCTGCCGCGCAACGTGGCAAGCTCCACCTACTCGGGAGTGCGTTTCCTGGGAGGCGCGATCGCCCCTGCGGTGGCCGGGCCGATCGCCGCGGCCATGGGGGCCGGCGCGCCCTACTGGTTCGGCGCCGCCGCCGTGTTCGCCTCGATCCTGGTGCTGGGACTGCTCGGTGGGCATCTGTCCCACCTCGGTGCCGGGGCGCACACGGGGCCCGAGGAAATAGCCGCCGCCGATACGGTGGCTCCCACCGGTTCGACCCGCTAGCCGGGCTTAAAACGATGCTGGGGCCTGACTTACCACTTAAGGTAACTCAGGCCCCAGCCGTGTTTAGCTGATACTTAGTTCGTCGGAGTGAGGATGATGCGCAGTGGCGCGAGCAGCGCCTCTTCCTCGGCCGGCAGCCCGAAGGTCTCCGCCAACATCACGATGAATGCTCCGCCCATGGTGGGGTGCAGCATGTGGTGGTTGGTGTAGATCAACGGGATTTCATCTTCGTCCTCTTCGGGGTCCACTTCGTAGGCCTCGGTATCGATGGGACGTGCCAGAACCAAATGGTCGCCGTTCTCAACGAACAGCAGCTCGTAGCGGTAGCCATCCTCGTAGAGCAGCACACTGTTCGGCTTGTCCGAGGGGCCGAAGTACTCGGGGTGCTCGGCCACGAAAGGCAGTTCGGAAACTTCCTGCCAATTCTGCGCCAGGTTCACGAAGTCGGTGAGCCGTTCGGCGAAGTCCTCGGCGGTGAGCGGGAACTCCGGGTCGAAGGTATAAACTGGCTCGAAATCAGCGTCCGAATCATCCAGTGCGGAGGTCGTGGCGAAAATTGCTTCACCGTGCAGAACCAGGGCGAAGTCAATCTCGGACTCGACGAACTTGTAGACCAACGCGTCCTCATCGGCGCGATCGATCGTCATGTTGTATGGCAGGTGTGCGGCTGCGATGATGCCGTCAAATTCTTCGACCTTCGAGACCAGATCGTCTGGAACATCGACACCATTAGTACTGTTTCCCATAGTGTTCCTTTCGACCTTTACATCGGGCTAGTTGCCCTTGAGCGAAAACCTAGCACGCGCGGTGTGCGCGAACAGCATCCGCCACACCAATTGCGCCAAGGCCCGCCAAAGCAACGGCGCCAAGCAACTTCGAGGTTGGTTGGCGCCTTTGCTTGTGTGCCAGTCTAGCCACCGCGGAGCACCGGCGATAGTGCTCAGTCGCTGGCCGCTGCGGCTTCCGGATCTTCGCCGTTGGTCATCGCCAGCAGCCGACGGAAGATGGCCGGACCGTCATCGCCGATTCCGTCATGGTGGAAGTCCTCGGTGACCCAGGGTTGCAGCCCCTTGACTTGGGAAGCGGTGCGCAAGGACAGCTCGCGGTCGACATAGACGTCATCGTGGTAGACGGCGGCAGCGACCGGGACGGTGTTGCGCGCCAGCACATCGAGGTCGTAGAGCGGGCCGAAATGTTCGTGCTCGGCTAAAATCCGCGCCACCTCTTCGAGCGGGCGCAGCGCGGGATCTTCGGTGAAATGCCAGCGGTAGACCATCTCACCGGTGAGCAGCGGGGTGTCCGCCTGCTCGGCGAAGTCCGGATACTCCTCCAGCACCTGTTCCGCGGCCCAATGGGTCGCCGAACCTTGGGCGTAGATGGTTTCGTGCATCAGCGCGTAGAGCGGATTGGCGGCGAAGGAGGCCTGGGCGTACAGGGTCGACAGGAAGGCATCCGAGAGCCGGGGGCCTCCCGGAGTCGGTGCGAAGGCCTCCTCGAAGACGTGGTGCAGCAGGTGTACGCGGGTGTTGCCGCCTAGGAACATGCCGAGCATTTGCACTAGCTGCACGGTGACCTTGCGCCCGTCAGGCAGCAGCTCGTCGTCATTGTGCCGCAGGTGCTCGTAGATCTTGTGCAGGGTCTCGAAGTCTTGCGGGTACCAGGAGAAGTATTCGCGGTTCCGTTCGGCCATGCGCTGGTAGGTGGCCCGGTACACGGTCTGCGCATCGGCATCCAGGGAGGCGAGCCCGCCGGTGACCAGGCTGCGTTCGAGGGATTCGGGGAACATCGACAGGTAGGTCAGCGTGCAGAACCCGCCGTAGCTCTGCCCGAAGGTGCTCCACTTCTCGATGCCCAGCTGCTCACGCAGCGCCTCGGCGTCGCGCACGATCGAGTCGGCGCGGAAGTGCGTGAGGTAGCGCGCTTGGGCGGCCGCGTCGCCCCGCAAACCCAGCGTCTGGTGGGTCGCCGGGGTGGACAGGCCGGTGCCGCGCTGATCGAGCAGCAGCACCCGGAAGTGCTTGGTCGCTTCGGCCAGCCAGCCGGACAGGGAGCCGGGGCGCGGGGCTTTCCCGCCCGGGCCGCCCTGCAGGAACAGCAACCATGGCTTGCCCGCATCGGTGCTGATTTCACGGGCGAAGACGGTGATCTTCTCCCCGCCTGCGGTCCCATGCTCCAGCGGGACTTCGATGCGGTGCTCGGTGACGTCCATGCCTCGGTAGTGAATCATCGGGCCATCTCCTCTAGTGCGGGGCCGTCTAGGCGGCGGGTGCTCCAACCGTCCATGGTGGACGAAAGAATCGAATCGTAGAAGGCGATCGCCGGGGCGTTCCAGTCAAGTACCGCCCACTCCAGCCGGCGGTAGCCGCGCGCCACGCAGATCTGCGCCAAGGTTTTGAGCAGCGCGGTGCCGGTGCCCTTGCCGCGCTCGCTTTCCTGCACGTACAGATCCTCCAGGTGGATGCCGTGGCGTCCTTCCCAGGTGGAGTAGGTCGGGAACCACATCGCGATTCCGACAAGCTGCCCGGACTCGTCCTCGGCGACGTGGGTGAAGACCTTTGGATCCGCGCCGAAGAGGTGTTCTTCCAAGTCCGCGACGGTGTTCTTCACGGCATCCGGTTCTTTTTCATACACCGCCAGCTCGTGGATCAAGTCGAGGATTCGCGGGCAGTCCGCGAGGCGCGCTTCTCTGATTCGTGACATGTGCTTAAGCTTACCGCCGTCGTGCGGCTATAACGTCGGTGACCAGTCCTAAGGTGGAATCCATGATGGGTGGACACCACGCCATGAGCGGCGCAGCCGCATGGCTAGCAATAACAACTCCGGTGACCGTAGGATCCGTGAACCTGGGATTCGGCACATTGCACATGGAGCGGTGGGAAACCCTCGCGGGGGCGATCGTCTGCGCCGGGGCGGCCCTGCTGCCCGACGCCGACCATCACAACGCCACGATCGCCCGTTCCCTGCCGCCGATCTCCAATATCCTCACGCGGATCATCGGGAAGGTCGCCGGCGGACACCGCAACGGGACGCACTCGATCCTGGGCATCTTGTTCTTCATTTTTGTGGCCTGGCTGGCCGACTCGTGGTCGATGGACGTCGCCCAGCTCGGGGTGGTGTATCCCGGCGCAGCGCTCTTTGCGATCCTGCTGATTTCCTTCGCCGTGAAAAGCGTGAAATTCATGCCTCCCTTGCTTTGCTGGGTGATTGCCCTGGCCGCCGGGGCGTTCGTCGGCATGAATGCTCCGCTCGAACGGGCCTGGTTCCCGCTGGCGGTCACCGCCGGGGTGATCGTGCACATTCTGGGGGATATGCTCACCATCGGCGGGTGCAATCTGTTGTGGCCGATCAAGATCGGTGCCCCGCGTTGGTTCCGCAGAATACCGGTCATCGGGGACTGCTGGAAAGCCAACGGGCGGGTCGCCTTGCCGATCCTCGCCGAAACCGGTTCGAAAGCCGAATGGATCCTTGCCAGCCTGATGACTTCCTATGTAGCCGTCGCGGTGATCTTGGCTTAGCGCCTGCGCTCGTACTCGGTGATGCTCACGCCCGAGTCGAAACTCCGGGTGTGCACCGGGCTAAAGGGCAAGGCTGCGTAGCCGGCGGCGCCGAACACCGCAATTCCCGAGCCGAAGACCAGCGGATAGCGCTTGAGGATGAGCGTGTCGATTTCCTCGCTGAGCGCTCCGGCCAATTGCCCGCCGCCGCAGAGGTAGATGTCCAGCCCGGCTTCCTGTTTCAATTCGCGTACCTTGCCCACCGGGTCGCCGGTGAGTTCAATGTGCTCCGGGACCGAGCGCGCGGAACGAGACGCCACAATCTGGTGAAGATGGGTGTAGGGGCTGTCGAGGCCGCCGTAGATTTCGGGATTGTAGGTATTCCAGCCCATCAGCACGGTGTCGAATTTGGTGCCTGGAGCGCTGGTACCAAGGGCGCGGTGAATATGTGCGGGTACCGCGTCGGCGTATTCGCCAAGGATCGTCTGCATGTGGTCTCCCTCGGTGGGAAACGCCGCAAAGTCTCCATCGGGCGCCGCGATAAAACCGTCCAGGCTCACCGCCACATAATAAACAAGCTTTCGACTCATCGCGCACACCCTCCTGCGAACCATTTCTCGGCCCGGTAATTTTCACATGTTAACACGCACGGTATACGGAGGCTAGGGAGCTGGGCCTTGGCGGTGTGCCCAGAGTGAAAGCCCTTGGTTGTGGTCTCTGCCACTGCTGTACTTGGGAGCATGAAACTTCTTGTGCTTGGCGGAACGATGTTCCTATCGCAGTACGTAGCCCAATTCGCGTTGGATGCCGGGCACCAGGTGACTTGCGCGGCCCGCGGGGAAAGCGGGGTGGCTCCGCAGGGCAGCGAGTTCATTTTTTGGGACCGGAACGACCCGGCGCCAGCCGAACTTGCCTCCCGGCAATACGATGCGGTGATCGATGTGTCGCGGATTCCGGCGCACGTGCGCCGGGCCACGCAAGAGCTCCGCGCCGATCATTGGGTCTTCGTGTCCACCATTTCCGCGTATGCCGATCTGTCGCACCCCGGCGGAACACCAGCCGACACCAAGCTGCTCGATCCGCTGGAAAGCGACGGAGGGCAATCAACGGCCGAGTCCTATGGGGCGATGAAGGTTGCCTGCGAGCAACTCATTGGAGAACTTCACGCGCCGGCCGCGATCATCCGGCCGGGACTGCTCATCGGGCCCAAGGATCCCACCGGCAGGTTCAGCTATTGGCCAGAGCATGCGGCGCGCAGCCTAGCGGACGGCTTGGAACTATTGGTGCCGCTTGCCGCCGAAGACCCGGTGCAGGTGCTGGACGCGCGCGATCTGGCCACCTGGCTCATCGAGCTCGCCGAGAATAAATGCACCGGAACCATTGACGCGGTGGGCCCGGCAACCTCGCGCCGCGAATTCATCACACAGATCTTCGAGGCGCTGGAAGGCGAACCAAGGGTGCACTGGGCCGACGCTGCGTTGCTGCACGAGCAGGGCGTCGTGCCATGGAGCGGGGAACACTCGCTTCCGCTGTGGCTCCCGGATCCGGCGGTGGCCGGCATGCTTGATCGCGATCATCGTCCGGCTCGGCAAGCGGGGCTGCGCACCCGGCCTTTGGCGCGGACGAGTCTTGACACGCTTCAATGGCTCAACGGAACCGACCGCGCACGGACCGGTCTGAGCCGTGAAGAGGAGGCAGGCGTCCTGGAAAATTTGGCTGCCGCCGCGCGCGGAACCAGCCGCTAGGCCAGGCGCCGTAGCGAACCACGAAATATTTCTTCCCCGGACGGGGGCGGTTCGCCGGTTTAGGGCTGAGGCAACGCTTGCGCCTGGGACCGTGGTTTCCAGCTCTGGTACAGCAGCCACGTACCCGCCGCGGTCAACGCCACCTGCAGCACTGTGGCCAGCAGACCTTCGGCGGTGAACATCACCGCGTGATTGCTAATGAGACTCAGCCATGCGAGGAACATGACGAAACTGCCGATCTTGCGCAGCCTGATTGGATTCATGGGACAAACAATACCGTCGAATCCACGTAAAAGGTTAGCCGTGACGGGTTAATTTTCACCAAACTTTTATCGGCTGCGTTTGCCCTGGGGCAAGAGCCGGCCAGCCTTGTTTAATAACCAGTCGGACTAGGAGATATGAAAAACCCTGCTGCCACAAAAGTGGCGGTTCTCATGCACCTGAATCAGGTGTATGACAACCGCCACTAGGTGAGCTAAAGACAAGGCAATCGACTGCCGAGGAGAACTAGTCCATTCGTCCGACCGCGGTGACCGTAACTACCGGGGCGCCGAGTTCATCGGAGTCGTCCAAGGAGATGGTGGCGTTGATTCCCCAGTCATGGTGCTCTTCCGGATCGGCGAAGATCTGGCGGACCTCCCAGATCCGGTTCGGCTTCTCGGTGACCACAAAAAGGTTCGAGCCGCGCCCGTTCGGGCCGTCATCGATGTCCTCGTGTTCCTCGAAGTAGTCATCCATGGCCTCGGCCCACGCCTCGGCAGCAAAACCGCTATGCCCATCGAGTTCGCCCAAGGCCTGATCTTGTTCATCGGCGAAGAGCTTGACCCGGCGGAACATCTCATTGCGCACCATCACCCGGAAGGCACGCATATTTGTGGTCAACTTCTCCGGGGCGGGGGGAGCGATCTCGGTTTCCTCGTGCAGTTCGCCGCGGGAGAGCTCCTCCCATTCGTCGAGCAGCGAAGAGTCAATCTGGCGGATCAGCTCGCCCAGCCATTCGATGAGGTCTTCGAGGTCTTCGCGCAGCGAATCCTGCGGCACGGTCTGGCGCAGGGCCTTGTACGCGTCGGTGAGGTAACGCAGCAGCACACCTTCGGAACGAGCCAGCTGGTAGTACTGGACGAAGTCCGAGAATCCCATGGCGCGTTCGTACATGTCGCGCACGACGGACTTGGGCTGAAGCTCGAAGTCCGCCAACCAGGGGGCACCGGAACGGTACTGTTCGAAGGCCGCCTCGAGCTTCTCCGCCAGCGGCTGCGGGTAGGTGACCTCATCCAGGGCCGCCATGCGCGCGTCGTAGTCCAGGCCGTCGGCCTTCATCGCGGCAATTGCCTCGCCGCGGGCTTTCTTCTCCTGGCCCGAAAGTACCTGGCGCGGCTTCTCCAGGGTCGCCTCGATCACCGAGACGACATCCAACGCGTAGCTGGGGGATTCTGGTTCGAAGAGTTCCAAGGCCGCCAGGGCAAATGGCGACAGCGGCTGGTTCAGCGCGAAGTTCTGCTGCAGATGCACGGTCAGCTCGTAGTAGTTGCCGTATTCATCGGGTTCCGCGCGCCGCACCACCACGCCGGTGGCGATCAGCTCGCGCAGAATGCCCAGGGCGCGCAGCTTCAGCTTGCGCTGCGAGGCGGGGGTCTCATGGTTCTCGGTGAGCAGGCGCATGGCCGCTTCGAAGGCATTGTCCTCGCGTTCGAGCAGGTTCAGCAGCATCGAGTGGGAGACCTGGAAGGAGGACTTCAGCGTTTCCGGATCGGCATGCACGATCTTGTCGTAGGTCTTCTCGCCCCAGGTGACGAAGTTCTGCGGCGGCTTCTTCTTCGGGATCTGCTTGAGCTTTGAGGAGCCCTCGCCGTGCTTCTTCAGGGCCTTTTCCATGGCCTTGTGGTTTTCGATCGCATGCTCGGGGGCCTGGACCAGCACGGTGCCGGCGGTGTCGAAGCCGGCGCGCCCGGCGCGGCCGGCAATCTGATGGAATTCGCGGGCGTTGAGGGTGCGGGTGCGGGTGCCGTCGAACTTGGACAGCGCGGTGATCAGCACCGTGCGGATCGGCACGTTGATGCCCACACCCAGGGTGTCGGTGCCGCAGATGACCTTGAGCAGTCCGGCCTGGGCGAGCTGTTCGACCAGCCGGCGGTACTTGGGCAGCATGCCGGCGTGGTGCACGCCGATGCCGTGGCGCACCAGCCGGTTCAGCGTCTTGCCGAACCCTGCGGCGAAGCGGAATCCGGCCACCAGCTCGGCGATGCGGTCCTTTTCCTCGCGGGTGCACACGTTGACGCTCATCAAGCCGGTGGCGCGATCGATGGCGTCCAGCTGGGAGAAGTGCACGATGTAGATCGGGACCTGCTGGGTTTTGATCAGTTCCTCGACGGCTTCCTGGACCGGTTCCATCGAGTAGTAGAAGTGCAGCGGGATGGGACGCTCGGAGTGCGCCACCGTCACGGTGGTTTTGCCGGTGCGGTCTTCAAGCTCCTTCTCGAAACGGCTGACGTCGCCCAGGGTGGCGCTCATCAGCAGGAACTGCGACTGCGGCAGCTCGATGAGCGGCAATTGCCAGGCCCAGCCGCGCTGCGGATCTGCGTAGAAGTGGAACTCGTCCATGATGACCACACCCGCATCTGCGCGCGAGCCTTCGCGCAGGGCGATGTTGGCCAGGATCTCGGCGGTGCAGCAGATGATCGGCGCGTCGGCATTCACCGAGGAATCGCCGGTGACCATGCCGACGTTTTCGGCGCCGAAGATCTTGCACAGGTCGAAGAACTTCTCCGACACCAGGGCCTTGATCGGGGCGGTATAGAAGCTGATCTGGTCGCGGGACATCGCGTAGAAGTGCGCGGCAATGGCGACCAGCGACTTGCCCGAGCCGGTGGGCGTCGCCAAAATGACGTTGCTTCCGGCGGCCAAGGCCATCGAAGCCTCGTCCTGGGCAGGGTATAGGTCGATGCCGCGGGTGGTTACCCAGCGGCCAAAGGACTCGTAAATCTCGTCGTCGGAAACGTTCTTCGCATCTGCAGGCAGGTAATCGGTGAGCAACATGATGTTCTAAGCCTATCCGTTGAGAACTGCGACCGGAGGCTAGCTGAACGCTGAGCCGTGGTACTAGGCTCGGAAATATGAAGTGGAACCCGAACAAATACGCCGAATTCGCGGATTACCGCGGACGACCCTACGAAGACCTGCTGGGCCAGCTAGGCGGAATCATCCCCAAGCAGATTGTCGATCTGGGCTGCGGGCCGGGAGACAAGACGAGCTTGCTGGCCGAGCGGTGGCCGCAGGCGCAGGTGACCGGATTGGATTCTTCCCCGGAGATGATCGCCCAAGCCAACGGCGCGGTGCAGCAGCCGAATCTGGGCTTCGAGCTGCTCGACGCACGCCACTGGCACCCGGGACCCGAGATCGACCTGCTCTTTTCCAACGCCATGCTGCAGTGGCTCCCCGAACACCGCGAACTGCTCAAAAACTGGTTGGGTGATTTGAAGGCCGGCGCCTACGTCGCAATCCAGATGCCGGGAAACTTCGGCGCTGCCTCCCATGCGGTGATGCGTCAGGTGGCCGACTCTCAGAAGTGGGCAGGCAGGCTCGGCGGCGTGCTGCGGCACGAAGACGTGGTGGGCGAACCACAAGAGTACCAGCGGCTATTGCTAGAGGCAGGGTTCCAGGCAAATGTGTGGGAGACGACCTACCACCAGGTGATGGTGGGGGAGAGCCCGATCCTTGACTGGGTGCGAGGCACCGCGTTGCTGCCCATCAAGGCAACACTGCCCGAGGACGAATACCTGGATTTCGAAGCGGACTACTCCGCTGCCGTCGCCGAGCATTACCCGTCATTCACGGCACCGGACGGTGCCAAGCTGACGAACTTTCCCTTCCGGCGCATCTTTATGGTGGCACGCAAGCAGGGCTGAATCACTGGTGCCGCCGCTGGACATGGAGGACAATGGCCGCATGGAAAAGCGGCGCACCCACTTGGCTACGGCGGAAGATTGCGCGCAGCTGGCCAAGCTGCAGGCTGATTTTAATGCGGAGTTCGGTTCTCCCTGCCCCGCGGAGCAGATACTAGCCAGGCGGTTGCGGGGCATGCTCGCTGGCCCGCACTGTTATGCAGTGCTCGCCGGTCCTGCATCTCAACCATCGGGTCACGCCATCGTTACCCTGCGGCCAACCATCTATTCCGACGGACCGCTCGCGGTGCTTGATGAGCTGTATGTGCGCCCTCCACTGCGCGGCCAAGGCATCGGCGGCGCCATCCTTGATCATGTCCTGATCCAGCTGGCCGCGCGCGGGGGCAGCGAAATGCACATCAACGTGGATGAAGACGATGCGCAGACTCGTCGCTTTTACGAGGACCGCGGGTTTGTGAACCACGCACCGGGCAGTGAGTGGCGGATGCTGCTCTACCTGCAAGAATTGCCCACCGGGCCGTAGCCTGACGGGCAATTCTTCAAAGTATGGACTACCAGCCGCGCTGGCGCCATTCATCGAGGTGCGGGCGCTCGGTGCCTACGGTGGTGGAGCCGCCGTGACCAGGTAAGACGGCGGTTTCATCTGGGAATTTTTCGAAGATACGTTCGGATACGTCGTTGAGCAACGACTCGAACCGCTCCGGGTCCTCCCAGGTATTGCCTACACCCCCGGGAAATAGGCTGTCTCCGCTGAAGATGACCTGTTGTCCCGAGGAGTCGTGCAATGCATAGGCGATCGAGCCCGCGGTGTGCCCGCGAAGGTGAATGGCCTCAAGCTCCATCTCGCCAACGGAAATTCGATCGCCATGGGTCAACCCGTGGCTAATCTTCACGCCGGACTCCTTGGCGATACCGTCGATATCTTCGGCGCCTGCGTACGTGGGAACGGTGAAGCGTTCGACGACCTCGGCCAGGGCCCGCACGTGGTCCCAATGCTCATGGGTCGTGGCGATGCCAACGACCTCTGGTTCGGGGCCATCCTTGGCGGCGCTGGCCACGAGTTCAAGAATCGCAGGAGTTTCGTCGGCCGCATCGATCAGTAGTTGTTTGCCACTGGCCCGTTCGGTGACCAAGTAAACGTTGTTGTTCATTTCCGAGACGCTCACCGACCGAATCGTGACGTCGGCTAATAGAAGTTCACTCATACCCATTACCCTACGGTGGCGACTGGCTTGAACGCGATAGGCTCAGTGAATCAACTAAAGCATTGCACCGAATGGAGCGCCCATGGCCAATCTGGATTTCATCCGTATCGACTCGAAATCGGCTGTCGCACCGTACCAGCAGGTACGAGAGCAAATCCTGGCACGTATTGCGGGTGGAGATTTGGCACCCGGAACCAAGCTTCCCTCGGTGCGGGCGCTCGCCGGTGACCTGGATCTTGCGGTGAACACGGTGGCTAAGGTCTATAAGGAGCTGGAAGCCCAAGGCGCGGTCGTGACCCGCGGGCGGCACGGAACCATCGTGCAAGCGGCCGAGGATCGTGCCCAGCAAGAAGTCAGCGATGCCGCAGCCGATCTGGCACGCGTTGCCCAGACCTGGTCGGTGGACGAAGAAACCGCGGTCAGATACCTGCGCGCCGCTTTCAGCTCGCTGCCCCGTTAATTAGTGGCCTTCGGGCCATGGGGCACCGGGCTGTGCGAGGCGAGCTAACCCGAAACGCGATTTGAGTGTCCCTAGAGGTTGGTTCATGCAAGTTGGGCCCAAACCGCACTGCACCAGAACCATCGGCAGATTCTGCGCCACGCTCAGATAACTCGGGCAAATCCTGTCAGTTGGCGGTTCGGAGCAGTGAAGCCGACTTCTTCCAGAGCTGTTCTGCGAACTTCGGGTTGTGCATTTCGGCACTTACCCTTGTCGCTATCCTGCGGGATTCATAGTAGGAACCCGGCAGGAAAGTCGTTCCAGGAGTCCCTTCCGCGAGCCAAACAAGCTGATCTGACCCTTTTTCGGGAGTGACCGTAAATAGTCGTTTGAGTGGCCCGTGGTAAATGCGCCGCATGAAATGCGTAGTTTCGCTGGCAAAGCTGCTGGCGACGATACCCGGATGGAAAGCAACGGCAGCGACGCCTCGTGGTCCGAACCGGTGCTGCAATTCCTGAGTGAAGAGGATGTTAGCGAGTTTCGCGTTGCCATAGGCTTTCTGCGGGGCGTAGCCCACGGTATTCTGCAGGTCTTCGATATCCATCCGCCCGAAGATCCGAGCGGCCGCACTGGCTGTCTGGATAATCGTTGCCTTGCCGGCAAATAGCGCTGGCATGAGCAAGCTGGTGAGCAGGAACGGAGCAAGGTGGTTGACCTGGAAAGTGGTTTCATGCCCATCAACGGTTTGGGTTCGCTTACCCATGATCCCGCCTGCGTTATTCGCGAGCACGTTGATTTCCGGGTATGCCTTCAGCAGATCATCTGCCAGCTTTCTGACTTGGTTCAGCTCCGCGAAATCCGCGACATAGTAAGGCACAGACAGCTCTGCGGCGATGCTTTTGGTTTTGCCCTCCGAGCGCCCGACGATGACGACGCGATGGCCACGGCCAACCAGCGTGCGCGCGGCGGCCGCACCGATGCCGTCGCTGCCGCCGGTGATGATAATGGTTTTGCTCATGGTGGATACATTTCCTCAATGCCGGCGCGGGAGCTCAGCCTCCCATTATCCGAGCGAACTGGCAAGTCATCCCAGCGGACGCCGGTGGCCGTATTTAGTTGAAGGCCAAGGGTTCCGTGGCCGGGCTGGAGCACCTCGCCCAGACGCGCAAGCAGTAAGGCTCGTCAAGAAAATTTTATGGGGACATGCCAAGAGGATGAACGCTGCCGACGCTGGTGCCTAATCGTCTGGTTTCTCCTGCTCGATCCGTCCGAGGCTCGAAACGGCCGCCGACCAGCAAATCTTCAGGGCTGGAAATGCCCGGGATATCGCCCTGCGCGAAAGTAACGCGCATTTGTGCCAAGCACCACGTTTATTCGAAGTAGTTTTCGATTAGTATTGCTTCGTGGCTATTACTGCAGAAAGCAAAAAACTGGATTTGTCCCGTCTGATCGTCAAGGGTGCGCGCGAGCACAACCTGAAGAACGTAGATGTGGATCTTCCGCGCGACGCGATGATCGTCTTTACCGGCTTGTCCGGCTCCGGCAAGTCATCGCTGGCCTTCGATACGATTTTCGCCGAGGGGCAGCGCCGCTACGTCGAATCCCTGTCCGCCTATGCACGGATGTTCCTGGGCCAGGTCGACAAGCCGGATGTGGACTTCATCGAGGGGCTTTCCCCGGCCGTGTCGATCGACCAGAAGTCCACGAGCCGCAACCCGCGGTCCACCGTGGGCACCATCACCGAGGTGTATGACTACATGCGCCTGCTCTGGGCCCGCGTAGGACGCCCGCACTGCCCCGAATGCGGGGAGCCCATTTCGAAGCAGTCGCCGCAGCAGATCGTCGACCAGCTGCTGGAGATGCCGGAGAAGACCCGCTTCCAGGTGCTGGCCCCGGTGGTGCGCGCCCGCAAGGGCGAGTTCGTTGACTTGTTCGCCGAGCTATCCTCCAAGGGGTTCTCCCGTGCCCGGGTCGATGGCACAACCATTCAGCTGACCGAGCCGCCTAAGCTGGCCAAGCAGGTCAAGCACACCATCGAGGTGGTCGTTGACCGCCTGGCCATTAACGACACGGTGCACCAGCGGCTGACCGACTCGGTGGAAACCGCACTGACTCTGGCCGATGGCCGCGTGCTGGTGGACTTCGTGGATCTGGCGGAGGATGACCCGAAGCGCGTCCGTGCGTTCTCCGAGAACCTCGCCTGCCCGAACGAGCACCCGCTGGCCATCGATGAGATCGAACCCCGGACCTTCTCCTTCAATAACCCCTTCGGGGCCTGTTCGGCCTGCAGCGGCATCGGCACCAAGCTCGAAGTCGATGAGCACCTGATCGTCCCGGATGCCGAGGTCAAGCTGGCCGACGGGGCCATCGCGCCGTGGTCCTTGGGCAAGGCGACCACCGAATACTGGAACCGGTTGATCGAGGGGCTCGGCAAGGAGCTGGGCTTCGGCATGGACACCGCCTGGAAGGACCTGCCGGCACCGGCGCGCCAGGCGATCCTGAACGGCAAAGACCACAAGGTCGTCGTGCAGTACAAGAACCGTTTCGGCCGGGAGCGCAAGTACTCCACCGGGTTCGAAGGCGTCATCTCCTATGTGCACCGCAAGCATGAGGAAACCGAATCGGATCACGCACGCGATCGCTACGAGCAGTACATGCGCCAGATTCCGTGCCCTACCTGCGGCGGCGCACGTCTGAACCCGGCCTCGCTGTCGGTGCTGATCGGCGGCAAGTCGATCGCCGCGGTGGCGGCCATGGATCTGCGCGCGGCGGCCGAATTCCTCACCACCTTGGAGCTCAGCGACCGCGAGGCGCAGATCGCCACCCAGGTGCTGAAGGAAATTGGCGCGCGCATGAAGTTCCTGCTGGACGTGGGCCTGGAATACCTGACCCTGGAACGCGCCGCGGGCACCCTGTCCGGCGGCGAGGCGCAGCGCATCCGCCTGGCCACGCAGATCGGCTCCGGGCTGGTCGGAGTGCTCTACGTGCTGGACGAGCCCTCCATCGGCCTGCATCAGCGCGACAACCGCCGGCTGATCGAAACCCTGCTGCATCTGCGTTCGCTGGGCAATACGCTGATCGTCGTCGAACACGATGAGGACACCATCGCCGAGGCGGATTGGATCGTGGACATCGGTCCGGGCGCCGGGGAGCACGGCGGTGAGGTGGTCCATTCCGGCTCGCTGGAGGGGCTGAAGGAGAACACCCGTTCGCTGACCGGAGACTACCTCTCCGGGCGCAAGCAGATCGAGCTGCCGAAAAAGCGCCGCAAGGCCGACAAGAAGCGCATGCTCAAGCTGGTGGGCGCGAAGGAAAACAACCTGCGGGACGTCACCGTGGAGTTCCCGCTGGGCGTGCTGACCGCCATTACCGGTGTCTCAGGTTCGGGCAAGTCGACGCTGGTCAACGACATCCTATACAAGGTGTTGGCCAATAAGCTCAACGGCGCCAAGCAGGTTCCCGGCCGCCACACCCGGGTGCTGGGCCTCGAGCACCTGGACAAGGTCGTGCACGTGGACCAGTCGCCGATCGGGCGGACCCCGCGGTCGAACCCGGCCACCTACACCGGAGTTTTCGACAATATCCGCAAGCTCTTTGCGGAGACCAACGAGGCGAAGCTGCGCGGCTACCAGCCGGGCCGCTTCTCCTTCAACGTCAAGGGCGGGCGCTGCGAGTCCTGCTCGGGTGACGGCACGCTGAAGATCGAAATGAACTTCCTGCCGGACGTATATGTGCCGTGCGAGGTCTGCCAGGGCGCGCGCTACAACCGCGAAACCCTGCAGGTGCTCTACAAGGGCAAGAACATCTCGGACGTGCTGAATATGCCGATCTCCGAGGGCGCCGAGTTCTTCGCCGCGTTCACCCCGATCGCCCGCCACCTGAGGACCCTGGTCGATGTGGGACTGGGCTATGTGCGCCTGGGGCAGCCGGCCACCACGCTTTCGGGCGGCGAGGCGCAGCGTGTGAAGCTCGCCGCGGAATTGCAGAAGCGCTCAAACGGCCGCTCCATCTACGTGCTCGACGAACCGACCACCGGTCTGCACTTCGAAGACATCCGCAAGCTGCTGCTGGTTCTGCAAGGACTGGTGGACAAGGGAAACACCGTGTTGACCATCGAGCACAACCTGGACGTCATCAAGTCGGCCGACTGGGTGATCGATCTGGGGCCGGAAGGCGGCTCGGGCGGCGGAACGATTTTGGCCACCGGAAGCCCGGAATCCGTGGCGAAGGTCTCCGCATCGCACACCGGAAAGTACCTGGCCGAAATTCTCTAAAACCTCAAATCCCGAGCGAGGCGGACCCGCGGAATATGCGTTTTCAGTTATGGATTCCTAACGTGAGTCCGCTTCATGGGATGATGTCTAAGTGAATATGTCGGTAACAAGCGTGCTCTTTGATCTGGACGGGACTCTCGTGGACCCCGCAGGTTCCATTACATCCGGAATTCGTCATGCCCTCGCGGCGCATGATGTCGCCGATCCCGGAGAGGAAGCCGTCGAGGCGCTGGTGGGTCCACCGCTGCAAATCGGCCTGCGCACCCTGGACGGTGTTACCGATGAGAATATCGATCAGATCATCGCCGCATACCGGGCCCGGTACGCCGCGGTGGGCATGGCCGCCTCGCGGGTGTACCCGGGACTGCGTGAACTTCTGGCTGCGCTCCGCGCGGCCGGAATCTACGTCGCAGTGACCACGGCCAAGCCGGAGCCCATTGCGCGGGAGCTGATCGCCAAGCAGGGCCTGGACTCCTCGCTGGACGCCATCTTCGGCAACGCCTCGGAGCACGGCTCCATGGGCTCGAGCAAAACGCATATCGTCTTGGCCGCACTGCAAGCGGGCGACCTGGATCCGGCGCGCACCGTGGTCGTCGGCGATCGCTACTACGACCTGGACGCGGCGCGTGAAAACTCGGTGGCATCGATTGGTGTCAGCTGGGGTTTTGCGCTTCCCAATGAGCTGGATGCGGCAGACCACCTGGCCGATAGCGTGCATGAGCTCGCGGTCTTGCTGCTGGGCGCAGAACGCGCCGCTGCGCTAGACGGACAGCCGATGCAGGAGGGCCTGAAGTAATGAGCCTCTACACCATGACCCGCTCCTCGATCCGCGGCATGCTCCACACCTTGTGCCGTCCGGAGATCACCGGCATCCATAATGTGCCCAAAGAAGGTGGCTTCATTGTCGCCTCAAACCACTTGTCCTTCCTCGACTCGATCATCGTCCAGGCGTTGACCCCTCGCGATGTCGCGTTTTTCGCCAAGGCCGAATACTTCACCACCCCCGGGCTCAAAGGCAAGGCGATGAAGACCTTTTTCGAATCCGTGGGTTCGATCCCGGTGCAGCGCGGTGAACAGGCGGCCTCCGTGGCGGCTCTGGATTCGCTGGTGGACATCGTCGAAAGCGGAAGTGGAATCGGCATCTATCCGGAAGGTACCAGGTCGCGCGACGGCAAGCTCTACCGCGGCCGCACCGGCGTGGGCTGGCTGGCCCTGACCACAGGCGTCCCGGTGATCCCGGTGGGACTGATCGGCACCGAGAAGCTGCAGCCGGCCGACACCAAGGGCATTCGCCCGACGAAGTTCTCCATTCATTACGGGGAGCCGCTGTACTTTGACCAGCTGGGCCGCAAGCACCCGCTGCCCGAACGCCGCCGCGCGACGGACCGGATCGTTGACGCGATCGCCGAGCTGAGCGGTCAGGAACGTGTCGACTCGTACAACCAGTTGCCGCCGGACGCGAAGTAGCCATGGCAGATCCAGCCAGCTACCGTCCGAAATCCTCGGATATCCCCACCAAACCGGGTGTCTACCGCTTCCGCGACGAGCACGGCCGGGTCATCTATGTGGGTAAAGCCCGTGTCCTGCGCAATCGTTTGGCCTCATATTTCGTTAACCCCGAACGCCTGACCGCTAAAACGCGCACGATGGTGTTCACCGCGGCCAGCGTCGAATGGACAACCGTCGGATCCGAGCTGGAAGCCCTTCAGCTCGAGTACACCTGGATCAAGGAGTACACTCCGCGATTCAACATTGTCTTCCGCGATGACAAGACCTACCCGTACCTTGCCATCACGATGGACGAAAAGTTCCCGCGCGCCCTGGTCATGCGCGGGGACAAGCGCAAGGGCGTGAAGTATTTCGGCCCGTTCTACCCGGCCAAGGCGATCCGTGAAACCCTCGATACGCTTCTGCGCGTCTTCCCGGTGCGCACCTGCGCGCCCGGGGTGTTCAAGCGTGCCGAAGCCTCGGGCCGGCCGTGCTTGCTGGGGTATATCGATAAATGCTCCGCGCCCTGTGTCGGCCGGATCTCGCCGGAAGACCACCGGGCATTGGCCGATGACCTGTGCACCTTCATGGGCGGCGAGGCGGGAAAGTTCACCCGCGAGCTGACCGCGCAAATGCACGCTGCCGTCGCCGATCTCGAATACGAACAGGCGGCCCGCTATCGCGACGACATCGCCGCCCTGAACAGGGTTTTCGAGCGCAATGCGGTGGTGCTTGCCGAGAGCACCGAAGCGGATATCTTCGGCATTCACGCCGATGAACTTGAAGCCGCGGTGCAGGTCTTCCACGTGCGCGATGGCCGTATCCGCTCGCAACGCGGATGGGTGGTCGAAAAGGTTGCGGACCTGACCGACGCCGAATTCGTCGAACAGCTGCTCACCCAGGTGTATGCCGATCATGCCGACCGGATCCCGCGCGAAGTGCTGGTGCCCACCTTGCCCGATGACCTTGAAGATGTGACCACCTGGCTGACCGAACTGCGTGGCTCGAAGGTATCCCTGCGCGTCGCGCAGCGTGGTGACAAGGCGGCGCTGGCATCAACCGTGGTGGAGAACGCCGAACAGGCGTTGCGCCTGCACAAGTCCAAACGCGCCGGCGACATTTCGACCCGATCGGCCGCGATGCAGGAACTGCAGGAGGCGCTGGGAGCGGAAACCGCCCTGTTGCGCATCGAATGTTACGACGCGTCGCATACGCAGGGGACCAACGTCGTCGCCTCGATGGTGGTCTTCGAAGATGGGCTGCCCAAGAAGAGCGAATACCGAAAATTCTCGATTACCGGTGATGCCGCGCGGGATGACACCGCCAGCATGTACGACGTGATTCACCGGCGCTTCAGCCGGTA
Source organism: Glutamicibacter sp. 363 (assembly GCF_052379505.1). Classification (NCBI taxonomy): domain Bacteria; kingdom Bacillati; phylum Actinomycetota; class Actinomycetes; order Micrococcales; family Micrococcaceae; genus Glutamicibacter; species Glutamicibacter sp. 363. Next base: position 125,751 of record NZ_JBQSYR010000001.1, on the reverse strand, counting down.
CCTGAAGGAAAAAATCGACCCGGAGACTTTTAATACCGGCGAGGTTGAGCCCGGTGCCAGCGACGTCAAGAAATTCGCTTACCCGCCGTCCTTGGTGATCGTCGACGGTGGCCCGCCGCAGGTAGTTGCTGCTCAAAAAGCCCTCGATGACTTGGGGATTGATGATATTCCCGTCGTTGGCTTGGCGAAGCGGCTCGAAGAGCTCTGGCTGCCGGAGGACCCCTTCCCGGTGATCCTGCCGCGTGCCTCGGCGGCGTTGTACCTGGTGCAGCGCCTGCGCGATGAGGCACACCGCTTTGCTATTACCTTCCACCGAGCCAAGCGTTCGAAGTCGATGATTTCCTCGGATTTGGACGCCATTCCGGGCTTAGGCAAATCGAAGCAAGAAGCGCTCCGCAAGCACTTTGGATCGATGAAAAAGATCCGGGCCGCGTCCTTGGAGCAGCTCATGGCGGTGTCTGGAGTCGGGGAAAAGCTTGCGACTTCCATCAAAGAATCCTTGGAAGATACTTCACGTGCGGGTGTGAACATGACTACCGGTGAAATTCTCGACTAGCCTTGAGGTATGACCACCGAGTATGAAGCTGTAAAACCTCCGGAATCCGAGCTCGTGATCGTCACCGGCATGTCAGGCGCCGGTCGAACCACCGTGGCCCACGCACTCGAAGACCTGGGCTGGTATGTGGTGGAGAACCTGCCGCCTTCCATGCTGGGTATGCTGACCGAGCTCATGAGCCGTTCCCAGGGAACCATTCCACGATTGGCAGTGGTCATGGATGTGCGCTCCAAAGATCTCTTTCCAGAAATTCGTGAATCCCTGGCGCTGCTCACCAGCGGCGGGGTGAAATACCGCCTGGTCTATTTGGATGCCAGCGATGAGGTCCTCGTGCGGCGCTTTGAACAGGGCCGCCGCCCGCACCCATTGCAGGGCGACGGGCGGATCGTCGACGGCATCAAGCGGGAGCGGGACGTGACCGGACCGTTGCGTGAAGCCGCTGAACTTATTCTGGACTCCTCATCCATGTCGGTGCATGACCTGGCGCGTTCGGCGAATGAGCTATTTGCCGAATCGGGCCCGATCATCTTGCGGATCAACGTGATGAGCTTCGGGTTCAAATACGGTCTGCCCACCGACGCCAACTACGTGGCCGATGTGCGCTTCATTCCGAACCCGCACTGGGTTCCGGAATTGCGTCCGCAAACCGGCAAGGACAAGGAAGTCTCGGACTACGTCCTGCGCCAGCCGGGAACCAACGAATTTATCGAAAACTACCTCAAGGCACTGGAACCAGTCTTCGAGGGGTACCGCCGAGAGAATAAGCACTACGCGACGATTGCCGTTGGCTGTACGGGCGGCAAGCACCGTTCGGTAGCCACGACCATCGAATTGGGGCGCCGCCTGGCGCAGCTGCCCAATGTGCGTGTGAACATCACGCACCGTGACTTAGGCCGGGAGTAGTCCTCGATGGCATTCGCAACGGGACCAATCCCGATTCAAGGCCTTACCCGGCCCGATGATATGCGCAACCCCTCGGTGGTTGCGCTGGGTGGTGGACATGGCCTGTCTGCTTCGCTTTCGGCGCTGCGCCGGCTCACCACCGAACTGACGGCCGTGGTGACCGTGGCCGACGACGGTGGAAGTTCCGGAAGGCTGCGCGGTTCCTTCGATGTGCTTCCCCCGGGGGATCTGCGCATGGCACTGGCCGCGCTGTGCGACGACAACGACTGGGGCCGCACCTGGCGCGATGTCATGCAGCACCGGTTCAAATCCGACGAGCATCCAGAAGAGCCGCTGAACGGCCATGCGGTGGGCAACCTGCTGATTCTCGCGCTCTGGGAACTGCTTGACAGTCCGGTAGCCGGACTGCGCTGGGCCGGCGCCTTGCTTGGCGCCCGCGGTCAGGTGCTGCCCATGAGCACCGTTCCGCTATCGATCCACGGTGAAGTTCTTGAAGCCGACGAAGTCACCGATACCCTGATCAAGCGTCGGATAGATGGCCAGGCGCAGCTAGCCGCAGCGGGAGGTGGGGGACTGGTCTCCAAGGTGTATTTGGAACCAGACGGAGCTCCTGCCTGCCCCGAGGCGTTGGACGCGATCGAATTGGCTGACTGGATCATTCTGGGCCCAGGCTCGTGGTACACCTCGGTGCTTCCGCATCTGCTGTTGCCCGATATGCGTCAAGCCATTGCTGATACCACGGCGAAAAAACTGCTGACCATGAATCTATCCGTTGACACCGCCGAAACCTCGGGAATGGATGCCGCAGCGCATCTGGAGGTTTTAGGACGTTACGCCCCGAACGTGCAATTTGACGCGATTATCGCTGATGAATCACGGGTTCGTAACAAGGAGAGATTTGAGCTGGCAGCGCAAAAACTCGGGGCACGTGTCTTCTTTAGTAGAGTAGGTGTATCTGACGGTCGTGCCGAGCACGACCCGTTGCGCTTAGCGGCGGCCTATCATGAGGTGTTTACCGCAATAGGATCCTGATCGGATCTATGTAAGGGAGTTTGATTCATGGCATTGACGGCTTCCGTCAAAGACGAGCTGTCGCGGGTTGAGATTCGCAAGCCATCGGTACGCAAGGCCGAGGTTTCGACCATGCTCCGCTTCAGCGGCGGACTGCATATTGTCTCCGGGCGAATAGTAATCGAGGCCGAGGTTGACTTGGCTGCGACCGCTCGCAGGCTCAAGGTCGCCATTGGCGAGCTTTACGGACACGACGCGGAGATTGTCATGGTCTCCGGTTCCGGCATCCGCAAGGGCAGCCGATACATCGTGCGCGTCGCAAAGGACGGCGAAGTTTTGGCACGCCAAACCGGGCTTCTCGACCAGCGCGGACGTCCGGTACGCGGACTGCCCTCGGTGATCGTCAACGGTTCCACTGCCGATGCCGAAGCGGTTTGGCGCGGCGCGTTCTTGTCCCACGGTTCACTCACCGAACCGGGACGCAGTTCGGCACTTGAAATTACTTGCCCCGGCCCAGAGGCCGCACTCGCCCTAGTCGGTGCTGCTCGGCGCCTGGACCTGACGGTCAAGGCGCGTGAGGTACGCGGCGTGGACCGTGTGGTGATTCGCGATGGCGATGCCATCGCCCAACTTTTGACGCGCATGGGCGCACACGACGCGCTGATGGTGTGGGAAGAGCGCCGCATGCGCAAAGAAGTCCGCGCCACCGCAAATCGGCTAGCGAACTTCGACGATGCAAACCTGCGCCGCAGCGCCCAAGCTGCTGTGGCTGCCGGCGCGCGCGTGGAGCGCGCACTGGAGATTCTTGGCGACGAGGCGCCTGAGCACCTGCGTTATGCCGGGGTGCTTCGCCTGGAGCACAAGCAAGCGTCGCTGGATGAATTGGGCCGCATGGCCGAACCTCCAATGACCAAGGACGCGATTGCCGGCCGGATCCGCCGGCTTTTAGCCATGGCGGATAAAAAAGCTGGTGATCTGGGAATACCTGGAACCGAGTCCAGTGTTCCAGTAGATGAACTGGAACAGTAAAAAGTGTCCCCGCGGGAGGCCTTCCGCGGAGATTCAACCAATTGAGAAGATTGAGGAGAATCATGGCTGTCTATTCACTGCCAGAACTGCAGTATGACTACGCTGCACTGGAGCCGAACATCTCGGCTCGCATCATGGAGCTGCACCACTCGAAGCACCACGCAACCTACGTTGCAGGCGCTAACTCGGCGTTGGAGCAGTTGGCAGAAGCCCGCGAAAAGGGCGAATTCGGTAACATTCCGAAGCTTTCGAAGGATCTGGCGTTCCACTTGGGTGGACACACCAACCACTCGATCTTCTGGAACAACCTCTCCCCAGAGGGCGGCGACAAGCCAGTAGGCGAGTTGGCAGCGGCCATCGACGAGTTCTTCGGCTCCTTCGACGGATTCCGCGGTCACTTCACCGCTTCGGCAATGAGCCTGCAGGGCTCGGGCTGGGCAATTCTGGCCTACGAGCCGCTAGGTGGCCAGCTGGTCATCGAGCAGCTGTACGATCAGCAGGGCAACGTCCCAGTGGGAACCATCCCACTGCTGATGCTGGACATGTGGGAGCACGCCTTCTACCTGGACTACGTCAACGTCAAGGCCGACTACGTCAAGGCCTTCTGGAACATCGTGAACTGGGCTGATGTCCAGGCTCGCTTCGAAGCCGCTCGCAATGGCGCTGCTTCGCTGGTGGTTCCAGGTAAGTAATTATTGCCGAATTAACCTTCTGGTAATTCAGCTCACATTCTGTGCGAATTTCGCGTAGGATGTATCAGGTGTGTTGCAGACCTCGTGTTTCACGAGGTCTGCAACTCACGACACAACGGAGTGTCCTCTTAGATAAGCAGGCCACTTCCGTGAAAAGCACGGCAGTGGCGCAATCATCCCATTTAGAGGAGATAGCCACATGACTACTCGTGTTGGAATCAATGGTTTCGGTCGTATCGGACGCAACTTCCTGCGTGCCACTCTGGCGCACAAGGCAGACATCGAAATCGTTGCAGTCAACGACCTCGGTTCCATCGATGCACTGGCGCACCTGGTGAAGTTCGATAGCGTTCTGGGCCCAGTCGGCGAAGCAGTATCCGTAGATGGCGACACCATCGTCGTCGGAGAACGCCGCATCAAGGTGCTCTCGGAGCGCGACCCGGCAAACCTGCCATGGGGCGAATTGAACGTCGACGTTGTCATCGAATCGACCGGATTCTTCACCAAGGCTGCCGACGCTGGCAAGCACATCACCGCCGGTGCAAAAAAGGTCATCATCTCGGCTCCGGCCAGCGATGAAGACATCACCATCGTGATGGGCGCCAACCACGACAAGTACGATCCGGCTACGCACAACATCATTTCGAACGCATCGTGCACCACCAACTGCCTGGCCCCAATGGCCAAGGTTTTGAACGATGAATTCGGCATTGTTGACGGCCTGATGACCACCATCCACGCATACACCGCCGACCAGCGCCTGCAGGATGCACCGCACAGCGACCCACGCCGTGCCCGCGCCGCTGCGCTGAACCTGATCCCGACCTCCACCGGTGCCGCCAAGGCCATCGGCGTGGTGCTTCCGGAATTGAAGGGCAAGCTTAACGGTTACGCAATGCGCGTACCGGTACCAACCGGCTCGGCCACCGATCTGACCGTCAACCTGGCTCGCACCGCCACCGTTGAAGAAATCAACGCCGCCTTCGAAAAGGCTGCCACCGAAGGCAAGCTGGCCGACTACCTCGAGTACTCGACCGATCCGCTGGTTTCCTCCGACATTGTGACGAACAAGCACTCCGCCATTTTCGACTCCGGCCTGACCTCCGTGATTGGCAACACCGTCAAGGTTGTGGCTTGGTACGACAACGAGTGGGGCTACTCCTCGCGACTTGTTGACCTTGTTGAATTCGTGGGATCAAGCCTCTAGTCGATAACCTAGAGACATGTCTTCTCACACTCTCGACGAATTACTCGCTGACGGTGTCCGCGGGCGGTACGTATTGGTCCGAAGCGACCTGAACGTACCGCTCGACGGGGCGACCGTAACCGATGACGGACGCGTGCGCGCGTCCCTTCCGGTCATCACTAAACTGACCGAGGCTGGCGCCAAGGTCATCGTGATGGCACACCTGGGTCGCCCTAAGGGCCAGGTCGATTCGAAGTACTCCATCGAGCCTGCCGCTCACCGCTTGAACGAACTTGCAGACTTCGATGTCACCGTGGCAACGGATGTAGTAGGAGCTTCGGCTCGCGAATCCGCCGCCGCCTTGGCCGAGGGTGCGGTACTGGTCCTCGAGAACGTGCGCTTCGACGCCCGCGAGACCTCCAAGGTAGACGCCGAGCGTGAAGAATTCGCCACGGCGCTGGCCGCACTGACCGGCGACAACGGCGCCTACGTCAACGATGCCTTCGGTGCAGTGCACCGCAAGCACGCCTCGGTATTCGACATCGCTGCCTTGCTGCCGAGCTACCAGGGTGACCTGGTGGCAACCGAGGTCAAGGTTCTCAAGACCCTGACCGAAGCGCCAAAGCGTCCCTACGTGGTCGTCCTGGGTGGGTCGAAGGTTTCGGACAAGCTCGCGGTCATCGACAACCTGCTAGGCAAGGCCGATCAGCTGCTGATCGGTGGCGGCATGGCATTCACCTTCCTCAAGGCCCAGGGATACGCCATCGGCGGCTCGCTGCTTGAAGAAGACCAGATCTCGGTTTGCCAGGAATACCTGGCCCGCGCCGAAAAGCTCGGTTGCGACATCATCGTTCCATCGGACGTCGTCGTGGCCAGCAAGTTCGGGGCAGACGCCGAGCACGAGGTGCTTGCCGCCGACAAGATCGAAGAAGCCAGCTTCGGCTCGAACGGATTGGGCCTGGATATTGGACCGAAGTCCGCCGAGCTGTTCGCAAGCTACATCAAGAGCGCAAACACCGTGTTCTGGAATGGCCCAATGGGCGTCTTCGAGATCCCGGCCTTCGCCGAGGGCACCCGCACGGTGGCCCAGGCATTGGCAGGTTCCGAGGCGTTTAGCGTCGTAGGCGGTGGCGACTCAGCCGCCGCGGTACGTGCCTTGGGCTTCTCGGAGGACGACTTCGGCCACATCTCCACCGGTGGCGGAGCGTCGCTCGAATACCTTGAAGGCAAGACCCTGCCGGGTGTTGCCGCTTTGGAAGGCTAAATTTATGACGATGTCGAATAACGGCGCCTACGTGCGCCAGCCGCTGATCGCGGGCAACTGGAAGATGAACATGGACCACGTCCAGGGCATCACCCTGGTGCAGAAGCTCGCGTGGACGCTGAAGGATGCGCAGCACGATTACGACCGTGCCGAGGTTGCGGTGTTCCCGCCGTTCACCGACATCCGCGGTGTGCAGACCCTGACCCTGGGCGACAAGCTGGACGTCGTCTACGGCGCACAGGACCTGTCCGCACAGGACTCGGGAGCCTATACCGGGGAGATCTCCGGCCAGTTCCTGAATAAGCTTGGCTGCAGCTACGTGCTGGTCGGCCACTCGGAGCGCCGCGAATACCACAACGAGTCCAACGCTGTGATTGCCGCGAAGCTTGCCGCCGCGTACCGCCACGAGCTGACCCCGGTGCTTTGCGTCGGCGAAGGGCTCCAGGTGCGCCAGGCGAACGAGCATGTTGCCTACACGCTGAACCAGCTTGCCGAGTCCCTGGAAGGCGTCACCGCCGAACAGGCCGAAACCCTCGTCATCGCTTACGAGCCGGTGTGGGCTATCGGAACCGGCGAAGTGGCGGGCCCGGCCGATGCGCAGGAAATGTGCGCCGCGATTCGCGGAGCATTGATCGAGCGCTTCGGCGAGGAGATTGCGCAGAAGGCACGCCTGCTCTATGGCGGAAGCGTCAAGGCCGCAAATGCCGCGCAGATCATGCGTGAACGCGATGTTGATGGCCTGCTGGTCGGCGGTGCTAGTTTGGACGCCGAAGAGTTTGCTAATATTGTTAGGTTCGAGCACCATCTCGTCACCGACTGAATCTAATTAAGGAACCGTCGACTTGGATATCATCAAGATCATTCTGCAGGTACTGCTGGGTATCACCAGTGTCCTGCTCACCCTATTGATCCTTCTCCATAAGGGTCGAGGCGGCGGTATGTCCGACATGTTCGGTGGCGGCATGACCAGCTCGATGGGTTCGTCCGGTGTTGCCGAGCGCAACCTGAACCGCATCACCATTGTTCTTGGTCTGGTCTGGGGCGCGGTCATCATTGGCCTAGCCCTGGTCATGCGCTTCAGCATCGAGTCATAGCAGACAACTAGGAAAGGGGACCCACGACAGTGGGTCCCCTTTCCTAGTTAAGCCTCGATTCGCTTGCGCTGCCTAGCGCAGCTGGCCGAAGCGATCGGTGTCCGCGGTGGATCCGAGCACCAGCACGCGGTCCCCTTCGACAAGCACGGTGTCCGCATCGGTATTCTGCCAAATGCCGGAGGCGTTGGCCTTCGCTGCGATGGTCACCCGGTACTTCTTCCGGACTCCCATCTCGCTCAACCGCATCCCATGCAGGCTTGCCGGTGCGGTCATCTTCACCAGGGCGTAGCCCGGATCGACCTCCACGTAATCCATGATCGAGCCGCGCACCAGATGGGCTACGCGCCGGCCCATATCCTTTTCGGGGTAGACAATGTGGTGCACCCCAAGTTGTTCGAGGATCAGCCCGTGCCGGTCATCCTGAGCCTTCGCCCAAATCAATGGAATGTCCATGCTGACCAGCAGCGAGCAGCATAGGATGGAGGACTGCAGATGGCTGCCTACGGCGACCACTACGCGGTCAAAGTCCTGAATTGAGAGCTGCTCGAGCACCTCGCGGCGTGCGGCGTCCGCCCGCACCACCTGGGTCAGCTCACCGTTCAACGCCTGGACATTATCCTCGTTCAAGTCGATGCCCAGTACATGGGTGCCCGATTTCATCAATTCCATGGCGAGCGAAGCGCCAAAGCGCCCCAAGCCAATCACCGCAACCGAGTCGGCGGCGGCAATATGCTTCGAGTCTGAGCGGAAATTCAGTAGCTTACCCAATTGCGGGCCTTTCTTTTGGAAGTTCGTAGAGGGCCTTGCGGTCGCGCAAGGCGAGGGCCGAACCGAGCGAGAGCACTCCGACGCGCCCTAAGTACATGAGCGCGATCAGGATGCTCTTGCCGGCATCGGGCAGGTCGGGGGTGATGCCGGTGGACAGGCCAACGGTGGCGAAGGCCGAGGTGGCCTCGAAGAGGCAACGATCCAGCGAATACGGCGTCAGCAGCAACAATCCCATGGTTCCCGCGAAGACCGCGGCGGCGCCCAAGAGCGTGACCGTCAGCGCTTGGCGATGAATGGACCGCGAAAGCCGTTTGCCCAGCACATTGACGGCCGTTTCGCCGCGCAGCTCGGTGAGAATGATAAATAGGAGCACCGCCGCGGTGGTGACCTTGATGCCACCGGCGGTACCGGCAGGGCCGGCACCGATGAACATGAGCACATCCATGCCGAGCCACGAGGCCGGGTGCATGGCGCCGATATCGATGGAGTTGAACCCGGCGGTACGAGTTTGCACCGAGTGGAAAAAGCCGGCGAGCACGCGTGCCGCCGGGTCCAAGGTGCCAAGGGTTTGGGGATTATTCCACTCCATGGCGGTGATGAACACCGTACCGCCGAGCAGCAGCAGGCCGGTCATGAGCAGCACGAGTCGGGTGTTCATGCTCCATTTGAGCGTGTTGCGTCCGTAGCGGCGCAGCTGAACGAGTACCGGGAAGCCGAGTCCGCCGAGGATGATCGCGAAGCTGACCGGCAAGCTGATCCACGGGTCGTCCACAAAACCCATGAGGCTGTCCGAATAGAGCGCGAATCCAGCGTTGTTGAACGCGGACACCGCATGGAACACCGCGTGCCATAGGGCCGAGGGCACATCGTAGTCGTAGCCCAGCCAGAAGCGCAGGGCCAGTGGCACCGCGGTGACCGCTTCGAGGGACAGGGAGAAGAGCAGAATGGTTTTCGTGGCTGTGCGGACGTCCTGACCGCTCATGGCCTTGCTTTCGCGCTGGGAGGACTGCCGGGTGAGCAACCCGATCTTGCCCATGAGCAGCATGCTCAGCAGGGAGGCGACAAGCATGATGCCCAACCCGCCGAGCTGAATGAGCGCCAAGATGATGAGCTTGCCGAAGAGCGTGTAATGGGTTGCGGTGTCCACCACGGTCAGCCCCGTGACGCAGACCGCCGAGGTGGCGGTGAACAGCGCGTCGATCAGTGGGGTGAATCGTCCATCGGTGTGTGCCCACGGTGTGGCGAGCAGCAGGCCACCGATCAGGATGGCGCCTAGGAACCCCAGGGCGACCAGTTGCGCTGGCCGGGCCAGGGGATTGTGGCGAGGGCTCACTTGGAGTCCGGACTTCTTTGCGAGCATGATTTCACATTGGTCGTAGTGACGCCGTGCGGAAGCGCGAGCGCGAGTAACGAATGAAATACTACGCCTGTCTTCAAGGTATTAATCCGTGATATGCATCTCATCTAATTGGGCCGCCCGGTGCATCGAGCATCGAGAGTAAAGCATGGATCCCCGAAGTCAAACCGCATAATCGGGATTTGCCTTCGAGGACCTTCGGGGAACGCGAGCGGCTAGTGAATCTCGCCGACCAGCTCGACGACGCGCTGCGCGGTACCCCACGACAGGGTGACACCCGCGCCGCCATGGCCGTAGGCGGCAATCACCGGAAACTGGTGTCCCGCAACGCGTTCGAGTCGGATGGCATCGCGCGCCGGGCGAAGTCCCACCTTGTGCTCCAGGACCTCCAGCCCTTCGAGTTCTGGCACCAGCTCGGTGGCGCGGCGCAGAATCGCCGCCGCGGTGTCCGGCTCGACCTCGCGGTTCCAATCATTGGCCGTGTCGGTGCCGCCGACAATGATGTCCTCGCGCCGGGGAATGATGTAGCTGACCCCGCCGGGGTAGTCGTCGTCGCACAGCCAGTCGGTGAGCTTCTTCGTATTGGCCAGGCGTACCACCTGGCCGCGGATCGGGTAGACGGACTCATCATCGCCCAAGAGCTGTCCACCGCGCAGCCCGCCGGCGATGACTACAAGATCTGCGCCGCCCTGCAGCTCCCTAAGATCCATGACCGTACCGTGGATGAAAACCACCCCGAGTGCTTCGGCCTCATTGCGCAGCCACAAAAGGTAGGTGGTCATGTCGATGATCGGCAGGCGCGCGTAGACTCCGGCGTGGGCGCCTTCGGGCAAATCTGCCTTTGGCGCTTCGATTGTCTTCGCAACGATTCTGGTCCAGGAGCGGTCGGCCCCGGGCAGATGATCGACGTTCAAGCCCGAACGCAGATCCACTCCGGTTTCGGGGATGGACGCCAGTTCTTCGAACCGCGCCAGCGAGCGTGCCAGCAGCAAATCCGCGGCGGGGGAGTTCTCCGAGTGGTAGGGGAACCAGATGGCGGCGGCCACCGCGGAGACGGTCTGCCATGGTTCTTGATCCGTGATTACGGTGACGCGGTGGCCGGCGCTGGCCAGCTCGTGGGCGGTGGACAGCCCGATCACTCCGGCACCGATCACCGTGATGCGCCGTGCCTCTGCCGGCTGTTGCTGCGCGGTCATGTCCAGGGTCCTTTCAAATCACAAAGACCGGTGCCGCCCGTTGTTATTGGGCGGCACCGGTCTGCGGTGAGGCTTAGAGCAGCGTCGCGGCGCTGCGGTCGATCAGCCAGCGGGTAGCCTCGGTGCCCTGCACGGCGCTTGCCGGCACCTTGGCCTCGTTGACCTCGTGCTGGGCGGCGGCCAGGGCCGGCGCCTTCTCCGCGCCGGAGACCAGCAGCCAGACCTCGCGGGCCGTGTTGATGGTGCTCATGGTCAGCGACACCCGGTGCGGTGGCGGCTTGGGGGAGTCGTGCACCGCGATCGCCCCGAGCTCGGTGGAGCGCGTGTGGTCCGGGAACAGCGAGGCGACGTGCGAATCCGGGCCCATGCCGAGCATCAGCACGTCGAAGACCGGGTTCGCCGCGCCGTCGCCGGCCTCCTCGGCGAGCAGCTGCGTGTAGGCGGCCGCCGCGTCCTCGGCGCTGGCGTAGGCGTCGCTGTCACCCATCACGTGGACGGTGCCGCGGTCAAGGCCCAGCTCGTCCAGGGCGGCGAACAGCGGTTCGGCCTGCACCGCGTTGCGATCGGTGCTGCCGGCGGCGACGAAGCGCTCATCTCCCCACCAGAAGTGCACCTGGGACCAATTCACCGAAGCCTTCGCCGGGTTCTGCGCCACGGCCACCAGCGCCGCGATGCCCAGCGTGCCGCCGGTCACCACCACGTGGGCGACCCCGCGGGCGGCGATCGCATCGGCGATGGAGGTGATCAGCCGGGCTGCGACCCCGTGCGCGGTGGCGGCGGTGTCTTCATGGATGACAATCTGTCTAGCGATCACTGGGAATGATGCTCCTTAGGTTGGTCAGGTTCAGCCCGCGGGTGATGACCTCGCCGAAGACATCGTCCGCGTCCAGGCGGCGCATCTCCTCGGCCAGGCATTCGGCCACCGAGCGGCGCGGCAGCGAGATGCGCTGCGGCGCGCTGCCCGGCAGGTAGAGGTGGGCCACGGCTCCGGAGGGACGGGAAAGCTCCACGTCGCCATCCTCACGAGCCAGACGCACGCTGGAGAGCCCGCCGGTGGACTTATCCGCCGCGATGGTCACCGGGACGTCCAAGGCCATGGTCAGCCAGGCTGCCAGCAGCGAGGTGGACGGAGAGTTCTCCGAACCCTTCACGGTGATTCCGCTCAGGCCCTCGGTGCCGATCAAATCGATAATGCTGGCCAGCTGGGCGCGCCAGAGGGTGATGCGGGTCCACGCCAGGTCGGTGTCCCCGGCCCGGTAGGTGCTCGCACGCTGGAAGAGCGCCTCGGTGGGATCCTTGGTCTCGTTGGAGTCGGTGATCCGCCGGTGCGCCAGCTTGCCCAGCGCGGTGTTGTACGGGTCGGCCGGGACCCCGTGCGGCCACCAGGCGACGATCGGCGCGTCGGGCAGCAGCAGCGCGGAGATCAGCGCCTCGTCGGCGGCCATATCCGGGCCGTGCGTGCGCATCACGATGACCTCGGAGGCCCCGGCGTCCCCGCCGACGCGGATCTGCACGTCGAGCCGGTTCTCGCCGTTCTCCGAGCCGCGCACCACCACGATGATGCGGCAGGGGTGTTCGCGGCTGGCCAGGTTGGCCGCCTCGATGGCGTTCTCCGCGAAGCCCTCGCGGGTGATGACCACCAGGGTCAGCACCCGGGACAGGGCGACCACACCGTGGGTGCGGCGCGAGGAGAGCAGCTTCTTGGCCACCTTCGAGGTGGTGGTGTTGGGAAGATCGATCATCATGGTCGTCGCCACGTCCTTCCGTCTTTGGCCATCAGCTCATCGCCGCTGGCCGGGCCCCAGGAGCCGGGCAGGTAGGGATCTGGCTGTTCGGGCTGTGCGGCCCAGTAGTCTTCGAATGGGTCCAGGATGCGCCAGGACTGCTCGACCTCTTCATGGCGCGGGAACAGCGGCGGTTCGCCGAGCAGCACGTCGAGGATCAGGCGTTCGTAGGCCTCCGGGGAGGACTCGGTGAACGCGTTGCCGTAGCCAAAGTCCATGGTCACGTCGCGGATCTCCATCTGGGTGCCGGGCACCTTGGAGGAGAAGCGGATGGTCGCGCCCTCATCGGGCTGCACGCGGATCACGAAGGCGTTCTGCCCGAATTCGTCGTCCGCGTGGTCGGTGAACAGCAGGTTCGGTGCGCGCTTGAAGACCACCGCGATCTCGGTGACGCGGCGTCCCAGGCGCTTTCCGGCGCGCAGGTAGAAGGGCACCCCGTCCCAGCGGCGGGTGTTGATGTTCAGCCGCACCGCCGCGTAGGTTTCGGTTTTGGACTTCGGGTTGAAGCCCTCCTCGTCGAGGAAGCCGACCACCTCTTCGCCGCCCTGCCACCCGGAGGTGTACTGGCCGCGGGCGCTGGCGGCCCCGAGATCCTCGGGCAGCTGCACCGCGGTGAGCACCTTTTCCTTTTCGGCGCGCAGGTGATCGGCGTCGAAGGAGATGGGTTCTTCCATGGCGGTCAGCGCCAAAAGCTGCAGCAGGTGGTTCTGGATGACGTCGCGGGCCGCGCCCACCCCGTCGTAGTAGCTGGCGCGCCCGCCGATGCCGATATCCTCGGCCATGGTGATCTGCACGTGGTCCACGTACTTGTTGTTCCACAATGGCTCGAACATCTGGTTACCGAAACGCAGGGCCAGCAGGTTCTGCACGGTTTCCTTGCCCAGATAGTGGTCGATGCGGAATACCGCATCGGGCGGGAAGACCGACTCGACGATCTCGTTGAGCTCGCGGGCGCTTTCCAGGTCGTGGCCGAAGGGCTTCTCGATGACCACGCGCTCCCAGCCGGGATTCTCATCCTTGGCGAGCTTGTGCTCGGAGAGCTTCTGGCAGACCACGTCGAACCAGCTAGGCGGGATGGACAGGTAGAAGGCGTGGTTGCGTCCGGTGGAGCGCGAATCGGCCAGCTCGTCCAGGGTGGCGGAGAGCTGCTCATAGGCGTTGTCGTCGTCGAAGGCCCCGGAGATGAAACGCATTCCGGAGGCCAGCTGGTCGAACACCGTCTCGTTGAACGGGGTGCGCGCGCTGGCCAGGATCCATTCGCGGGCCTGGTTGGCGAAGTCCTCGGCGGACCAGTCGCGGCGGCCGAAGCCGACGATGGCAAAGTTCGGGGGTAGCAGGCCGCGGTTGGCCAGGTCATAGACCGCGGGCATCAGTTTTTTGCGGGCCAGGTCGCCGGTGATTCCGAAGAACACCAGCGCGCCCGGACCGGCGATGCGGTTAAGCCGCCGGTCGCGGGCGTCGCGAAGTGGATTGCTCATATTTTGTTCTTAGCTCGCAGCCTCAAGCAGCGCCGCGATACCCGCGGCGCGATCGGTTAGATTCACGCGCAGCACCGGACGGCCGTGTTCGGCGTCCGCGAGCACCGCACCGTCGCCGGTAGCCTGGGCGGTGATCAAACCGCCGAAGCTGTAGGCGCGGCCCGGGATCTCCAGGTCCTGCTCGTGGTTCGCGGTCACCTGCAGGAAGACCCCCTGGCGGGGGCCGCCCTTGTGGTACTGGCCGGTGGAGTGCAAGAAGCGTGGCCCCCAGCCGAAGGTCACCGGACGTGAGGTGCGTTCGGCCAGCAGGTCGCGCAGCGCCTCCAGATCCTTGTCGCCGTGGCGGTCCAGGTAGGCGTGGATGGACAGGTAGCCATCCTCGCCCAGCTGCGCGGTCAGCGCATCGAGCGCGCCGGCCAGATCGGCGGCCTGCGTGCCGAACAGCTCGACGCTGCCGTCCACCGCATCCGGGGATCCGGCGGTCGGCGCGTCGAGCAGCGAGCGCGCGGCAATCTTGGCGGCCTCGACATCGGGCTGGTCAAACGGGTTGATGCCCAGCAGGTAGCCGGCCACGGCGGTTGCGTACTCGAAGATCATGAACGAGGTGCCCAGCGGTGCACTGAGGTGGATCGCGGTGGCCTCCTCATCAATTTCCGCGGGCAGCTGCTCGTGCAGGTAGAGCGGCAGCACATCGGCGGCCACCTGCTCCAGCTCGGGCGCGTCCGCGTGGGCCACCACCGGGAGCACTCCCTTGCCGAGCTTGCCGGTGGATTCGGCGATGAGCTGTTCGGCCCAGTCCCCGAAGCCCGGCAGGGCGTCGCCGATTTCCGCGATCACCAGCTTGTCGCGGCCGGCGGTAACCAGCGCGGCGCCCAGGTGCAGCGCAATATTGTCCTCGTCGTCGCCGCTGAGCAGGTCCGAGATCAACCCGGCCTCTTCGATCAGCGCTTCGATATCGGCCCCGGCAAGGCCCGAAGGCACCAGTCCGAAGGCGGTCAGCGCCGAGTAGCGCCCGCCCACATTCGGGTCGGCATTGAAGACCGCGCGCACCCCTTCGGGATTGTCCATCGGGGAACCCGGATCGGTGACGAGCACCAGCCGGGTAGCCGGATCGATGCCGGCGGCCTCGAAGGCCGCGGTGAAGGCGCGGCGCTGCGAATCGGTTTCCACGGTGGACCCCGATTTGGAGGCGACGACCACGACGGTGCGCTCCAGCTCGGTGTTCACGATCTCGGAAACCATCTGCGGGTCGGTGGTATCGCAGATGACCAGGTCAACCTCGTCATGCGCGGCGATCACCTCGGGTGCCAGCGAGGAGCCGCCCATGCCGCACAGGGCGATCCGGGTCAGGCCCTCGGCCAGCAGCTGCTCGCGCAGCTCAAGGATCTGCGGAAGCAGCTTTGCGGCGGCTTCGAAGGGCTGGGTCCAGCCCAGGCGCATGGCGGACTCGGCTTCGGCCTCGGCACCCCACACGGTGGGGTCCTGGCCGGCGATGCGGCTGCCGACCTTAGCCTCGATGAGCTGCGGAAGCAGCCGGTCGACCGAGGCGAGGGCCGCGCCGGAAGTAACTAAGCCCAACTCCATCTACTTGGCCTCTTTCAAAGCCACAGACATGTCCTCGAGCAGTTCGTTCCAGGCGACGTCGAACTTCTGAACGCCTTCGACCTCGAGCAGCGACACAACCTCGTTGTAGTCCACGCCCTGGGCCGCGAGCGCGTCGAGCACGCCGTTGGCCTGGGCGTAGCTGCCCGAAACCACGTTTCCGCGGACCTCGGCCTCTGCGGCGGTGGCCTCCAGGGTCTTTTCCGGCATGGTGTTCACGGTCTGCGGTGCCACCAGTTCGGTGACGTACAGGGTGGATGGGTAGGCAGGATCCTTCACACCGGTCGAAGCCCACAGCGGACGCTGCACATTGGCCCCGGAGGCTGCCAGCGCTTCGTAGCGTGCCGAGGCGAAGGTCTCCTCGAAGACCTGGTAGGCCAGGCGGGCGTTGGCCACACCGGCCTGGCCGCGCAGTGCCAGTGCCGCCTCGGTGCCGATGGCGTTCAGGCGCTTGTCGATTTCCGAGTCCACGCGGGAGACGAAGAAGGAGGCGACCGAGTGGATCTTGGACAGGTCCAAGCCCTTGGCTTTGGCCTTCTCCAGGCCGATCAGGTACGCGTTGATGACCTCGCGGTAGCGTTCCAGCGAGAAGATCAGCGTGACGTTGACGCTGATGCCCGCCGCGATGGTTTCGGTGATGGCCTCCAGGCCGGCCAGCGTGGCGGGGATCTTGATGAGCACGTTTTCGCGGGCTACGCGTTCGTGCAGGGCCTTGGCCTGGACGATGGTCTGCGCGGTGTCATGGGCCAGACGCGGGTCGACCTCGATGGACACGCGGCCGTCGAAGCCGTTGCTCGAGTCGTAGACCGGGCGGAAGAGATCGCAGGCGGCGGCAACGTCGTCGCTGGTGATCTCGGTGATCGCGTCTTCGACCGACTTGTGGCGCTGTTCGGCGATGGCCTCGCCGTAGACCGCTGCGTTGGTCAGTGCCGCGGCGAAGATCGACGGGTTGGTGGTCACGCCGACGACGTTTTGCTCTTCGATGAGCTTGGCCAGCGAACCGCTGGTCAGGCGCTCGCGGGAAAGGTCGTCCAGCCAGATCGAAACGCCGGCGTCGGACAGGGCCTGGGTATTTGGGTTACTCATAATGTGTGCCAGTTCCTTTACTTAACAACTTTTTCGGCGGCTGCGACAACTGCATCGGTGGTGATCCCGAATTCGCTGTAGAGCTTCTTGTAGTCTGCGGATGCACCGAAGTGATCCAGGGAGATGATTTCGCCTGCGGCGCCGACCAGCTCGCGCCAGCCCTGGGCTACGCCGGCTTCCACCGACACGCGGGCGGTGATGGCCGCCGGGAGCACCTCTTCGCGGTAAGCGGCGTCCTGCTTGGCGAACCACTCGAAGCTCGGCAGCGAGACGACGCGGGCGGCGATGTTCTTCGCGGCCAGTGCCTCGCGGGCTTCGACGGCCAGCTCGACCTCGGAGCCGGTGGCCAGCAAGATGACATCCGGGGTGGTCTCGGCGCCCTCGCGGACGGCCTCGGCCAGGATGTAGCCGCCCTTCAGGGTGCCTTCGGCACCGCGGAAGCCTGGCGCCGAACGGTCATAGATCGGCAGGTTCTGCCGGGAGAGCACGATACCCGATGGGGTGCCGGTCAACTCCAGCATGCCGCGCCAGGCGTAGGCGACCTCGTTGGCGTCGGCCGGACGGACGACGTCGAAGTTCGGGATGATGCGCAAGGAAGCGAGCTGCTCCACCGGCTGGTGGGTCGGGCCGTCCTCGCCCAGGCCGATCGAGTCGTGGGTCCAGACGAAGATCGACGGGATGCCCATCAAGGCGGCCAGGCGGATGGCCGGACGCTGGTAGTCCGAGAAGATCAGGAAGGTTCCGGAGAACGCGCGGGTCGGGGAAGAGAGCACGATGCCGTTCACGATCGACGCGGCGGCGTGCTCGCGGATGCCGAAGTGCAGCACCCGGCCGTAGGGGCTGGCATCCCAGGAATCGGTGGAGCGGCGCTCGGGTGCGAAGGACTTCGCGGTGGCGATGGTGGTGTTGTTCGAACCGGCGAGGTCCGCGGAGCCGCCCCACAGTTCCGGCAGCTCATCGGCGATCGCGTTGATGACCTTGCCCGAAGCGGCGCGCGTAGCCATGGTGGAACCTGGTTCGAAGGTCGGGATCTTTTCGGTCCAGCCCTCCGGCAGTTCCCCTGCCTGCAGGCGCTCAAGCAGCGCTGCCTCTTCGGGGTTGGCGCGCTTCCACGCTTCGAAGGTCTCGTTCCACGACTCGTGCAGCTCCGCACCGCGGGTCACTACCTCGCGGGCGTGGGCGAGTACTTCCTCATCGATGTGGAAGGACTGCTCAGGGTCGAAGCCCAGGACATTCTTCAGCCCTGCGACTTCTTCGCCGCCGAGCTTCGAACCGTGGATGCCGCCGGTGTTCTGCTTGGTTGGCGAAGGCCAGCCGATGATGGTGCGCAGCGCGATCATCGAGGGACGGGAGGTCTCGGCCTTGGCGGCGCGGATTGCGGCGTCCAGGGCATGCATGTCTTCGATGTATTCGCCGGTCACGGTCCAGTCCACGCGCTGGGTGTGCCAGCCGTAGGAGTCGTAGCGGCCCAGCACGTCTTCGGTGAACGCAATGTCGGTGTCGTTTTCGATGGAGATCTTGTTGTCATCGTAGATAACGACAAGGTTGCCCAGTTCCTGGTGGCCAGCCAGCGAGGAGGCCTCGGAGGTGACACCCTCCTGCAGGTCGCCATCGGAGGCGATGACGTACACGGTGTGGTCAAACGGGCTGGTGCCGGCTTCTGCTGCCGGATCCAGCAGGCCGCGCATGCGGCGCTGGGAGTAAGCGAAGCCAACGGCCGAGGCCAGGCCCTGGCCCAGCGGGCCGGTGGTGATCTCTACGCCGGCGGTGTGGCCGTATTCCGGGTGGCCCGGAGTCTTCGCGCCCCAGGTGCGCAGCGCTTCGATATCTTCCATCTCCAGGCCGTAGCCCGAGAGGAAGAGCTGCAGGTAGAGGGTCAGCGAGGTGTGACCGGGGGAGAGCACAAAGCGGTCGCGACCGATCCAGTTCGGATCCTTCGGGTCGTGACGCAGGTGCTTCTGGAAGATCAGGTACGCAGCCGGAGCCAAGCTCATGGCGGTACCGGGATGGCCGTTGCCAACTTTTTCTACTGCGTCGGCTGCCAGGACACGAGTGGTGTCGATGGCCTTACGATCCAACTCGGTAAGTGAGAACTCTTCTACTAAGGATTCAATCGCCACTGCGGCGTTCCTTCCATTCAGGCTTGGACGGGGTTTATCCCGCTGACACGCAATACGCCGTCGACCCTGCTACCCGTAGTCGAGCTTTTTGGGGTATTAGGTGGCGACGGCGCGATTAGTGTCCACTGTATCGCGAATCGCTCTATGACTGTATGGGTTGAACAAACATGACACGCACATTTTGCATCAATCTTTGACCCATCGAACATTGCCGAGGTCACAACCGGAGGGCGAGCCTCCCGTGGCCCGGGATGCGGCAACGACACGCGGTGTTGATTTGGGCCTCTCTCCGCCGCTCCGGCGGTGCGCGAATGCCATGCCGCGCTCGCTTGAGGGTCGTGGGGAAATGGTTATCGCGCGGAGAGCCTTGGCCATCCAGGTGAGGTTGTGCTTGAAGCTTGGGAAACCCCTTGCCCTACAATGTTATGTTGTTGTTGTTCTGTGATTCACAAACTTTGGGGGTTGTTGCTTTCGGGCCGGGGTGGCGGTGCTGCCGCTCGACGCGGGTGCCGGCTAGTGGCTGCGGCCCAGCGTTACGGAGTATGCGAGGCTGCACCCCGAGGATGGCAGAGGGGTAAAGATGACCGGAATCACGCGGTTGGCCATGAATACTTACATCAAGCAACTACCGTCCGAGTTCTATTCGTCGTAGAATAAGTGGTGTCTGTCTTGTACCCGTGTAGAACTGAGTGCGTTTAATTGAAGACTCTTAGCGTCGCCGGATCGTTAGTACCGCGCTCATCGCGCCAACCTGACGAAAATGCTGGGGATTTTGCCAAGCGCAAGGCCCGTGCCTATCTGGCGCTCACCAAGCCTCGCGTCGTAGAGCTGCTCCTGGTGAGCACCTTGCCGACAATGATCTTCGCAGAGCGCGGTTTCCCCGCCGTCTGGTTGATGGTTGCTACCATTCTTGGCGGTGCCATGGCCGCCGGCGCGGCAAGCGCATTCAACTGCTACCTCGATCGCGACATGGATAAGTTGATGAAGCGCACCAAGGGGCGGCCTTTGGTTACCGGTGACGTCACCCCGCGCGAGGCCCTGATCTTCTCTTGGGTCTTGGCGATCGCATCGCTCGTTGTCTTCTGGTTCGGCACCAATCCGCTGGCCACGGCCCTGGGACTTGCCGCGATCCTTCTCTACGTAGTTCTCTACACGATGATCCTCAAGCGCCGCACCTCGCAGAACATCGTCTGGGGCGGCATTGCCGGTTGCATGCCGGTCCTTATCGCCTGGGCGGCGGTCACCGAGACCGTGGAATGGCCGGCGATCATCCTATTCCTGGTGATTTTCCTTTGGACCCCGCCGCACTACTGGCCACTGTCCATGAAGTATGCAGATGATTACAACGCCGCCTCGGTGCCGATGCTTGGAGCGATCGCCAATGCCCGCCGTGTGTCGGTGCAGGTAGTTCTCTACGCCTGGGCCACGGTGGTCTGCTCCCTGCTGCTGCTGCCCATGGGATATGCGGGCATCGTTTACACCGCGATCGCCGGCGGGGCAGGCGTTTGGTTCGTCTACGAATCACATGTGCTCTACCGCGAGGCTCAGCGCGATCACAGCCCTGCTGAGATGAATCGCAAGGCCATGAAGGTCTTCCATATTTCGATCACTTACCTATCGATCGTGTTCTTGGCGCTGGCCATTGACCCGTTCGTCGGCAGCCCGCTGTTTGGCTAAGTAATACTCTGAAATCCCCGCTTCCATTGAGTTGGAGGCGGGGATTTTTGTCTCCTTGGACGGACTCGACCCGAGTGCCCCTGATCGAGTGCCCCTGATGCTGCTCCCGCAGGTGCTTGCCATCGGTGGAGCTCAACGGAGATTTCCGACTGGCCGCGCTCAATTACGCGGCGATTCATTCTACGGTGCGGCATTCGACGGAGGAATGCTCGTCGCCGCTCTGGTGGCTGTCCGGGGGACTGGTCCCTGCCTTCGGGCGCTATGTGCTGCTGCACTAGGGGCTGCTGGAGAGCCTGCTTCGCACAACATGCGCTAGCCCATATGGGAAGGCAAAAGGCTGGAAACCAAGTGGTTTCCAGCCTTTTGCCATGCCGAGTCCGTTGTTAGTGCTGCTCGACGCGCTCGCTCTTCGGCAGTCTGGCCGCACGATCCCACAGGTTCGTGGAGGCGACCATCAGCAGGCTCGCACCGAGCATGTGCAGAAGCACCAAGCCGATAGGTAGACCGGTGAAGTGCTGGATGTAACCCAGGGCCGCCTGCAAGGCAATAACGACGACCAGCCACCAGCTGGCTGCGCGGAGCTTGGCGTTGCCTCCGGTGCGGTAGGCCAGTACCAAGACGATCACCGTGGCAAGGACGAGCAGGTACACCGGGGCGGTGTGCATGCGCGTGACCAGCAAGGGGTCGAAGAGGTGCCGGGGAGCGGTGGCATCCCCGGCGTGCGGACCGGTTCCGGTTACGATCGTTCCCATGATGACGGCAAGCATCGACAGGACCCAAGCGGCGGTCGCGAATTGCCCAATGGTCTTCGTCGTTGGCGGGGTGATGTCATGTTTCAGCTCGCGGCGGGTTCGGTTGACCAGGATTGTGGCCAGGCACACCAGCGTGCCCGAGAGTATGAAGTGCAGGGAAACTACCCAGGGGTTCAGATCGGTCCAGACGGTAATGCCGCCGATCACGCCTTGAGCCGGAATGCCTGCCAGCAGCACCACTGCGAGCTTGAAGATCGAAGGGTGGCTCTTGCGCATATTCCAGATCGAAATCAAGAACGCCACCGCGATGGCAAGCAGGACAAAGGTCAGCAGGCGGTTCCCGAACTCGATCAGCCCGTGGTAACCCATTTCTGGAACCGGAGTCATCGACCCCGGGACGCAGTTAGGCCAGTGGGAGCAGCCGAGCCCGGACTTGGTCAGCCGCACCGCACCGCCGGTCACGATGATCCCGATCTGCGAAACCAAGGAGGCGATTGCCAGGCCGTGGACGATGCCGGTGACCTTCGGCGGCATAGTGCCTAGCCATGTATTGGCGGCAGCGACAATGATTCCGAAGAGGTCACCGATCTTGGCGAGCATCCTGGAAGCCCAGCTTCGTTTAGCTAGGTCTGAAGACATGGAAATCTCCCCTTCATTGGTGTTCTGGTTAGTTCCATTTGAATAGTTTGATGGCAGCAAATGAACCAGCTGCGGCCCAAAGCACCAAGAAGATCACGCTCGCGATGCTGAACCGGCCTTCTATGAGCGCCGAGCGCATCGCATCGCCGAGTGCGGCAGAGGGCAAGGCGTCCAGGGTCGGCTGGATCCAATGCGGCGCCATGCTCAGCGGGAAGAGCACCCCGCCCACTCCGGCGAGCAGGATCCACGCCAAATTCGTGATTGCCAATGTGGCTTCGGGGCGAACTGTGCCGGCAATCAACAGCCCCAGGGCGGTGAAGGCCGCTGCCCCGAGAAGCAAGAACAGGATCGCCGGAAGGATTCCAAACAGGTTTGGCTCCCATCCGAGCAGCAAGGCCACAAGGGTGATGAGGACTACCTGGATGGCCAGCACGGTGAGCACCGCAATGACCTTGCCGAAGATTAATCCGGTCTTTCCCAGGGGAGTAGTGGAGAACATCCGCAGCACGCCATAGCGGCGGTCGAAGCCAGTTCCAATGCCCTGGCCAGTGAAGGCCGTGGAGATCACGCACAGGGCCAATACGCCGGGGACGGCTGCATCGATGCTGCGCGGGGCAACGCCTTCGAGCAAATCGGTAAAGGTGAGACCGAACAAGGCGATAATAGGCAGCACCACCGCGAGTACCAGTTGCTCGCCATTGCTGAGCATCATGATCGTTTCGTATTTGCCCTGGAGCGCGATGCGCTTGGGCGTGGAAACCGCGTTGGATTTGGCGGCTGTCTGGCTCATGCCGGTTCCTCCTTTTGCGCGAATTCCAGAAAAACATCTTCGAGGCTGCGTGCCTGCAGATTCATATGCTTAGGCAGGATTCCCTCGCGTGCCCACCAGCTGGTGAGCCAGTGCAGATGCTCCGCGGCGCTCACTCCGGTCAGGTGGTACTCGCCGGGTGCCGTTTCGCTCAAGTGCAGGCCTGCCGGCGGGTGCGGTAGCGCGAGGCCAGGTGCCGCCCCAAAGCTCACCGGGCGGGTCTCATGTTCGGCGGCGGCCAGTGTCGTCAATTCGGCGACGGTGCCCTGCGCAACGGTGCGGCCCTTGTCGATGATGTACACGTAATCACTGAGGCGTTGCGCGTCATCCATCAGATGGGTGGTGAGCACGATCGCCTTGCCGGCGTCGCGCTGTTCGCTGATCAGGTCGAAAACTACTTGGCGCGACTGCGGGTCCAGTCCCGCGCTTGGCTCGTCCAAGAACAGGACCTCCGGGTCCCCGGCCAGCGCCAGGGCCAGGGCGATGCGTTGTTTTTGGCCGCCGGAAAGCCGGCGGATGGTGCGGCTGCCGAAGGATTCGAGATCTAGACGCGTTATCAGCGCGTTAATATCTATTGGGTTCTTGTACATGGCCGCGACATGGCGCAGCAAGGGAACCGGGCGCATCGAGGGTGGCAGCCCGCCGTCCTGCAGCATGACGCCGACACGCGAGCGGAGGTCTGGATTGTCCCCGTAGGGATCCTGGCCGAGCAATTGCACCGTTCCGCTTTCCGGGCGCATAAGCCCCTGGGCGCAGGCGAGGGTCGTTGATTTGCCGGCGCCATTGGAGCCGAGAAGCGTGGTGACCTGCCCGGGGAAGGCTTTGAGGGAGACGGAATCCAGGACCCTGAGCATGCGATTATTCAGCGCAGGAACCGGTCCCAGATCCTTGCTCAGCTCATTGATGATGAGGCTGGGAGTAACTGAAGACACCACAGCATTCTACGTCATGTCGAAGTCAAGGGCCCTGAGTCCTTTGTCACGAAGACTCGAATTAGGTTTGCGTGCGGAGGATGATGGTTGTAGCGGAAGAGAAAATCCGCGAGATTCACAAGGTGACAAGCTCTACCTTAGTAAGTCCTTCCTTACTAGACGTACGCTGAAAATATAGGCATGCTTATGTTGTGTATTCATCTAATTCAGACACAGCTAGTACCACAACTGGCACTACGGTTGACGCGGTTGGGGATACTGAGGAGCGCACGCGAGACCGAGTTCTGAACGCAGTCCTTGAAGATGGACCGGTTAGTGCGGCCGAGCTTGGCACCAAGCTCGGGTTCACGCCCGCGGCGGTTCGGCGTCACCTCGATGCCTTGTCCAAAACCGGACTGGTAGAGGTGAAGCTGGTAGCCAACCAGAAGTCGGGCGCAGGCCGTCCGTCCCGTCGGTACGTACTTTCGCACCGGGGACAGGCGAAACTGGGCAATGACTACCTGGATATCGCCACCCAGGCACTTAAAGTGCTGGGGGACGCGGCGGGAGAAGATGCGATTCGCAAATTCGCCCAGGACCGCTTCGCGACGATGGAAAGCCGCTATGCGAAAGCATTAGACGGTGTTGAAGGGCTGGAGGAACGGGCGGCGAAGCTCAGCGAATTGCTTAGCTCCGACGGCTTCGTTGGCTACACCCGCAAGGTTGAAGCGAAGGTTTCAACAGCACTAATGCGCAGCGTTCAGCTGTGCCAGGGGCACTGCCCCATACAAGATTTGGCACGCGAGTTTCCGGTGTTTTGCGACATGGAAACTGAAATGTTTGCCCGTCTGGTCGGTGTCGACGTGAGAAGGCTGTCGACGCTGGCCGGCGGTGGACATGTGTGCACGACCCACATCCCTGTGGGTCGCGGAAAGGCGCCAATACGCGCTGAGAAGAGAACTCGAATTAAGTTCACGAAGCAGGAGAGGCCGCGATGACGGATCAGATTGCACAGGAGTCTGCCGACCCAGGTGTAATTTCCGATATTCTGGAGAAGAACCCCGAACTCCACGGAATCGGTAATTACGAATACGGCTGGTCAGACAAGAACGACGCGGGTGCGAATGCACGTCGCGGCGTTGACGCCGATGTTGTAGCCAACATTTCCAACCTCAAGTCAGAACCTGAGTGGATGTTGGAGCTGCGCCAGAAGGGCTTGAAGTACTTCGACCGCAAGCCAATGCCTACCTGGGGTCCAGACCTCTCGGGCATCGACTTCGACAACATCAAGTACTTCGTTCGCTCGACCGAGAAGCAGGCCACCACGTGGGAGGACCTGCCCGAAGACATCAAGAACACCTACGACAAGCTGGGCATTCCAGAGGCTGAAAAGCAGCGTCTGGTTTCCGGCGTAGCCGCTCAGTACGAGTCCGAGGTTGTCTACCACCAGCTGCGTGAAGACCTCGAAGCCCAGGGCGTCATCTTCCTCGACACGGATACCGCGTTGAAGGAACACGAAGACATCTTCAAGGAGTACTTCGGCTCGGTCATCCCGGCGGGCGATAACAAGTTCGCTTCGTTGAACACCGCGACCTGGTCCGGTGGCTCGTTCGTCTACGTCCCCAAGGGCGTACACGTGGAGATCCCGCTGCAGGCCTACTTCCGTATCAACACGGAAAACATGGGTCAGTTCGAGCGCACCTTGATCATCGCCGACGAGGACTCCTACGTCCACTACATCGAGGGCTGCACCGCGCCGATCTACCAGTCGGACTCGCTGCACTCGGCAGTCGTGGAAATCATCGTGAAGAAGGGCGCCCGCGTCCGCTACACGACGATCCAGAACTGGTCGAACAACGTGTACAACCTGGTGACCAAGCGTGCCGTCTGCGAAGAGGGCGCCACCATGGAGTGGGTCGATGGCAACATCGGTTCCAAGGTCACCATGAAGTACCCGGCTGTCTACCTGGTCGGCGAGCACGCCAAGGGCGAGACCCTGTCCATCGCCTTCGCCGGCGAAGGCCAGCACCAGGACACCGGTTCGAAGATGGTTCACATCGCTCCGAACACCTCCAGCTCCATTGTCGCCAAGTCGGTGGCCCGTAACGGTGGCCGCTCCGCTTACCGCGGTCTGGTTCAGGTTCGCGAGGGTGCCAAGGGCACCAAGAACTCGGTCGTGTGTGACGCGCTGCTGGTTGACCAGATTTCGCGTTCGGACACCTACCCATACATCGACGTCCGCGAGGATGACGTGACCATGGGCCACGAGGCAACGGTTTCCCGTGTTTCCGAAGAACAGTTGTTCTACCTGCAGTCCCGCGGCCTGGCCGAGGACGAAGCAATGGCGATGATCGTGCGTGGCTTCGTTGAGCCAATCGCCCGTGAACTTCCAATGGAATACGCGCTGGAACTGAACCGCCTTATTGAACTCCAGATGGAAGGATCGGTCGGCTAAGAATGTCCGAGACCACTACTCAGATTCCCGATGAGAAGGCGCGCATTGGCGCCCCCTCCATCCCGGGCTTCACAGAAGAGGGCGAAAACCTTTCGCCATTGAACGACAGCGCCACCTCCCCACTTGCCGGCGACTCGGCCAAGAGCCACAGCCACGGCGGCGGCGAAGGTGTGACGGATTCTTCACGTGCCGGTCGTTTGACCAGCTTCAACGTCGAGGATTTCCCGAAGCTGACCGGACGCGAAGAAGACTGGCGCTTCACCCCGCTCAAGCGCATCGGTGGCCTGCACACCGCTGAACTGACCGGCAAGGCACCGAAGGTTGAACTGACCGGTTCCGAAAACGTCTCGCTGCGCACCGTCGCGGCAGACGACGCGATCCGCGGCAACGCCTTCACCCCTGATGACCGCGTGTCGGCCAACAGCTGGAAGTACTCCAACGGCGCACAGGTGCTCACCATCCCGGCTAACGCCGACGATGTGAAGAGCGTCCTGCGCATCACCGGTGAGTCGCTGGATCCAGCGGCTCAGCACTTGATCATCGTGGCAGAGGAGAACTCCGAAGCCATGGTCGTTATCGACCACGTAGGCTCGGCAGTGCTGGCGCAGAACATCGAATTCGATGTGCGCCAGGGCGCTCGTCTGCGCGTTGTCTCGCTGCAGGCTTGGGAATCGGATGCAATCCACGCTTCCTCGCAGCAGGCCTCGGTGGCCAAGGACGCAACCTTCAAGCACATCGTGGTCACCTTCGGTGGCGACCTGGTGCGCGTGAACCCTTCGGCTCGTTTTGCCGGAGAGCACGCCGAGATCGAGCTCTACGGCCTGTACTTCGCCGACGCCGGTCAGCACTTGGAGCACCGCTTGTTCGTCGACCACGCGGTACCGAACTGCAAGTCGAACGTGCTGTACAAGGGTGCCTTGCAGGGTAAGAACGCGCACACCGTCTGGGTTGGCGACGTGCTGATCCGGAAGGCTGCCGTGGGAACCGATTCCTACGAGGCGAACCGCAACCTGGTGCTCACCGACGGCACCCGTGCCGACTCGGTGCCTAACTTGGAAATCGAGACCGGCCTGATCGACGGTGCCGGACACGCTTCCACCACCGGACGCTTCGACGACGAGCACCTGTTCTACCTGATGGCTCGCGGTATCGATGAGAAGACCGCACGCCGCTTGGTGGTTCGTGGCTTCCTGAACGAAATCGTCCAGCAGATCGGTGATGAGCAGCTCCAGGAGCGCCTGACCGACACCATCGAAGAAGAATTGGCAACCACTACCCTCTAGGTAGTGCCGGTTCTACCAGCCTTTTAGATATAGAAACGGAACGACGTATGTCTACTCTGGAAATCAAAGACCTGCACGTCTCGATCGACACCGAGCAGGGTGAGAAGGAAATTCTCAAGGGTGTTTCGCTGACCATCAACACCAACGAAACCCACGCAATCATGGGCCCCAACGGCTCGGGCAAGTCCACCTTGGCCTCGACCATCGCCGGCCACCCACGTTACAAGGTCACCTCGGGTTCGATTACCCTTGATGGCGTCGACGTGCTGGAGATGAGCGTTGACGAGCGCGCCAAGGCCGGTCTGTTCCTGGCCATGCAGTACCCAGTCGAGGTCCCCGGCGTGACCATGACCAACTTCTTGCGTACCGCCAAGACCGCAATCGACGGCGAAGCTCCGAAGCTGCGTACCTGGACCAAGGACGTCAAGGAAGCCATGGCGAAGCTGAAGATCGATGCGGACTTCGCTGGCCGTAACGTCAACGAAGGCTTCTCCGGCGGCGAGAAGAAGCGCGTCGAAATCCTGCAGATGGAACTGTTCAAGCCTAAGTTCGCCATCTTGGACGAGACCGACTCGGGCCTCGACGTTGACGCGTTGAAGACCGTGTCCGAGGGCGTCAACCGCGCTCAGGATGATAACCAGATGGGCACCTTGCTGATCACCCACTACACTCGCATCCTGCGCTACATCAAGCCAGACCACGTGCACGTGTTTGTTGACGGTCGCATCGCTGAGCAGGGTGGCCCGGAACTTGCAGATCGTTTGGAAGACGAAGGCTACGACCGCTTCCTCAACGTCAAGGCCTAGTAAGGTAAATTCCATGAGTGAATCAACCGAACAGAGCACGGGAGCCGCTACGACTCCGTTGGAAGACGTAGAGGAGGCGCTCAAGGACGTCATTGACCCGGAACTCGGTGTTAATATCGTCGACTTGGGCCTGCTTTACGGTCTGAAGTACGCGGAAGACGGCGCACTTATTCTCGACATGACCCTGACCACCGCGGCTTGCCCGCTCACCGATATTATCGAGGAGCAGGTCGCCCAAGCGATGGAAAGCGTTGTCGACGAGCATCGTTTGAATTGGGTCTGGATGCCGCCTTGGGGTCCGGAACGCATTACCGACGATGGTCGCGACCAGATGCGAGCCCTTGGGTTCAACATCTAAGTTGTAGAGCCAAAAGGCACCTTTCGAATCTTTCAAGATTCGAAAGGTGCCTTTTCTTAATCCGCTTGTTGAATCTGCGCTGGTTGTAGCCCCGTCCCTGGCCCGATGGTTTTAGTCGGGCTGTGTGTACACCGATTCAAAAGCCATCGCCGTACCGGTGCCACCGGCGGCGGCCATGAGGGCCAGACAGAGTTCATCGCCGCGTGCGGTGGCCCGTGCCTGCCAAAAGAGCCGGGTGGCCAGCAAAGCCCCGCTGGCACCGTAGGGGTGTCCCAAGGCAAGCGCGCCGCCATCACGGTTAACCGTTGAGGCGCCAATTCCTAGCTCTGCAAGGCAAGCCAAGGCCTGGACGGCGAACGCCTCATTGAACTCGATGAGTTCCGCCTTGCCTAGCCGGTCGACGCCGAGCAGCTGCGCAAGCTTTTGATACGCGGGCACCGCTGCCATGCCAAGGATTTGTGGGTCGCAGGCCCCGGTGCCGGTTCCTAGATATCTCAGGGCAAACCGTGCGTCAAGTCGTGCATAATGCTCTGCATCGACAACCAACACCGCTGCGGCCCCATCATTTATAGGGCATGAATTGCCTGCCGTCACGGTACCGCCGGGAACGAACGCGGGACGCAAGGAGGCTAGTTTCTTGGCCGACAATCCCTCGCGTGGGCAGGTATCGGATTGGACCACTCCCGAAGGAGTGCCAATCGGCACGATTTCCTGGTTGAAGCGTCCGGCTTGCTGCGCTTGCACCGCGCGTTGGTGACTGCGTAGGGCAAACTCGTCCTGGGCGGTGCGGGAGATCTGGAACTGTGCGGCGATGTTCTCCGCGGCCACACCCATTTCCGGGTCGGCTTGCGGGTGCGGGGTAAAACGGGCGCGCGAATAGATCCGTGGCGGAGAAGCGGGATCCCCATTCTTCTCCATTCGCCAAGGTGCGGTGGATACCGATTCGACACCACCAGCGATCACCGCCCGTGCCTCGCCGCAGCGCACCATTCTGGCTGCCGCTGCGATTGCCTCCAACGCGCTCGCGCATTGGGCATCGAGGGTAGTCGCCGGCACGGAGTCAGGCAGCCGAGAAACCTGCGTTGCGACGCGCGCAATGTTTCCGCCGGGTCCTGCCGCGTTTCCCGCGAAGACGTGGTCCACGTCAGCGGGGGAGATTCCAGTGTCCTCCAACAAGGCGTCAAAGACCTTGCCCAGTAGTTGGTCGGCTCCGAGACGAGCGAATTCCTTATTTGAGCGCACCACTGGCGTGCGCCTGGCGGCTATGATCAAGGCTTCATTCATCGCAAGCGCAGCTTTCTCAGTCCGGATGTTGTTGGTGCTGGAAGAGTTTGAATATCGCATTTGCCGCTGGCGGTCAGTGGCCAAGAAGGCAAAAACACTACGTCGTGGGGAATCTTGTAAACGGGCAGAATCTCGCGGAGTACCTGCAAGACCGAAGATGGATCGGGCAGTGGCTGGTGAAGAGCAAGTTGCACATAGGCGGTCAGCACCGTCTTGCCGTGGGCCAGGCGGTGCGCCAGAACGAGCGACTGCCTCAAGCCTGCCGCTTCGAGCGCTCTGGTGATCTCCGCAGGATAGACGTTGTTTCCATTGATGTTCATCATCTCGCCGCCGCGGCCAAGGATTTGAATACGTTGACCGGGTAGCAAGCGGGCAATATCTCCGATTCCGGTCGCTTCCTCGCAGCGTTCTAGCTGGCCCGAGCCCTGCGGGTCATAACCGATGGCGTTGAAGGCACTTCGAATCATGAGCCGACCTGTCCCGTCGGTGCCATTCTGTGCATGCAAATGTGCCCGGACTCCGTCGAAGAGCGTCCCAATGAAAGGGCTCTCCTCGGCTTCTTCAAGGCTGCGCTGGCGGTAGGCAATCAGGCTGTGCTCGCTGCTGCCGAAGTATTCGATGCAATCTACGTCTTTCGAGAGCTGTAGGATCTGCTGGGCCAGATCCAGGCTCAGGGCTTCGCCGCCGGTGACCACGTGACGCAGCCCGGAGAGCCGCTGGAGTGGAATCTGCTGGAGCAGCAACCGCACGAGCGAAGGAACTGCAACCAGTCGGTTACAGCTGGTTGACTGCAATAGTCGCCGAACGTGCCCGGCCTGCCAACGTCCCGGTGCCACTAGGGTGCCGCCGAGCGCGACCGATTCAACCAGCGCATATAGGCCGAGGCCATGAGCGAGCGGACCGGGAACAAGCGTTGTGGAATCTTCGCTGGCCCCGAGAATCCCCGCGCACCGGCTGATGGACTGCTCCCATGAATGGCGGGTGCGAACAACTGCCTTGGGGCTGCCGGTGGATCCGGAGGTGAAGATGAGCAAAAGCTCGGAGTCGGAGCCGGCCTGTGTGGCCAGGTCCGCAAGCGCATGGCTGGGATCCGATACCTTGCGCACGCCTAGAGCCGTGTGGCCAAGCTCTGTCACCGACGCTTCACCGGGCTGATCCGTTAGGACCTTCGGAGACCCGAATTGCGTGAGCGTGGTCTTCAGCTTTTCGGCAGGCCAGGTCGGATCGAGAATCATGGCGCTCACCCCGGCGAGCAGACAAGCATGGAATCCTATGGCCAATGCGACTGGATCCGAGCAGTAGAGTCCTACGCGACGGCCAATGCGTGGATCCCGCTGCAATGCCTGAGCCAAATCGTGGCTCGAGGCGTACAGGGTTGCGTAATCGATTACCTGGGAAATGCTGATTACGGCCGGGTGATCTGGACGAGTGAGCGCGTGATGCTGCAGCTGGCTGGCGAGATTCATGGATCTAGCGCATGAGTCCCCGGTAGCTGCGGTGAACGGTGACGGCCACGAGCGTGGCGACCACTGCCTTGATCAGATCCCCGGGGATGAACGCCAGGGAACCGAGCGCAGAGGTGCCAAGGTCAAGGCCGGTCACCACGGAAGTCCAGGGAATTCCGAAGAGGTAGATGATGCCTATTCCACCCAACAGTATGGAAAGCAGTCCGGTCACGATGCGCGTGCCCTGGCTTTTCTGGCGAAGCACCCAGTACTTGAACAATACGCCAATGACCAAGGAGCCAAAGATCCAGCCGAGCAGGTAGCCGCCGGTTGGGCCGAGTAGGACCGCGAGTCCGCCGCGGCCGCCTGCTAGGAGCGGTAATCCTGCCAGGGCAAGGACAACCACAACCAGGCTGGAGAGCATGCCTCTGATGGGGCCGAGCAGCGCGCCTGCCAGCATGACGCCTAAGGTCTGCAAGGTGATGGGCACCGGAACGATGCCAATCACGATTGGGGGAACAAGTCCCATGGCTGCGATCATCGCAGCAAAAATAGCTACGTAGACGGTATTTCGGGTTTGCGAAGAAGTGGCAGTTGCCATAGTTGGGTCCTAACGAATGATGCTGCGAGAGCTGATGGCGAGGTTATTTGAGTTTGTCGGCAGAGTCGTACCCACGAGCTTCCAGTGCTTCGGCGGTGTCGTCGGCAATTCGCAGTGAGCGAATCACCAGCGGGACCGCCACAGCCAAAGGATTGTTGGCCAGCCCGCGCGCATGCTGTGCCTCGCGTACTTCTAGATAAACTCGCTTGAGCTCTGGAATGAAGCGAATGGCTAGAGATAGCCCCAAGGAAATTTGGGCCGGGTTAGCGCCCACATAACGCAGGGGAGAGGCCACCTGCTGAAAGAGTTCCAGCATGGCGTCGAAGGTTGTGGTCAGGCTGACGGCGTAGGCGAACATGCACATGGTGAGCAATCGAAGCACGGACACCCAAGCGTTTTCCCAGTTGGTCTGCATGCCCAGCGAAATAAAGACAAAGCTGAGGATCAGCAACAAGGTGATCAAGGCGGTGCGCAATTGCTGAAATTTCACTCGCGCGCTGAACAGCAGCAGGAGGCTGCCAATGAGCAGCACGACAAGCGCTTGCCAACTTGGGATCAGGTACAACCCGATGCTGATAGCCAAGAGCGCGCCAAACTTTAGTCCGGCAGGAAGCTTTGCCAGGTAGGAGGTATTGTGTGCCGCGATCATACGTGGCTCCACTGCCGGTAGTGAGCGATGGCGTCCGCTGGAAGGCCGTCAAATGCAATGGTTCCGTCGGTGACGACCAGTACGCGATCGAAATCTTCGAGCAGTTCCAGATCGTGCGTGATCACGATCGCGCGCTGTGGAAGCTGCGCAATTTCTCCTTGGAATCGTAGCCGGTTGCGCAGATCGAGCATGGTCGTTGGCTCGTCGAAGACGATCGTGCGTGGCTGCATTGCAATCACGGCGGCCAGCGCGACCATCTGCTGCTCGCCCCCTGAAAGGGTATGGCTTTCCCGGTCCGCTAGATGCTTGATGTTCAACTCGTCTAGGGTTTGCGCGACCCGGACCTTGCGGTCGGCCTTTGACAGCCCTAGGTTCTTCAGGCCGAACGCAATATCATCAGCCACCAGCGGCATGATGATTTGGTTTGCAGGGTTTTGGAAGACGAAACCTACATCGCGGCGTATCTGTTTTGCATGCTTGGAGGTATTCAAATCGCCTACATGCACCGTGCCGTAGGTGGGAACAACGAGAGCGTTGAGCAATCGGGACAGGGTGCTTTTCCCGGCGCCGTTGGCGCCGATGATTCCGATGCGACGTTCGTTGAGCGTCAGATTAATATCAGCTAAGACCGTCCGGTCCTCGAAGCTGACGGTGACATGCTCAAGTTGGATCTCTGGTAGTTCCACAATGCTCCATCGCGACGTACTTGTTCGCCCAGTAAATCACCAGTGGCTAGTTGGCGGTAGGGCTGCGTTCTTCGTGGTCGATTGAACCACTGAGAAAAGAGCATACTTGATCACTGTTCAATTGTCTTGATCGGTGTTCAAGAAATTTCTAGAAGCCGAGGAACTGCTCGTAGATAAGCACTAGTGAGAGACCGATCATGATGATTCCTGAACATGCAGTCACTATCCGTGCGGCCAGTGGACGTGAGCGTAATAAAAGACGCGAGGCGAAGGCAATCGAGAAATACACAAGGACTGAAACGGCGAAGTGCGTGAGCCCCAGGGCTCCGGTCTGCAGCGATAGCGGCCAGGCGGCAGAATGGTCAATGAATTGGGGGATGAGCGCAAGGTAGAGAAGCAAAGCCTTCGGGTTGGTGCTGCTGGTGAGCAGGCCCTTGAAAAACGCGCCGCGCCATGGGCCGGCAGTTTTCAGCAGCGGACGGCTTTCGGTAAGCACGGCGGCAGCCGCGAATGGAAGCTCCGTGGGATCGCTTGAAGAACTCACCGGAGTCATGGACGCGGAAGGTGTAGCTGATGAGCCGCTATAAAATTTCGCGGATCTCCAACTCGCGAGGGTGATGATGCCAAGCCACAAAAGGTAAAGGGATCCGGCCATGGTGAGCCACAACAAGAGTTGCGGCGAGCTAGCCACAAGTGCCGCCACACCGCAGACCAGTAGCACGGTATGAAACAGATATCCGGTGAGGAGCCCCCAAACCGCTGCGCAATACCCCTTGGGCCCAATGGCAGAAGAGATGATATACGCCCAATCGGCACCCGGAGTGCAGGCAAGCGTAACGGAGACAAGGAGGAATCCGGTTAGTTGAGCGATATCCAAGGTGTCTCCTCGTGGTTCTTGCAGTACTAGGGCAAGCGTAGGAAATATTCATCGAAAAGTGTTTGCCGATTTTGCTTGAAATGACGAAATTTGAGCGCAATTTATTCGAGATAGCCGCGCTTAGCGCAATTATTTTGCGTAGTATGCTGGCGCTATGGATAAGTTGGATCGTGCGATTATCGCTGAGCTGCAATTGGACGGCCGGATGAGTGCAACCGCCTTGGCGAACAAGGTGGGACTATCGGTGGCGCCATGCCACCGTCGCATTCGCGAACTCGAACGCACGGGGGTTATCGCCGGATATCAAGCCGTTGTCACCCCTGAGCGCGTAGGGCTGGCCTTCGAAGCGTTGGTGTTCGTGACACTGAAAGACCGAACCCAACTCAAGGCCTTTGAGGCGGCTGTAGAGAAGGACGAACTCATCGTCGAAGCGCAGCGCTTGTTTGGCGAACCGGATTTCCTGCTTCGTGTGTACGCCAAAGACCTGACGCATTATCAGCACTTATACGATGACGTGCTAGTCGAGCTGCCAGGAGTAGAAAAACTAAATAGCACGATCGTGATGCGAAATATCAAAGAGCGGGCGATCCTGCCGGTCTAATGGTTGACTTCAACCGCGTTGCCGGACTGCGCGGCGCGAGGTGTAATGAGTAACGAAATCACCAAAATACCCGCAATGATCCATAGCGCCTGCGGTAAGCCGGTGACATCCGCTACGAATCCGATTACCGGAGGTCCGCTGAGCATCGCACCGTAACCGAAAGCGCTGATCACGCTCACGGCTCGTGGGCCGAGGTGATCGCTACGTGAGGCAGCGATCGACATGCCAACAGGGAAGCCAAGGGCACTTCCAAGACCCCAAAGTACGGCGCCCGCTCCTAGGGTTGCAGTGTTTTCGCCCAGGATGAATAGCACGATCCCGATTAGGCCGATCATTCCCATGATCATCAGCGAGCACTTGGTGCCGATGCGGTCCACGATCGGCCCACCGGCGAACCGGCCTATCGTCATGGCTCCGGCGAACAGGGTGAACATCAAGGCACCGGTTGGGTGGTCCAAACCATGGCCGTCAACCGAGGCCACTGCCAGCCAGTCATTGGCCGCCCCCTCGGCGAAGCTCAGTCCAGCCACCATAAGTCCGAGCAAGAGCAATAAGCCCCGGTGGGAGCGTGCTCCCGAAACCTTCAGCTGGGTGCTTTCTCGTGGACGGGAGTAGTTGTAGTTCCAATCCCTGAATCCAGTCTGCGCTACTAGTGCCAATGCAATGATCACGACGGCGACCAGAATAAAGTGCCATGCCGTAGTGATGCCCAAGCTGAGGGTGGTCGTCGCGATTCCTGCGCCAAGCAAGGAGCCAAGGCTGAAGTAGCCATGCAGGGAAGGCATGATGCTCTTACCAAGTTTTCGTTCAACCTTGGCCCCATTGACATTCATGGTGATGTCAAGGCAACCAAAAACCAGCCCATTGGTGAAAAGCACGACGAATGCTAAGACCTCGCTGTGCAGTATCGACACGGACATTCCTAGCCCGACAAGTATTAGGGCAAGGATTATCGGCAACACCAAGAGCAAGTTCTTGGCCGAGATTCTTCGGCTCAGTGCCGGTGCAAACGTGATGCCGGCCAGTGTTCCGGCGGTCATGCAAAAGAGGAAAGCCCCGAGCCGAGAGCCAGAAAAATCAAAGATCATGGCGAAGATCGAAAGTCGGCCCGCCCAGGAGGCAAAGGATAAACCAGCAATCAAAAAGATCAGGTTAACGCTTAAGCGTTCGCCGAATACCGGCTTTGCTCGAGCGGGGGCGATGAGCGCCATTTACCGGTTCCTCCTGATTTGTACAGCACCTTGAGTTTATCCCAGTTTCAAAAAAGTTGAAACTAAAATCTATGCGATTCCGAGTACTGCTAGCGCACTTTTAGGGGGCTCCGATGAAACTCTAAGTATCGGATACTTTTAGTCCCGGTGTTCGGCTAGCCGGAGTTCGTTCTAAGCCGCTGAGCATGAGGATTTCTATCGGCAATAAAGCGATTGGCGAAGCGCCACGAAGGCGCCATGCAAGCGATGCGGCCTGGGGCAGGGGTGAAACTAGGAGTTTTCGAATCAAATTGTTGCGGGACTGCCAGTGACGATCCACGGGCAGGAGTGCAATCTCGGCGGGCAAGCGCATTAGCCCTGAAGCGACATGATGTGATCGCGAACGTGGTGGACTGTTGCAGGCCTGAATCCTGGTCTGAGGAATACTTCATTTGGTGATGCGCAAATCTGAAAAGATGCCATGGCTTGGGGCTGAAAAACAAAACTATGGTCAAAGCCCGCTAAGGCGGCCTCTTTCTCGATTCGAAAAGAAAAACCGCCGCTCACTTGTTTTACCAAGAGAGCGACGGTTTAATTTGGTACCCCCGGCCGGATTCGAACCGGCGACCTAGAGATTAGAAGGCTCTTGCTCTATCCAGCTGAGCTACGGAGGCGTAACCGAAAATTAGTTTAGCCCATTGACAAGCAAGATCTCTAACCGGAGACGCTAGTGTTGTAGTAGGACCGCTTTGTTGGGCGTTGAGTAGGGAATCTTTGTATGCAGCGATGGAGAATTGGCGGTCTGAAAAGCATCGCCTGTTATACGGCCATAAGTTTAGGGCTCGCGTGGCTCGTCGCTTTGCCGTTGTGGCAAGGCTCGGGCCTTCATCATCCGCAATTCATGTGGATCGCCATGGGTATGATGCTGACGCCCGCTGTCGCTGCCCTGTGTATGAGCTTGCTTCAACGTCGCGGAAAACAATTCTTGAAGGAATCCGGACTGCTTCCGCTTGGCAAGCCCACGCGATTTCTGCTCGCAGTGCTGCTTGCCTACCTATTGCCGATCGTCCTGATAGTTCAGGCGCCAATCATTGGAACGTGGCTAGGGGTCTTCCCCGGAGACTTGAACCAGTTCATGGTCTTGAACTTCGTGGCGGGGACCGACGGACCCGGCAGATATTTGCTTGGCCAGGCAGGAATCATCCTCGTTGCCGGATTAATGAACCTCATTCCTGCCCTGGGTGAAGAGATCGGTTGGCGTGGATGGCTATGGCCAAAACTGCAGCCAATAGGGCAGGTGCCCGCAATTTTGATTTCAGGTGTTATTTGGGGTATCTGGCATGCTCCATTGATCTTATTGGGATACAACTACCCATTCGCCAAGGGCGCGTGGGGCCTTGCCGCGATGTGCGGAATGTGCATCGTTGTAGGGGCATTTTTTGCCTGGCTGCGCACGTTCAGTGGCTCCGTCTGGCCTGCCGCATTTGCTCATGGCGTCTTCAATGCCAGCGTGGGGTTGGTATCGCTGTTCATGATGATGGGGTCAATGCTTGATTCGACCAAGGCCTCAATCCTGGGCTGGTCGGGTTGGATCTTGCCTGGGGCGGTGATTTTGGTGATGGTGCTATTCGGAGCCTTCCGGGCAAGAACCGATCCAAGTTATCCACAGAATGAGCTGAAGAGTACTGGATCCAATGGGCAGGGGCTCAGCATGGACTGAAGCCCGGGGCCGCTCCCGGGGCAGGACCAAAGGAGAAGAACGTCATGAGTGATCTTGTGACCATCCGTGCAGTAATTGGAACAGAGCCACAATTGAGTATCACCCCGCAGGGGCTTGCGGTGCTCAAATTTCGTGCGGTGACTCACGAACGCAAAAAGGACCCTGAAACCGGGCAATGGGTCGATGCCGGAACCAACTGGTTCTCCGTCAGTGCTTTCCGAGGGCTGGCCGAGAATGGGATGGAGTCGTTGGAGCAGGGCGACCACATTGTCATCATCGGCAAGCTCCAAATTCGCCAGTTCGAACGGGCGGATGGATCGCGCGGAACGAGCGCTGATATTGAGGCCTTCTCGTTCGGCCATGACCTGAAGTTCGGGACTTCGCACTTCACTAAAGTGCGAACCGCCTCGGGAGACATTGAACGTTCGCCACATCCCTCCCAAATCGAATCGCGCAACCATCCCATGAGCGAGAATACCGGTGGCTCGTGGCCTGAAAGGGACACCGACGCAGCGTAAATCCTCTGCATTCAGTGGTGTCGCGGGAAAACGTGTGAAACCGGGCACCACTGGAGCAAAATAGTGGTGTGTGGATTCGGATTTGCACCCTCTGAGGCACTAGCCTTAAGACCATGGCGGAATTTATTTACACGATGACCAAGGCTCGCAAGGCCGTTGGTGACAAAGTCATCCTTGACGATGTCAGCATGTCCTTCTACCCGGGCGCCAAAATTGGTGTCGTGGGTCCTAACGGTGCTGGTAAGTCAACGATCCTGAAGATTATGGCGGGAATCGATACCCCGTCCAATGGTGAGGCACGTCTTTCACCTGGTTACTCTGTGGGCATCTTGCTGCAGGAACCACCCCTCAACGAAGAAAAGACCGTCCTGGGCAACGTCCAGGAAGGCGTCGGTGAGATCTATGAAAAGATCACCCGATTCAACGAAATCTCAGAAGAGATGGCTCAGGAAGGTGCCGATTTCGACACCTTGCTAGAAGAGATGGGCAAGCTCCAGGAGGCTATTGACGCCGCCGATGCTTGGGACATCGACAACCAGCTCGAACAGGCAATGGATGCCCTGCGTTGCCCGCCGGGCGACGAAATGGTCACCCACCTCTCCGGTGGTGAGCGTCGACGCGTCGCGCTGTGCAAATTGCTGCTGCAGAAGCCAGACCTGTTGCTCCTCGATGAGCCTACTAACCACTTGGACGCCGAGTCCGTACTGTGGCTCGAACAGCACCTGGCAGCCTACCCGGGCGCGGTTTTGGCCGTAACCCACGACCGTTACTTCCTGGATCACGTCGCAGAGTGGATCTGTGAAGTTGACCGCGGTCGCCTGCACCCATACGAGGGCAACTACTCCACCTACCTGGAGAAGAAGCGCGAGCGTATGGAGGTACAGGGCAAAAAGGACCAGAAGCTTGCCAAGCGTCTGGCCGAAGAGCTCGACTGGGTGCGCTCCAACGCCAAGGGACGCCAGACGAAGTCGAAGGCTCGTCTGGCCCGCTATGAAGAAATGGCTGCGGAGGCCGAGCGCACCCGCAAGCTTGACTTCGAAGAGATCCAGATTCCACCTGGTCCACGCTTGGGTCAGGTCGTCATCGAAGCCCAGGACTTGAACAAGGGCTTCGGCGAACGTGTGCTAATCGACGGACTGTCCTTCTCACTTCCTCGAAATGGCATCGTCGGTGTGATCGGTCCTAACGGTGTTGGTAAATCGACTCTGTTCAAGACCATTGTTGGCATGGAAGAACTCGATGGGGGCACGCTGAAGATCGGTGATACCGTCAAGATTTCCTATGTTGACCAGAACCGCGAAAACATTGATCCGACAAAGTCCCTATGGGAAGTAGTTTCGGAAGGCCTGGACTACATTCAGGTCGGTCAGGTTGAGATGCCATCGCGTGCCTATGTCTCGGCATTCGGCTTCAAGGGCCCAGACCAGCAGAAGAAGGCCGGTGTCCTCTCCGGTGGTGAGCGTAACCGTCTGAACCTTGCATTGACCCTGAAGCAGGGCGGAAACCTCTTGCTCCTCGATGAGCCTACAAACGACCTTGACGTTGAAACTCTCTCGTCACTGGAAAATGCTCTTCTCGAGTTCCCCGGTTGCGCAGTGGTCGTCTCGCACGACCGTTGGTTCCTGGACCGGGTCGCAACCCATATCTTGTCCTACGAGGGTACGGAAGAAAACCCATCGAACTGGTACTGGTTCGAAGGAAACTTCCAGTCTTACGAAGACAATAAGGTTGAACGGTTGGGGGCCGACGCAGCTAAGCCGCATCGCGTGACCCACCGTCGCCTGACTCGCGACTAAGTCTGAGTCGAAGCCAAAGGCCACCACGAATTATTTTCGTGGTGGCCTTTGGGCTATCTAAGTAACGTTGCCGCCGCAAGCCTTGATTATTTACGCGGTGCCGATGCATCGAGCAGCGAAGGCAGCTTCAGGTATTCGCGGTTCTGGTACATCAGGTGCTGGACTGGCTCTCCCGTGATGACTTGAAGGATCTCTGCCGCTATCAGCCGCGAACCGCCGACGCTAATCGACGAGTGAATCTGTGCACGCATGGACACGGGCGCCTGGTCGAAGTGAGGCTCGCCGGTTGGCAGATAGGACCAACCCTGTTCGGGTGTGAAGCGAGGAGCGCCGGGGCGGGCGAAATTGTCGGCAAGCTCCGAATGGTCTTCGCCCAGCATGTGAATCATGAAAGAGCTTGCGGAAAGTACCGCACCTGCGGCTCCGGATTCTTTGGTGAGTGAAAAAGAAACCGCTACAGGCTCGATGGACAGCGATGCCAGACTGGAGATGGTTAGTCCGTAGGGAATGCCAGCTACCGTTGCGGTGATTAAGGCTACACCCGCAGGGTGTGCGCGAAATGCATCGCGGAAATCAGCCGACAAATTCTTCATATGTAAGTAGTCCTTCGCTTGCTGAATCTTCGCGATCCATGGTTCCTATTCGAAAAGTATCTGTGTGCATGGACACCATCTACCCATTAGCCTAGAACCTCAAGTAAACTTGAGGTCAAGCTACTGGACAGTGATGAGGGGCATAGGGAAGCAAACATGGCGGAACATGTAGAACCCGGCCAGGAGCTGCTCGGGATTGGACACGTCAGCGAACGCACCGGCGTGGCAAAATCAGCGCTGCACTACTATGAAGAAATTGGATTGATCTGTTCGACCAGAACATCCGGCAATCAGCGACGTTACCCACGCCATATGCTTCGACGCATTTCGCTGATTACCGTCGGCAGCAAGCTCGGTATTCCTCTGGCGGACATCCGGCACGCTCTTGAGCCGGTGCCAATGGATAAAATTCCCTCTGAGAAGGACTGGCAACGCGCATCCAACGAATGGAAGCGGGTCCTCGAGCGCCGCCGGCGAGCAATCGAAGAATTAGAAGACAGGCTCATGGGCTGCATCGGTTGCGGGTGCCTTTCGATGCAAGCTTGCTTGCTGCTGAATCCAGAGGACGCGCTCGCCCAAGAAGGAGCCGGCGCCCGAAGACTGGAAACCGGGGATGCCGAGAGCGATATTTAAGCAACGAGTTCAGGTGTTCTGCCGACATTAACGGCCACGCGACGACTTCTGCCCATTCCTAGCCCCGTTTCTTGGCGCGTCTGATTCTCCTCGCCAAAGAACAAGTAACCAAAGAGCCTGTCCATCGTTGCGTGCCGCATCAGGGGACTGATTGGGATCGAGCGCGAACCGAGGCTATTCGTCTTCGGACAAGAATTCTGGAAGTCTCACCATGCCCTCTTGAGCTACGGTTGCTACCAGTTCACCGGCAGCATTGAAAACCTGCCCCGTGCCGAGGCCACGAGCCGAAGAAGCGCTCGGTGATCGCAGTACGTAGAGCAACCACTCGTCGGCCCGGAATTCACGATGCCACCACATGGCATGGTCCAAGCTGGCGATACTCAGGCCACGATGAATCCAACTGACTCCATGTCCTCGAAGCACCGGTTCAAGCAGCATGTAGTCGCTGGCGTAGGCCAGCGCGGCGCGGTGCAGCATTGGATCATCGGGCATCGGGGCGGTGGTGCGCATCCATACCGCTGCCATGGCCTCGTGCTGGTCATAGCCGGGAAGATAAACCGGTTCGGTGATGTGACGCATATCAAAAGGCCGCTCGTAAGCCCATTCACGAGCAACC
Source organism: Glutamicibacter sp. 363 (assembly GCF_052379505.1). Lineage (NCBI taxonomy): Bacteria > Bacillati > Actinomycetota > Actinomycetes > Micrococcales > Micrococcaceae > Glutamicibacter > Glutamicibacter sp. 363. The sequence continues at coordinate 83,727 of NZ_JBQSYR010000001.1, read as the reverse complement.
GGGTGGTCGAACTTGCCGATAATTTCCGCCGTTGTGCGCAAAGTCTCCGGAGCCGGCACGTCAAATGGCACCGGATCGTGATGATCCAGGCCGGAAGCAGGCTCCTGGAAAGAAGCAATCATGGACAGGATGGGCACGCCGTTTTGATAAGCATGTACTCGTCTCGCCGAGAATGAACGCCCGTCACGCAGCCGCTGGACACCGAAGGTGATGTTCTGCGATGCATCACCTGGACGCAGGAAGTAACCATGCATTGAATGAATTGCCCGTCCATCGGGAACGGTGCGTGATCCAGCAACCACAGATTGGGCCAGGACCTGGCCACCGAAGACTCGGGTTCGAGACTGTTTGGGAGTATGGCCGATGAAGATATCTTCATCCGTACGCGCCCGGTCGTCTCCGTCTAGATCCAAGAGATCTAGCAGGATCTGAGTAGTGCCTAGTTCCTCTGTCACGATAATGACTCCTTGACGTGCTTGCGATGACTTTGAAAACTCTATCGTGACAAGTGTCAAGAATCTCGCGACAGCACCGCACGACGGAGCCGGCATATGACGAAAATGCTTGCTTGCGCCGGATGATTAGGATCAAGTCATGAGACGATTGGCCTATGGTCAGTGACGCACTTGTTTTTGAAGATTCCAATTCAGTAAGCGATTTAGCCAACCTGCTGAGCAGGGCTAAGGCAATTGAAGATGACGGAGCCTTGCTGACCGCTAGAGGCACTGCCCTTGCGGTTTATGTTCCGGTTCTAGTCCCGGCCGAGCTAGGCCAGGGCAATTACACCATTCTTGGTATGCGTGTGCATCGGTTAGCCGTGGCGGGCGCGGTAAATGCTTGCTATTCTTTCTCCGCAATTCAGGATCGCTTGGCGCGAATGGGCGATGCATCCACCGAATTCGTGTTGCCGCCAGTGGAAGAAAATCCCAGGTGGGCAGGTATTACCGTTCCAATGTCTGGGTGGGAAGATGCTGGGAGCGTTCCTGATGACGTTCTATCCGCAGCCACGCAGACAGGTATTGACGCGGTAGCCCAAGCTTTACCTGCTAATCCGGGGAAACCTGTCGTAGCGCAAATCCGCCAGCGGGTTTGGTCTTCCGAGCTGGAGAACACCGAGCCACCTCTACCGCTTGGCGCCGCATTCGCGATGCATGCCTTGGGATTCCTGACCCCCGGCGGCGAAAGCCGTGTACTGCGCCAGGGGAACTGGATTCGAGTCAGCAACGGCCTGGGACATGTGCTGCTGCGCCGTTCAGCCCTGCTTGCCTAGAGGCGAAATCCGCGCCGGTAGTCCCGGCGCGGACTGCCTATCGAGAATTTAGCTTGATGCGTTGAGCAAGGAGTGCGCCGCGCGATCAAAATATTCTCGCAGCGTCTCGGCATGAAGCATTGGCAGCTCCAGCTGATCGATAGCCTTATTCATATGCCCGAGCCAAACATCTCGATTATGCGGGTTGACGAGGTAAGGCATGTGGCGCATGCGCAGGCGTGGATGCCCGCGGTGCTCCGAGTATGATGTCGGGCCGCCCCAGTACTGCTCAAGGAACAGCTGTAATCGAATTTGCGCGGGGAAGAGATCCTTCTCCGGATACATTTCCCGGAATTCCGCGTCTTCTGCAACGGAGGCGTAGAAGTTTTTGCTCAGCTGCGCAAAGACTTCGCGGCCGCCTACTTCCGCGTAGAAGGTTCCGGCGTAGTCGGACGCATCCACCGGTGCCTGCGCCAATTGCAGGAATTCTTCACTCGACGGACCGGTAACCACCGGATTGGTCATGGGATCCCGCTTCACGGTGTGGGGCAGTGGGTTCAAATCGCTCATGGGTACTTTCCTGAAATTAAGCGGCAACTGGTTCATGGAGAACCGGAAAATTCACGGATCTAGCGATGAAACATACCTTATTGGCTTGCTGATGGAGAGAATCCGCGAGTTCTCGTTGGGACTCATCGGCTAACTGAACCTGCGGGCGGAGAATCACCTCGGTAAATTCTCCACTGTTATCTCGGTTCAACCGCAAGCTACCGGAAGCCTGGTCCTGATAGCTGGTGACAACAACTCCATGGGTCACGGCTACATGGAGATAGGAGAGCATATGGCATTGGCTCAAGGCCGCCAACAAGAGCTGTTCGGGGTTCCAGCGATCGGGGCTGCCATGAAAAGTCGGATCGGCCGTGCCCGCGATGTCGGGTAGCCCGGCCGCGCGGATGATGTGCTCACGGCCGTAGTCACGATAGCTGGTGGTGCCAGCTCCGTGATTACCTGTCCACTCTATGTCGACTCGATAGCTGTGCTGCGAGAGGTCCATGCTGCTATTCTCCCACCCTTTAAAATGCTTGTGGTGTGCGGTGTGGCACAATGGCTGGTTTCCGTACCTACTAGGTACCATAACCCCATCGAGCCACACCGCACACCACCGGTGCAAACTAAAAGTTAGGCTTCGGCGTCCGTGGCCTGTGCGGCCAGCGCCCGAACCACATCTGCTTTGCTTTCAACCAACAGTCGGCGCATGGCCGGATGCTTTTCACCTAGCGCCGACAAAAACGCATCGGTGCGTTCGATGGTCTGCACGGAGACCATAGAGGAAGGGTAGAAACCGAGCACGATCTGCTTCGCCATTTCATGGGAAAAGTTCTCCCACGCATCAATCAGCAGATTAAAGTAATCCTCGGTATAGCTTTCGAGCAGCGAGTTATCGTGGGCAATATTGAATCCGGATATCACCGCGCCTTGCTGATCATTGGATAGTGTCGCCGAGGTCGCTGCGGCGAAGGCCTCGGCCTTCGCCTCGGCTGTCGGTCGAGCTGCCCGGGCGGTGAACCAGCTTGCCTTGCCCTTAGCGGTGTCATCGCTTGCGAGCATCGCGTCGAGGGCTTTCTCATCCATGCGGGACCCGGCAGACAACGCGATCGCCAAGGACCAGCGCAGATCGGTGTCGAGGGTAAGGCCCTGCAACAGAACCGTGCCATTGAGCAAGCCGGCCACCTGGTCGAGCTGGGCCGCGGTGCGCGAACGATGCGCAAAGGCCTTGGCGAACTGAAGCTGGGCATCGGAACCTGATTCGGCCCGCTGCGCCAATTCCCACAGGCGATCGGCGGCTTGCACCGATAGCTCCTTGGCTTTGTCGCCGGATACGTAGTAATCCATTGCGGTATTCAGCTGGCGCAACAGCACCATGATCACCGAGGAATCAATTTCGTGTCCGATATTGTTGAGCAGCAGTTGCACATAGGCGCTAGCCGGGGTCTCAGCATCGCGCACCGCATCCCAAGCTGCGCTCCACACCAAGGTGCGCGGCAATGACTCGGTGAAGTCCTTCAAGTGCTCGCTGGCGGTAGCCAGCGAGATCTCATCCAGACGAATCTTGGTGTAGGTCAGGTCATCGTCGTTAAGCAAGACCAGATCGGGGCGCTGCATTCCTACAAGCGCCGGAACTTCGGTGGCCGGGCCAGCAACATCGAGCTCCTCGCGGTGTACGCGGACGAGCTTGCCCTGCTCATCGAGGGTGTAGAAGCCTACCGCCAGCCGGTGCTTGCGCAGTGTTGGGAACTGTTCGATGGCCGACTGGTTAATGGTGAATCCGGTGATGCATCCGGAATCATCGGTGGAAATGTCCGCCTTCAAAGTATTCACGCCGGCGGTCTCCAACCAGGAGGTGCCCCAATCGCTCAAATCACGCCCGCTTGCCGACTCAAGCTCGGTCAGCAAGTCTGGCAGCTCGGTGTTGGACCATGCATGCTTTTTGAAATACTCGCGCACACCGGCCATGAATTCTTCTTGGCCAACGAAGGCCACCAGCTGGCGCAGCACCGAAGCGCCCTTGGCATAGGTGATGCCGTCGAAGTTGACTTCCACATCTTCCAAATCGTTGATCTCGGCAACGATCGGATGGGTGCTCGGAAGCTGGTCCTGGCGGTAGGCCCAGTTCTTTTCCATGATGTTGAAGGTGGTCCAAGAACTGGTGAACTCGGTATTCTGCGCCGCGGCAAGGGTCGACATGAACTCCGCGAAGGATTCATTGAGCCAAAGGTCATTCCACCACTTCATGGTGACCAAGTCGCCGAACCACATGTGAGCCAGTTCGTGCAGGATGGTGATCGCTCGGCGTTCCACCATGGCGTGGGTCGGACGGGAGCGGAAGATATATTCTTCGAGGAAGGTAACGGCTCCGGCGTTCTCCATGGCTCCGGCATTAAATTCCGGAACGAAAAGCTGATCGTACTTTTCAAACGGATATGCCACTCCGAAGTTCTTTTCGTAGAATTCGAATCCCTGGCGGGTGATGGTGACGATATCTTCGGTATCCAAATACTGCATCATCGAGGCGCGGGCAAAGACTCCAAGCTCTATGGTGCGGCCGTCGGACGAGACCAGCGAATCCCTTGCAACCTCGTAGGGTCCTGCGATCAGTGCGGTGATGTAGCAAGAGATGCGTTGAGTGGCCGGGAAATCCCAACGTGAGGCCTGGCCATCGACCACTGGCTGAGGTGTTGGCGCGTTTGAAACAACGTTCCACTTCGTCGGGGCCTTCACCGAGAACTGGAAGGTGGCTTTAAGGTCCGGCTGTTCGAATACGGCGAACATGCGGCGGCAGTCGGCGACCTCAAACTGGGAGTAGAGATATACCTCCTGGTCGACTGGGTCTACAAATCGGTGCAGTCCCTCGCCAGTGTTCATATAGCGCGCATCGGCGTCGATCACCAGCACGTTCTGTGCCGCGAGTTCTGGAAGCTGGATCCGTACACCGTCGGAGACGACTGCTGGATCCAGCTCGGTGCCGTTGAGGACCACCGAACGGACGGTGTCGGTGATCGCGTCGATGAAGCTGTTTGCTCCCGGGCTCGCGGTGAAACGTACGGTAGTGCGGGAAGTGAATACGCGGTCGCCCTGGGTTAGGTCCAGACTCACCTCGTAGCTGTCGACATTGATCAGATTCGCGCGCTCGGTTGCTTCGGCGCGCGTGAGGTTCATTCCGGGCATTGGGCTCTCCGTCTTCAGGCGATGAAGTGACATCGCCTCAGTTTCTGAAACGAATATTGAATAACTTCCTCCATTGTGTCACTGGCAACGGGGGAGCACGCAAGTCCTTGACCGCAAAATTTTTTATGACTGGCAAAATAGTGCGTGCTCATATGAGGTGTCACAGACACTGCGAATCATTGCAGAGTTAGATTCTATGTCCCGGGGGTCGCTAAGCTTGAGGGAGCATTAAACCGGCTTTCCTCCCAATGAATGAGGCAATAAAACATGCGCGTGCATATCGCCACTGACCACGCAGGTCTGGAACTGAGCGACTTCTTGGTCAAGCACCTCACGGACCGAGGGTACGAAATGGTCAATCACGGGCCGGAGGCCTATGATCCAGAAGATGATTACCCAGCTTTCTGCATTAACGCGGCCCAAGCTGTCGTTGCGGATCAGCGCGCGGGGCTAGACGCCTTGGGTATCGTCCTCGGCGGATCGGGCAATGGCGAACAGATTGCTGCGAACAAGGTGGAAGGCGTGCGCGCAGCGCTAGCGTGGAACCTTGATACCGCGAAGCTTGCTCGCGAGCACAACAATGCAAATGTCATCGCCGTTGGCGGACGCCAGCACTCGGTGGTGGAAGCCGCTGAGCTAATCGAAGCATTCCTGGCTGAACCTTTTAGCGACGCCGAACGACATGTGCGCCGCATCGGCAAAATCGCCTCGTATGAAACAACCGGCGAGGTTATCGACTAACTGTGCCTGAAGGACATTCCCTGCATCGCCTGTCCCGCCAATTCGACGATGTCTTTGGTGGACAGGCGGTACAGGTTTCTTCGCCCCAAGGGCGCTTTGCATCGGATGCCGCTCGCATTGACGGCCACGAGCTAGAGCACGCCTTCGCCAAAGGGAAGCAACTGTTTTGCCGCTTCTCCAACGACCTATATCTGCGGGTGCACTTAGGCCTCTATGGGGCTTTCGACTTTGGCGGCGACAGCCTATTCGCTGGTGCATCGTCCATCGGCGCTCCACGACGCATAGGCGAGCGCGAAGCCAGCATGCAGGAGACTGCGTCGTACTCCGGACCGCCTGCTCCAATCGGAGCGGTCCGTGCTCGCATCGTATCCAAGCATGGCTGGGCGGATCTACGTGGACCTACCGCATGCGAAGTCTTGGACATCGATCAGGTGCAACGGCAGCTAGCGAAGCTTGGGCCGGATCCGCTGGCGGGGGCATCCGCGCGTTTTCAAGCTGCCAAGGGGCAGGTGGAACCAGGCGTAGACCAGCGATACTTGGACGCAGGGCTCAGGGAGTTTCGAGTCAATCTCGCGCGCACCAGCACACCCATCGGCGTCGCGTTGATGAATCAGAACCTGATCAGCGGTGTTGGGAATATTTATCGCGCCGAGGCGCTATTCCGGAATCGTGTTTGCCCAAGCCTTCCGTCCAACCAGCTTTCCGGGCGAACCGCCAACAGATTGTGGTGGGATATTGTCGCCATCATGGAGGACGGGGTCCGCGATGGAAAGATCATTACCACTCGCGAAGAGGATCGCGATCCTGAAGGCGTGCTCTGGCCGGACAACGCCTACTACGTTTATCAGCGTCAGGGGATGGGCTGTCGCAAGTGCCCAGGGAGCATAAGACTCGAAGAAGTGGCTGGTCGGAAACTGTACTGGTGTCCGCGGTGCCAGAAGTTGCCGCGCAGCAAAGACGCTTCACGCTAGGCATCTGGATGCGTGGGTGCGGAATCACTCAGGAGATCCTGGCCCCTCGGCGCGTTATCGCCCCACCGGGCTCCACGTGGTGCTATAGAGGATGCGTCCAAGTCGGAACCCAAATCAGCCGATTTGCATGGACCTAGATTTATGGTCTAGACTAAATTCTGTTCGCGGCGATGAAGTCACGAAATGTGGGGATGTAGCTTAGTGGTAAAGCCTTAGTCTTCCAAACTAATGATGCGGGTTCGATTCCCGTCATCCCCTCCAAATAAAAAGGTCCCGCTGATGCGGGACCTTTTTTTGCGCCGAGGGTCGAATGCTACTTAAACCACGCAGAATTCATTTCCTTCGGGGTCTGCAAGAACCACATGATCCAGTTCACCATTCATGTAGTGCCGCGCCAGTTCACTAGCTCCCAGGCTCAGAAGCAGCCCAACCTTCTCTTCGATCCGTTGCCGGCGCAAGTGCGCGGGTTGCTTCCGCCCTAGGCCAACTTTCAGATCTAGATGAATCCGGTTCTTTGCGGTTTTCCCCTCCGGGACCTTTAGCATCGAAATTTGCGGGCCTTCCCCGGTGGGATCGCAAATCACTGCCCCGTCGTCCCATTCGTCCTCTGGCACATCGCAAGCGATAAGCCAGTCGGTCCAAGAAGTGAAACCTGGTGGCGGGGGAGCGTCCGCATAATCAAGCGCCACTTTCCAGAATTTCGCTTGATCCGCCGGTGCATTGCAGTCAAAGGTCAGTGCCCAAGTAATTGCCATAGGGTGATCGTAGCCCCGATGGATTGACTGCGCGGAGTCCATGGAATGTCCCGTCTGGTGCGGTTCGGCGGCTACAGCCATCGTGGAACTTGCTGGATGAACTGAGTGCAAAAGCGATGAAAAACGTTCAAATTTCCTGTTACTCACCTCACCTTTTTCGCTGATTTGCGCTAAAAAGAGACGTCAAGGCGGTAAATTCCGCGTAAATTCGCTGAAGTTGTTGATAATTGCCAGCAGGATGCCGATTTTGCATTTCGCGCGAACCCGTGTAAATTTATTTCTTGTGATCACGCAGGGATAACAAAAACCCAGCAACGATTCGCAAGATGTTGACTCAGGTGAAAAGGGATTTTCACTAGGTGTTCAACGGGGTATAGCTCAGCTTGGCTAGAGCGCGCGCTTTGGGAGCGTGAGGTCGCAGGTTCGAATCCTGTTACCCCGACTCGTGAAATAAGAACTTCGGTTTATATCTCATGAAATCGAGAACTAAATATAATTTAGCTCTGGTGATCACCGGGAACTGTGAAAAGTTGCTGGTATGCATCACAAACGATTAGTGGATAAAGGATAACTCAGGTTAGACTAATCACTGCTAATCGGGGTGTAGCTCAGCTTGGCTAGAGCGCGCGCTTTGGGAGCGTGAGGTCGCAGGTTCGAATCCTGTCACCCCGACTCTGTCGAATAACCCCGCAACGCCACCATGTTGCGGGGTTTTTTGCAGATCAGACCTAATTCTTAGACACTCAGGAGTACAACGCTGTGAAGAGCGCCGTCGAAAACGTCAACCCGACTCGGGTGAAACTGAACGTTGAGGTTCCTTATGAGGAACTGAAGCCCCGCGTCGATGAGGCGTACAAGACCATCGCTCAGCAGATTCAGGTTCCAGGCTTCCGCAAGGGCAAGGTTCCAACTCGCATGATCGATCAGCGCGTTGGTCGCGGTTACGTCATTGAAACCGCTGTGAACGAGGGGCTGAACGACTTCTATCAGAAGGCCATGGTCGAGCACGAGCTGACCCCGCTGTCTCGCCCAGAGGTTGACATCACCGAGCTTCCTTCCATCGAGAAGGAAGGCGAAGGCCAGCTGGTCTTCACCTTCGAAGTTGATATCCGTCCGAAGGTTGAACTGCCTGACTACAAGGGCATCGAGGTCTCCGTCGAGGCGAAGGAAGTTGCCGACGAAGATATCGAGAAGGCCCTTGACGACCTGCGCGGTCGCTTCGGCACCCTGAAGGATGTTGAAGCACCAGCAGCTGCAGATTCCTTCGTCACTCTCGACCTGACCGCTTCGGTTGAGGGCGAAGAGGTTGACGCTGCACAGGGCCTGTCCTACCAGGTGGGTTCGGGCAACATGCTTGAGGGCATGGACGAGGCTGTTACCGGCCTGTCCGCTGGCGAAGACGCAACCTTCGAGACCACCCTTGCCGGTGGCGAGCACGCAGGCAAGACCGCAACCGTCAACGTTGTCGTCTCCGCCGTGAAGTCGCGCGAACTGCCAGAAGCGAATGACGACTTCGCTCAGCTTGCTTCCGAATACGACACCATCGCTGAATTGCGCGAGTCGCTGTCCAACGATGCTGCTGAGGGCAAGATTGTCGAGCAGGGTGTTGAGGCCCGCGAGCTCGTCTTGGACAAGTTGGTCGAACTGATCGAGGTCCCTGTGCCTGCATCGGTGATCGAAGAGCAGATCGAGCAGCACTTCAACGCACCAGACGCTGAAGCTGACCACGACACCGAGGAGCACCGCGAAGAGGTTCGCGGGAACACCGAGCGTGCATTCAAGAACGAAATCATCCTTGACGCCGTCGCAGACGCCGAGGAAGTTGGCGTTGAGCAGTCCGAGTTGATCGACTACATCGTGCAGACCGCAGGTCAGTACGGCATGGAACCGAACCAGTTCGCACAGATGCTGGACGGCGCCGGTCAGGTCCCAATGCTGATGGGCGAAGTTCGCCGTCGCAAGGCACTTGCCAAGGTGCTGGAATTCGCAACCGTCACCGACTCGAACGGTGCCGCAGTGGATCTGACTTCCTTCGTGAAGCCAGCTGGCGAAGAAGAAGCTGTAGCGGTCGAGGAGACCACCGAGGCCAAGTAGTCCCCGGAATATAGATGGCCGCCTGCCAGCTTGGAAACAAGCTGGCAGGCGGCCATTTTTTGTTCGCTCTCGGTGTACTCATGCGCCGTGAGCGAAAACGGGGCATGAAACGCCCCAAGGCCGGGTTGAAGTCAGTAATCTCAAAGTAACCAGTTGCAGCTTTGAGATTCGAAATAGAGTTTCAAAATCTGATCTACACGTTTGGAAGAGGTAGAGAACATGTCAAATGATTCGCGCACTCCCACCATGGCCACCGTTGACCCGGCCGGCCGTGAGGATTACATCTACAACCGCCTGCTCAAAGAGCGCATCATCTGGCTGGGCTCCGAGGTCCGCGACGACAATGCGAACGCTATTTGCTCGCAGTTGCTGTTGCTTTCGGCGGAAGATCCTGAAAAGGACATCTACCTTTACATCAACTCTCCAGGTGGCTCCATCACCGCGGGCATGGCTATCTACGACACCATGCAGTACATTCCCAACGATGTCGTCACCGTTGCAACCGGCCTGGCCGCTTCGATGGGCCAGTTCCTGTTGTCCTCGGGCACTCCGGGCAAACGCTACGCTACGCCGAACGCCCGCATCCTGATGCACCAGCCTTCCGGCGGCATCGGCGGTACCGCCTCTGATATTAAGATCCAGGCCGAGCTGATCATGCACATGAAGAAGGTCATGAGCGACCTGACTGCCGAGCAGACCGGTCAGAGCGTTGAGCAGATCCTTATCGATAACCAGCGCGATAAGTGGTTCACCGCTGAAGAGGGCCTGAAGTACGGCTTCTACGATCAGATCGCCATGCATGCCGGCACGGTCACCGGTGGCGGCGGCGTCGATACCGCCAAGTAGTCGGTCTTACTCATCCGCCTGAATCCCAAAGATTTGTCCTAGGAGAAAACCATGAACTTCAATCCGGAAGCCATCAGCGGTCAGACGCCGTCGGCCCGCTACATCCTGCCACAGTTCGAAGAGCGCACCCCATACGGGTTCAAGCGCCAGGATCCATACGCCAAGCTGTTCGAAGATCGCATTATCTTCCTCGGCGCCCAGGTCGACGACGCGTCGGCAGATGACGTGATGGCACAGCTACTGGTGCTCGAATCCATGGACCCGGAGCGCGATGTCACCTTGTACATCAACTCACCGGGCGGCTCGTTCACCGCAATGACCGCGATCTATGACACGATCCAGTTCATTCGCCCAGAGGTGCAGACCGTTTGCCTCGGCCAGGCAGCCTCAGCAGCAGCTGTATTGCTGGCCGCCGGCACCCCGGGCAAGCGTCTGGCGCTGCCAAACGCCCGCGTGCTGATCCACCAGCCATCGATGGGCGGGGGCGAACGCGGTACCGCAACGGACCTGCAGATCCAGGCCGAAGAGGTAATGCGCATGCGCGCGTGGCTGGAAGAGACCATTGCCGGGCACTCGGGCCAGTCCGTGGAGAAGGTTCGCGACGACGTGGAGCGCGACCTATTCATGACTGCCGCCGACGCCAAGGAATATGGCATCGTTGACGAAGTACTTACCCCACGCAAGGTAAACCGCGCTCAGCTCGGTAACTAGGCCTTACGCGGAATAATCATTGAGTATTGGCGGTTTACCTTGTTGGTGCGTTCTCCACAAGAGGAGGACACCACACAGGTAGACCGCCATATTCAGCTAATTTTGGGGTTATCTGACCTAGAATTGGGATAGTCCACGGCAACTCAAGCAAACAGGAGATCGGTGCGATGGGACGAATGGGCGAAGGCTCGGATCTGTTGAAGTGTTCTTTCTGCGGAAAGAGCCAAAAGCAGGTTAAGAAGCTAATTGCAGGCCACGGAGTCTACATCTGTACTGAATGCATCGAACTGTGCAATGAAATCATTGCAGAGGAGTTTGCTGAAGAACAGGTCTCCGAAGATTTCTCGCTGCCAAAACCGCTTGAGATCTTCAACTCCCTAGAGGAGTACGTGATCGGCCAGGAGAACGCGAAGCGCGCACTGTCCGTAGCCGTGTACAACCACTACAAACGAATTCATGGCACCCAGGAGCATGCTCCGGTCGCTGCTTTAAACAGTGACAACCCACTGGACGATGTTGAGGTCTCAAAATCCAACATCATGTTGATAGGTCCCACCGGTTGCGGTAAGACCTATTTGGCGCAGTCACTGGCCAAAAAACTCAACGTTCCGTTCGCCGTTGCAGATGCGACCAGCCTGACCGAGGCTGGCTACGTTGGCGAAGACGTTGAAAACATTCTGCTCAAGTTAATCCAAGCCGCAGACTTCGATGTGAAGAAGGCCGAGACAGGCATTATCTACATCGACGAAATCGACAAGATCTCGCGAAAGAGCGAGAATCCGTCGATTACTCGCGATGTCTCGGGTGAAGGCGTCCAGCAGGCATTGCTGAAAATCCTTGAAGGTACCGTTGCCGCAGTCCCGCCACAGGGGGGACGCAAGCATCCGCATCAAGACTTCTTGCAGTTGGACACGACAAACATTTTGTTCATCGTAGCTGGCGCTTTTGCAGGGCTCGAAGAGATCATTTCCTCGCGCGCGGGACGTAAGGGAATCGGCTTCGGTGCGCCCTTGACCGCGCTGAAATCTGAAACCCCGTCGTACTCCGATGTTCGTCCTGAGGATCTGCTGAAATTCGGTTTGATACCCGAGTTTGTCGGGCGACTGCCGGTGATCACCACGGTCGAACACCTTGACCGCGAATCCCTGGTTCGGGTCTTGACTGAGCCCAAGAACGCTTTGGTCAAGCAATACCAAAAAATGTTCCGCATGGACGGTGTGGAGCTGAGCTTCGAACCGCAGGCATTGGATGCGGTCGCTGAGCTGGCCATCGAACGTGAAACTGGTGCTCGCGGGCTTCGTGCCATTTTGGAAGAGAGCCTTGGCGGGATCATGTTTGAACTGCCAAGCCTTGAAGAAATTGCCGAAGTGGTTGTCACCCGTGGCACGGTGATGAACCGTGAAGCACCGCTACTTCTTTCACACGAGGTCGCTGCCAAGCGAAACAAGAAGTCCGCATAGTTTAAAATCCCGCTGAGTTATCGGTAGAAAGTTGAGGGTTCATGCCCAAGCGCACTCAAGTTGATTTCTGGTTTGACCCAATTTGCCCCTTTGCCTGGGCGACTAGCCGCTGGATCAAGGAAGTTGAAAAGGTCCGCGACATCGACGTGAGCTGGAATGTTATGAGCTTATCGGTGCTCAACGAAGGACGGGAACTTCCGGAAGACTACCGCGCTTCCATGGATAAGTCTTGGGGACCGGTCCGCGTCGTGATCAAGGCCGCCCAAGATCATGGCGATCAAGTGATCGACAAGCTCTATACCGCCATGGGTGAACTTTTCCATCACGAGAAGGTTTCAGATCGTGACGAGGTGATCGCCCGGGCACTTGCGAAGGTAGGTCTGCCTGCCGAACTCGCAGATGCGGCGAATACCGATGAAAATGACGTTGCACTTCGCGCAAGCCACGAGGTAGGCATCTCCAAGGTCGGCCAAGATGTAGGAACGCCAATCATCGCTGTGGATGGTGTCGCCTTCTTTGGGCCGGTTATCACCCGTATTCCAACCGGAGAAGACGCAGGCAAGATGTTTGACGCTGCAGCGCAGCTTGCTTCATTCCCATACTTTTTCGAGATGAAGCGTAGTCGGACCGAAAGCCCAATCTTCGAATAATCCGGGTTTGCTTCCAACACCAAAGGGTCCAGCCAAAAATTTCTTGGCTGGACCCTTTTGTCTTTGGCAGGGGCTAAGCGATAGGTCCGGCTTCCCATGGCTCTTGCGCGGTTAGTTCGCGACGGATTATAAGTAACCCTGCGCATCTTGGGGGAGCGCTTTCACTGACTAGTCGTGAGTTAATGTTTCATTTCTTGCTAATTGTCCTGAAAAAATATATGTGAATCTTCTATGTAAATAATGTGAAGTGCGTCGCGGAGCTTTCATAAATTATTGCCGCTCCTCCTCAGAGTAGCTGGTTCAGTCGATCGGCAGTTGGGATTGGCGGTTCCCGGAAATTACTGGTGAGTAGCGAATGCAACCCCAAGGCAAAAGGCGCGCCCTGGTTTTCGGGGCCGTGATTGTCTCCCGCAGAAGTTATTAGTAGGAAAAAATCCGTTTCATATTTTTTGACGGTAGCGACAATGGACTGTCAAATTTCTTGTTGGAAACCCCTAGGTAATGCCTGAAAGATGTGTTTGACTAACTCCCACAGGTGCTTCGGCACATGCTTTCGATGGCGGCCCCCATCCGCCAGATAGGGAGAAATCGTGCAAGATAGATACGAAGATCGTGGTCCAAAGAAGGGCAAAAACAAGGGCAGAGCTTTCGCCGCGCTTTTGCTGGCCGGCGGACTCATCGGTGGAAGTGCATCGATGGCTATGGCTGCCCCCACAGCCCCCACGGACAAGATCGAGTCGACAAGCATTACCTTGTCGCAGGCGGAAAATGCAATGAGTTACTGGACTTCTGAGCGCATGGAAAACGCCAAGTCCGCTGACAGCCTCGCCCACGGTAAAGCAGCCTCAAACGCGCCACTGAAGGCGGGCAAATCAAAGAAGATTGCCGGCCAGGAAGCGCTGAAGCGCAACGAGAACGCCAACAAGCCGAAAAAGGGATCTGCAGTCACTCCGGTGTCCCATATCGGCAAGGTGTTCTTCACCCTCGGCGGATCTGATTACGTTTGCTCGGGCAACTCGGTTGTCTCGGCCAATGAATCGACCGTGTCCACTGCCGGCCACTGCGCCAATGAAGGACCGGGCGCCTTCGCAACTCGATGGGTGTTCGTTCCAGCCTATGAAAACGGCAACGCACCCTATGGCTCCTTCGCGGCTACCGAACTGGTCACCCCAACCCAGTGGAGCAACGGCGGAGACATCAGCTACGACACCGCCTTCGCGGTGGTCACCGACAACAGCGGGGTAAGCCTCGCAGATCAGGTTGGAGCTTCGGGCGTAGCCTTCAACCAGGCGCGCGGATTGAGCTACACAGCTTTCGGATACCCCGCCGCGACCCCGTTCAACGGTGAAACTTTGCAGTCCTGTAGTGGATCTGCCACTGATGATCCCTACGGACAGTCGCAGTCCCAAGGCATTCCCTGCGACATGACGGGCGGATCCTCCGGCGGCCCATGGTTCCTCGGCGGTTCCGATGGATACCAGAACTCCGTCAACAGCTTCGGTTACAGTGGAGTGCGTAACACGATGTTCGGCCCCTACTGGGGATCGGTCGTTGAGCAGGCATATAACGCAGCTCAGAACTAGCAGGACGTGATTTGGGCGGAATGTCAGTGACGACATTCCGCCCAAATCCGTTGAGGAGCAGGGGATGCAAGCAGAGGATGAAGCCGCTGGGGAATGTGCCAGCGAAAAGCGCACTAGGCAAAAGTTGGATCAAACGGTCAGCGAACAGCTTGCATATTTTAACGACATGCGAAAGCAGGATGCCAAGCCGATGCAGGTAGTAATACCAAGCCCAACCGGGCAAAGCAAGGATGAGGACGGCAACTGACCCTGTCGCTGGACATTCTGGTTAACGCGTGCTGCTCTCGAACCGACAGGTTCGAGAGCAGCACGCTAGGTATCGCCCGCAACGCGGCTACTTGGCTAGCTCACGAACGTGAAATTGAAGGGATACCTGTAAGAACGACCTGCCTGATACTCGTTCGGAGCATTAACTGCGGCCACGATGGCCACCACGAAGCAGATGAGGCCACCGAGCAGACCGATGACCCAGCCGACCACGGGCAGGAGCGCCAACAAGCCGATGATCGCGCGGATGATGCTGAAATTCAGGGTATCTCGATGGAAGTCTCGCACTATCGGATTGGTGCGTTCCTTGTCGATGATAAAGAAGATCAGCGCCGGGATAATGCCGAAGAATGCAGATAGCCAGCCGTTGAGCTGAATCCGTTGGAGGTTCTCATCCGGGTTTTGCCCCTGGTAGCCCTGCTGCGGGTCATTCACCTGTCCCGGATATGGTCCAGCCGGTTCTGAACTGGAAGGGGGCGTCGTTGATTCGCCAGGCGAGGGGGTCGAGCGATGGCCCTCGCTGAGCGGATCGGAGTCATTTGGGTCTTCCGGCGTGGTAGTCATGCGAGCCTCCCTGGAGAGCAGCTTGAATACGTAGTATGAGCGTACCCCTTGACTCTAAGGCATGAATAAATAATATCAAGGCGTTGAGAACCAACAAGCGACTTCGGCATCGTCTTCGAAGGTCGATTCGTGGAACGGCTCAGGCATGAAGAAGGCCGTCGAGAGAATCTCGACGGCCTTCTTCACACGCTGTTTTCGAAGACTAGGCTTCTTCTGCGGGAGCCAATTCCACGTTCACTACGCTCAGCTCGCCTTTGGCCTCAACCAAAGTCAGTTCGCGTGCGTTGCCGGCCGACTTGAGGTCGGCGAAGCCGGCCCGCAGCTGTTCAACCTGAACCGCCGGTGCATGGATCTCACCGGAGAGGACCTCGGTGCGCTGCTTGACCTTAGCGTCCGACTTGGCCTTGCGGATGCCAGAAAGTGCCATGCCGACGGTTGGGAGAACCGTTGCGTCGGCGCCTTCGGTAGCGGCCGTCAGGTGCGCGGAACTCGGCCACTGCGACAGGTGCACCGAACCGGTGCGCCACCAGCCCCAAACCTCTTCGGTAGCGAACGGCAGGAACGGTGCGAACAAACGCAGCACCGAATCCAAGGTCGTAGCCAGAGTTGCCAGGACGCTAGCCTGCTCCTCTGCACCATGACCGCCGTAGGCGCGATCCTTGACCAGCTCGACGTAATCGTCGGTGAATGACCAGAAGAAGGACTCGGTGATGTCCAAGGCACGGGCGTAGTCGTAATTCTCAAAGGCACGCTGTGCGTCCCGGATGACCGTGGACAGACGCAGAAGCAGCGAGCGGTCCAGGCCGTTGGCCACCACCGATGCGTCATCGGTGAGCACATTGGCCTCGGTGGCGCCCAGGTTCAAGACGAACTTCGAGGCGTTGAGAATCTTGATCGCCAAGCGGCGACCGATTTTCATCTGGTTGATCTCGTAGGCGGTGTCCGCGCCCAGCTTGGCGCTGGCTGCCCAGTAGCGCACGGCGTCAGAACCGAACTTCTCCAGAACCTCGTTCGGAACCACAACGTTGCCCTTGGACTTGGACATCTTCTTGCGATCTGGATCCAGGATCCAACCGGAGATGGCCGCATGCTTCCATGGGACATCGTTGTGCAGCGCATCTGCGCGCACGGCGGTGGAGAACAGCCAGGTGCGGATGATGTCGTGGCCCTGCGGGCGCAGATCGAAGGGATAGACCTTGGAGAAGAACTGGTCGTCGCGTCCCCAGCGGCCCGCGATCTGTGGAGTCAGCGAGCTGGTAGCCCAGGTATCGAGCACATCTGCGTCACCGATGAAGCCGCCGGCCACGCCGCGCTGATCCTCGGTGAATCCTGCCGGAGCGTCGGCAGCCGGGTCAACCGGAAGCTGCGCTATCTCGGGCAAGATCGGAGCATCGTAATCCGGTTCGCCCTGTTCGTCGACCTTGTACCAAACAGGTACCGGCACGCCGAAGAAGCGCTGGCGGGAAACCAGCCAGTCGCCATTTAGTCCCGAGACCCAGTTCTCGTAGCGCGAGCGCATGAACGAAGGATGGAAATCGATCTGCTCGCCGCGCGCGATCATCTGGGTGCGGCGCTCTTCGTCGCGCCCGCCATTGCGGATGTACCACTGACGCGAGGTGACGATCTCCAGTGGCTTGTCGCCCTTTTCAAAGAAGTTCACCGGACGGGAGACCTTCTTCGGCTCGCCATCGAGCAGATCCGCCTCGGTGAGCATCTTGACGACGCTTTCCTTGGCGGAGAATACGGTCTTGGCCGCGATCTCTGCGTAGGCGGCCTGGCCGGCTTCGGTGCTGATCCACTCCGGGGTGTCGGCCAGGATTCGGCCGTCTCGGCCGATGATGGCACGGGTTGGAAGCTGCAGTTCGCGCCACCAGGTGACGTCGGTCAGGTCGCCGAAGGTGCAGACCATGGCGATACCCGAACCCTTGTCTGGCTGGGCCAGCGGGTGCGGGTAGACGGTCACCGGTACGCCGAAGATTGGCGAGGTGACGGTCTTGCCGAAGAGGTGCTTGTAACGCTCGTCTTCGGGGTGGGCCACAAGACCTGCGCAGGCCGCGAGCAGCTCCGGGCGGGTGGTCTCGATGAAAACCTGCTCGCCGCCTTCGGCATTGAATGCGTAGCGGTAGTAGGCACCGGGCATTTCGCGGTCTTCGAGTTCCGCCTGGGCCACCGCGGTGCGGAAAGTAACATCCCACAGGGTAGGCGCCTCTGCCATGTAGGCATCGCCCTCCGCCAGGTTTTCCAGGAAGGCGCGCTGCGATACGGCGCGGGAATTGTCATCGATGGTGCGGTAGGTCATGCGCCAGTCCACGGACAGGCCCAAGGTGCTGAACAGGTGCTCGAAGACCTTCTCGTCTTCGACCGCCAATTCTTCGCAGAGTTCAATGAAGTTCTTGCGGCTCACCACATCCCAGTCGCGCTGGTTCTTCGCCGGGGACTCCGGCGGGCGGTAGCCCTCGATGTACGGCTTGGTCGGATCGCAGCGAACGCCATAGTAGTTCTGCACGCGACGCTCGGTGGGCAGGCCGTTGTCATCCCAGCCCAACGGGTAGAACACGTTCTTGCCGCTCATGCGCTGGAAGCGAGCCAACACGTCGGTCTGCGTGTAGGAGAACATGTGTCCTACGTGCAGGGAACCCGAAGCGGTCGGTGGGGGAGTGTCGATGGAGTAAACGGCCTCGCGGGTCGTGTCCTCGTTGAAGTGATAGGTGCCCTCGGTGCGCCACCGGGACGAAAGACGTTCCTCCAAGCCTTCCAAAGCGGGCTTGTCAGGAACGGAAACCGTTGCGGGCGTGTCTGTGCCCAAGTTGTCTTCTGCCATGGTTCCATTCTTCCATGCTTTGCCGGGGAGCCGGGCATTGTGATCCATGGTCTCGGCCACTTGACCAGCAACGCTGTGCACGGAGAGCGTCAAAGGGCCAGAGCCAATAGTGCACTCGTCCCAGAAGAGTTTGCCTAGGCTTGGCCCAAGCCAGGCAGGGCCGCCGGAGAACTAGAAACGCAGAAAGTCTTCGCGTAAGACAAATTCATCGCCGCACGCCCCGAAGCCGCGAAGTTCTAAGGTTGGGGTATGACTACTTCGCAAAATACTGAAATCTCCCGTTCGGCCCTCGTCACCGGCGCGTCCAGCGGCATCGGACAGGCAACGGTGCGCGCACTTCGCGCACAAGGCTGGAAGGTCTTCGCCGTGGCCCGCCGTGCCGAGCGGCTCAACGCCCTGGCCGCGGAGAGCGGTGCGATTGCCTTGGCCGCCGACGTGAGCGTGCAGTCCGAGGTGGACGCACTGGTGCTCAGCGTCGCCGAACAAGGCGGTGCGGACACGCTGGTGAACTGCGCAGGCGGCGCACGCGGCAGCGACTACTGGGCCGAGGCCAAAGACGAAGATTGGGAGTTCATGTGGCAGTCGAACGTCATGGGCACCATGCGGCTGACCCGAGCGCTGCTGCCGTCGCTGCGCACCACCGGTGGCACAATCCTGAATGTCACCTCCACCGCGGCATTGGCCAGCTACGAAGGCGGCAGCGGATATAACGCTGCAAAGTCGGCGCAGCGCGCCATGAGCCAGGCGTTGCGCCTGGAGGAAGTCGAAAACGGGATTCGCGTCATCGAGATCCTTCCGGGTCTGGTGCAGACCGAAGAATTCGCATTACGCCGGCTGGGAAGCAAGGAAGCCGCGGAGAACGTCTACGCCGGGGTCGCCGAACCATTGACCGCCGAAGACGTGGCCGAGGTGATCCGCTACGCGGTCAGCGCGCCGGCCCATGTGAACCTCGACGAAATCGTGATCCGTCCGCAGGCTCAGGCCGCCAATCACAAGCTGATCCGCAAGGGCTAGGACACCTAATATGGGACGAATACACGTACTTGCCGCTTCGCACGGCACCGATAATGAACGCGGCCAGCAGCTGATCCACGAGCTGCGCGCACAGCTCGAAGAGCTGGCACGCGACGCCGGGCTCACCGAGCTGGTGTGGCATGAAGCCTATGTAGATGTCCAGCAGCCGCGGCTTCCCGAAGTGCTCGGCTCACTGCCCGCAGATGAACCGGCAGTGGTCTTGCCGCTGCTGGTGGCAGACGGAGTGCATACGACCTATGACATCGCCGGCGCGGTAGCGGCCAGAGCCAACACCACCGCGGCCGCCCCGCTTGGCTCCTTGCCGGATCTTGCCAAAGTCTTGGCGCAACGCGCGCAAGCTCATCTTGCAGAGCACCCAAGCGTTGTTCTAGCCGCGGCCGGAACCCGACTAGAAAAAGGCCAGCTACAGGTCCGGAAACTGGCAGAACGGCTCTCGGTCGAGCTTGGACGCGAAGTGCAGGTCGCTTACTGCGCCGGCGCCAAGCCGCTGATCCAGGATCTGCTCTCCACCGAAATCCAGACACCGGTGCTCGTGCTGAGCGCGCTGCTCGCCGATGGTTTATTCCAAACGCGCCTCGCTAGCACGGGTGCCTCGGTGATCACAAGCCCGCTGTTGCCGGACGTCATGATCGCTAAATGTTTCTTCGTAAGACTCCAAGAGGCGCTCAAAGCGGCCGGTTGGCTTTCCTTAGATGACGAAGTGCATCGTGATTGAGTAAAGCGCGTTCATGTGACTACTCGTGGTTGCCAGCCCCCCGGGGCTGGTTTCTACGCTGGCTTACATGACGCAATCAACCGCACCCGTTCGCCCCAAGCGGGCAGCTAAACCTCAAGGTCAATGGAAGATCGACGGCCACGAGCCGTTGAACCATAACGAGGAACTCAAAGCCGCCGACGACGGACTGAACGTCCGGGAACGTATCGAACAGATCTACGCGCTCAAAGGCTTCGACTCGATAGATCCAGATGACCTGCACGGTCGTTTCCGTTGGTGGGGCCTATACACCCAACGCGCCCAGGGCATTCCCGGCGGGAAGACCGCCACCCTTGAGCCGCACGAACTTGAAGACAAGTACTTCATGCTTCGAGTGCGCATCGACGGCGGGGCGCTGAGCACCGAGCAGCTGCGCGTCATCGCCGGGATCTCCACCGAATTCGCCCGCGACACGGCCGACTTCACCGACCGGCAGAATATTCAGCTGCACTGGGTGGACGTGGTTGATGTGCCAGAAATCTGGCGCCGCCTCGAAGCGGTGGGCCTGAACACCACCGAAGCCTGCGGAGACGTCCCGCGCGTCATCCTGGGCTCACCGGTGGCCGGCATCGCCAAGAATGAGATCATCGACCCCACCCCGGTGATCCAAGAGATCGCCCGACGCTATGTGGGCAACCCGGAATTCTCCAACCTGCCACGCAAGTACAAGACCGCCATTACCGGTCATCCGAATCAGGATGTCGTCCATGAGATCAACGACTTCGCGCTGATCGGCGTCGTGCACCCGGAACTCGGTGCAGGATATGACCTCTGGGTGGGCGGCGGATTATCTGCCAACCCGCGACTTGGCGAACGCCTCGGCACCTTCGTCAGCGAAGCAAAGGCGGCCGAAGTATGGGAGGGCGTCACCTCCATATTCCGCGACTACGGTTTCCGCCGCCTGCGCAACCGGGCCCGCTTGAAGTTCCTGCTCGCCGATTGGGGAACCGAGAAGTTCCGCCAGGTCCTCCAGGACGAATACCTCGGCTATGAGCTTCCAGATGGCCCGCCGGCGGTCAAACCGGAAGAATCAGGGGACCACTCCGGAGTGCATGAGCAAAAGGACGGCCGGTTCTATATCGGGCTCACCCCACCGGTGGGCCGGGTCTCGGGAAGCATCCTGAACAAGCTCGCAGACCTCGTCGAAGCGGCCGGTTCCACCAGGCTGCGCACCACCCCGCACCAAAAGGTGATCGCCCTGGATATTCCCGCAGACCAGGTCGATGCCTTCACCACTGCGGTGCAGGAACTGGGGCTGGACCCCTTTCCCGGGCTGATCAAGCGTTCGGCCATCGCCTGCACCGGCATCGAATTCTGCAAACTGGCCATCGTCGATACCAAGGACACCACCATCGACGCGGTCAAAAAAATCGAGTCAAGGCTAGCGGACCACGAGGGAAAGCTCCCCAAGGCCCTGTCCCTGCATGTCAACGGCTGCCCGAACTCCTGCGCCCGAATCCAGACCGCAGACATCGGGCTGAAAGGACAGCTGATTACCAACGCCGAAGGCGAACAGGTCTCCGGATTCCAGGTGCACCTCGGCGGAACGCTGGCCGGCTTCGAGAACGGCGAGGCAGGACTCGGCCGCACCGTTCGCGGGCTGAAGGTCGCCGCCGACGAGCTGCCCGAATACGTGGAACGCGTCGTCAAAAGCTATTCAACCCACGCCGAGGAGAACGAGTCATTCGCCGCCTGGGCACACCGCGCGGAGGAGGAGAAACTGGTATGAGCACCGTACAGCGCAGCGAATCTGAGCTCCGGCGGATCGCCGCCCTAGGAGCCGAAGAACTTGGCTGGGACGCAACCGCCGAACAGGTCATCAAATTCGCGGCCACGCACTTTGAACTACGCGAGATTGCGGTGGCTTGTTCCATGGCAGACGCGGTACTCCCGCACCTGGTCTCCGAAACGATTCCAGAGGTGGACGTGCTGTTCCTGGAAACCGGGTACCACTTCGCCGAAACCATTGCGACCCGCAACGAGGTCGCCCGGGCCCTGCCGGTACGCATCATCGACGTCCTGCCCGAGCTCACGGTGGCAGAGCAAGACGCCAAATTCGGCAAGGAGCTATTCGCCCGCGATGCAGCGTCCTGCTGCCAGATGCGAAAGATGGATCCCCTGAAGAACGCCCTGAACGGCTACGGGGCTTGGTTCACCGGGGTGCGCCGCGACGAGGCACCCACCAGAGTGAACACCCCGCTGGTGGCCTTCGACGAAGCCCACGGGCTGGTGAAGTTCAACCCGCTGGCCGCCTGGACCTTTGAGGAGCTCATCGGCTACGCCACGGAGCACTCGGTTCCGGTGAATATGCTGCTCGCCCACGGGTATCCATCCATTGGCTGCCAACCATGCACCCGGCCGGTGGCCGAAGGCGAAGACCCCCGCGCAGGTCGCTGGGCGGGGCTGGCGAAAACCGAATGCGGCATACACATCTAGTCGAGGAGAGAAGCAAATGACCATTACAGCCAACGCGCCCACCCAAGCGCGGCGCAGCGTCCTTGACGCCTTAGAAGCCGAATCAATTCACATCATCCGCGAGGTGCTCGCCGAATTCGAAAATCCCGGATTGCTGTTCTCCGGAGGAAAAGACTCGGTAGTCGTACTGCACCTGCTAGCCAAGGCCGTGTTCCCCGCCCGGGTGCCGATCCCGGTTGTGCATATCGACACCGGCCACAACTTCGGCGAGGTACTCAGATTCCGTGACCAGGTGGTGGCCCGCTACGGACTGAACCTGGTTGTCGGCTCGGTGCAGGAATATATTGACCGCGGCGAATTGACCGAGCTGGCCGATGGCACGCGCAACCGGTTGCAGACCCGGGTGCTGCTGGACACCATCGAGGCCAACCGCTTCGACGTCGTCTTCGGCGGGGCCCGACGCGACGAAGACAAGGCCCGCGCCAAGGAACGCATCTTGTCCCTCCGCGATGAATTCGGGGTGTGGGATCCGCGCAACCAGCGCCCGGAAATCTGGAGCCTGTACAACGGACGGCACGCCCCCGGTGGACATGTGCGCGCCTTCCCGATCTCCAACTGGACCGAACGCGACATCTGGGCCTATATCGAGCAGGAACAGATCGAGCTGCCACCCATCTACTTCGCCCATAAGCGCCAGGTCTTCGAACGCGACGGCATGTGGCGGGCGGTCACCTCCGTCTCGCAGCCGGCCAAGGGAGAGATCGTGAGCATCCGGCAGGTGCGCTACCGCACCGTGGGAGACGCAAGCTGCACCGGCGCGGTGCTCTCCGCGGCGGATACGGTGCCCAAGGTATTGGATGAACTAGCCCTGGCAACCTTGACCGAACGCGGCGCCACCCGTGCAGATGACCGAATTTCCGCTGCGGGAATGGAAGACCGCAAGACCGAAGGGTACTTCTAAAATGACCACCACACTGCTCCGCATCGCCACCGCAGGCTCGGTAGACGACGGAAAATCAACGCTTGTGGGCCGGCTGCTGCATGACGCCAAAGCCATCCTCGCCGACTCGCTGGACGACATCGCCCGGACCAGCGCCGAACGCGGCTTCGGCGGAGAGACCCCGGCCCTGGACCTGGCGCTGGTCACCGACGGACTGCGTGCCGAACGGGAACAGGGCATCACCATCGACGTGGCCTACCGGTACTTCTCCACCCAGAACCGCTCCTTCATCCTGGCCGACTGCCCGGGCCACGTGCAGTACACGCGCAATACCGTCACCGGGGCATCCACCGCGGATGCGGCGATCGTGCTGGTCGACGCGCGGCACGGAGTGCTGGAGCAAACCCGCCGGCACCTCGGGGTGCTTGCCTTGCTGCGGGTGCCGCAGCTGGTGGTGGCCGTGAACAAGATGGATCTGGTCGGCTGGGACGAACAACGCTTCAGCGACATCGAAACCGACATTCTGCAGATCGCCGCCGGCCTTGGCATCACGCAGAGCGCGGTCATCCCGGTCTCGGCACTGAACGGCGATAACATCGTCGACGCTTCGGCGCTCAGCGACTGGTATGCCGGCCCCACCCTGCTCGGGCTCCTCGAAGGTCTCGAACCGGGCGGCGGCCAGGGCGCCGGCCGGCTCGATGTCCAGTACGTCATCCGCCCGCAGGGGGCGCTTGCCGCCGGACTGGACGCCGAAGAATACCGCGACTTCCGCGGTTACGCCGGCACCCTGGTCGACGGGGGACTGTCGGTCGGCGATTCGGTAGCCATCCTGTCCAACGGCCAGCCGGCCAGCAGCCGGATCAAGGCCATCCGAACCCCGGCCGGCATGGTGGACACCGCGCTCGCCGGAGACGCGGTCGTCGTGCAGCTGAGCGAAGAGATCGATATTGCCCGCGGCGACACGATCATCGCCGGGGAGCTCGATGCCGCGGTGCGCGAGATCGAAGCCAATATTTGCGTGCTGGCTCCGGCCAAGCTCACCGCCGGACAGCAGCTGCTCATCAAGCACGGCACGAAGGTAGCCAAGGCGAAGATCCAAAGCCTGGATCACGTGATCAACGTGGCCGACTTCTCGCGCAGCGCGGCCACCGAGCTGAATCTGAACGACCTGGCTCGCGTGACGGTGCGCAGTTCGGCGGCCTTGGCCGTCTCCGAGTACCAAGACTCACGCACCGCCGGTTCATTCCTGCTGATCGATCCGAGCAGCGGGCAGACCTTGGCAGCGGGAATTATCGAGGCCCAGAATGCAGCCGCCTGAGCACCAATCCTCCGAACGCCAACGCTTCACCTCGCTGGTTGAGCAGCCCAATCACCGGGCGCGTTTTGCCGGGGTTGTGCTCGTTGGAGTGCTGGCGGCATTGGCGCTGACCACGACCGTCGTTCCGCCGCCGAGCACGGAACGAAGTTCGGTGGCCGGCCCGAGTCCGGCAGCGGAGTTGCGCCTGGGGTACTTTGCCAATGTCACCCATGCCCCGGCGCTCATCGCCGACCGGCGCGGCATCTTGGAATCGGCGCTGGAGACGGATTCCACGGCGTTGGAGACGCAAATCTTCAATGCCGGTCCGGCGGCCATCGAAGCGCTTAATAGCGGGGCGCTGGACGCAGCCTATCTGGGGCCGGCTCCGGCGCTCAATAGCTATCTGTCCAGTGGTGGATCCTCGTTGCAGGTCGTCGCCGGGGCAACGAATGGGGGAGCGAGCCTGGTGGTTTCCGAAGATATTGCTTCGGTTCAACAGCTGGCCGGTACCGAGCTTGCCACGCCGCAGTTCGGCGGGACCCAGGATGTGGCCTTGCGGAACTACCTGCAAGAACGCGGGATCCAAGACTCGGTGACCGTGACACCAAGCTCGAATGGCACGGTTCCCCAGTTATTCGCTCGCGAGGCCATCGATGGAGCGTGGCTTCCGGAACCGCATGCTTCGCTGCTCGTCGAGCAATACGGCGCCCACCGGCTGGTGGACGAGGCGACGCTGTGGCCCGATGGCAAGTTCCCGACGACCGTATTAGTGGTCAACCAAGACTTCTTGGAAGAACACCCGCAAACGGTCAAGGAACTGGTTGCCGCCAACGCCGAAGCCATCGGCTGGTTGAACTCGGCAGAACCCGCCGAACGCCTGGCCGCGGTGCAGGAAGCCTTGACCGGGATCAACGGGAGCAGCCTGCCGGATACGGTTATCGGTGCGGCGCTTGGCGAGGTCGGATTCGATGAGAATCCGTTGGAAAGCACCTTCCCGACGCTGATGGAGCACCTCGAATCCGCAGGCTTGGGCGATTCTGGAGATCTTTCCAAGATCGTAAACGACCAATGGATCGGGACAGACTGATGGGTGTGGAACTCCACGAAGTTTCGCTGAGCTATGATGGCGCGGATCTGGTGATAGAGAATCTCAGCGCACAGATCGAAGACGGTGAATTCATTGCCATCCTCGGGGCCTCGGGCTGCGGTAAATCCTCGCTGCTGAACCTGATTGCCGGACTGCTCCAGCCCACCTCCGGGTGGCTCGAAGTCCCCAAAGACGGCGCCGCCTTCATGTTCCAAGATGCAAATCTGCTCCCGTGGCTCAGCGCAGCGCAGAACATTTCGCTGGCGTTGAAACTTGGGGGATACCCGGCCGAGCAACGTGAGGTGCGAGTTGCCGAATTGCTCCGACTGGTGCAGTTGGGGCAAGCCGGAAAGAAAAAGCCACATGAACTCTCCGGCGGCATGCGGCAGCGCGTGGCGCTGGCACGGGCCCTCGCCCAGGACCGCCAGGTGCTGCTGATGGACGAACCGTTCGCCGCGTTGGATGCGATCACCCGAGACATGCTGCATGAAGAATTGCGGAATCTCTGGCAGCAGACAGGCAAGACGATCATCTTCGTCACCCACAATGTGCGCGAAGCGATTCGGCTGTCCGGCCGGATCCTGGTGCTTTCTTCCCATCCGGGGCGAATCCTGGAGACCCGGCGCATCTCCACCCAACTAAGAAACGACCCCGCCCAGTCGGCCGCCCTCGCCGATGAGCTCACAACGATCCTCAGGAAGGAGCAGCGAAAGCATGAGCACATTGACTCAGCGAGCTAGCCGGCCTGCGGCCAAAGCCGCACGCCAGGGCAGGGCGAAGAAATCATTGGATGCGGTCATCGCGCCAATCATCACGGTGGTTGTGCTCATTAGCCTGTGGCAGATTGCTTCGTGGGCTGTTCAGATCCGTGAAGACCTCTTCCCAGGCCCCGGAGCCGTTGCCGCGAAATTGCCTGAGATGCTGGCCAACGGATCGCTGGCTGCTGCCGTGGGTACCTCGCTGTTTCGAGCGTTGACGGGATTTCTGCTTGCGGTAGTCATCGCGACTCCGGTTGCCTTGCTGCTGGCCCATCAGCCACTGGCCCGCCAGGGCATTGGGCCGCTGATCTCGGCCATGCAGGTGCTTCCATCCATCGCCTGGGTTCCAGCGGCCATCATTCTCTTCGGGTTGAGCAATGCGACCATCTACACGGTTCTCTTGCTGGGCGCGGTTCCCTCGATTATTAACGGGTTGCTCTCCGGAATCGACCTGATCCCGCGGCAGTACCGCGCGCTGTCCACGGTGCTCGGCGCAAACAAACGCCAGCATATCTGGCACGTTGAACTGCCTGCCGCATTGCCAGGATATGTTGCCGGGCTCCGGCAAGGGTGGGCTTTCGCCTGGCGGTCATTGATGGCCGCGGAACTCATCGCAGTGGGCGGATCGCTGGCACTCGGGGTGGGCTCGTTGCTGCAACGAGGCCGCGATCTGGCAGACCTGCCCTTGGTGATGTTGGTCATATTGGTGATCTTGCTCGTCGGCATACTCATCGAACTTTTATGCTTTGCCCCCTTGGAGCGCAAGCTCTTGCGCGACCGGGGAATGAATCGAACTGGAGGAAATAATGGCTAAGGGAAAAATAACCCTGATTGGTGGCGGCCCGGGGGATCCCGAGCTGATCACCGTGGCCGGATATAAGGCACTTTTGGCAGCGGATGTGGTGCTCGCCGATCGGCTTGGTCCCACCGCGCTGTTGGCGGACCTTGCCGAGGGCGTCAAAGTTATTGATGTCGGAAAAGCCCCCGGTTGCCACGTCAAAACCCAGAATGAAATCAACGAACTACTAGTCAAGTACGCTTCCGAAGGGCTTGATGTGGTTCGCTTGAAGGGCGGCGACCCGTTCGTTCTGGGCCGCGGCGGTGAAGAAATGCTATTCGCCGCGGAGCATGGAATTTCGACTCGTGTCATTCCGGGAATTACCAGTTCCATTTCGGTGCCTGCCGCGGCGGGAATTCCGGTGACGCATCGGGGCGTGGCTGCCGGGTTCACGGTGATCAGCGGCCATGACGATCTCACCGACGTCCCGCTGCGCGCCGATCACACGCTGGTAGTGCTGATGGGGGTGTCTAATCTGCCACAAATCGTTGAGACTTTGCTTACCCGTGGCTTAGCGTCAAGTACGCCAATTGGGATAGTTGAGCGAGGTTACTCACAGACGCAGCGGACAACTATCGGTACGCTAGAAGAGATTGTAGTGCGCGCCCGCAAGGCCGCCGTGGCGAATCCGGCCGTCATCGTGATCGGTGACGTTGTTCGTCTGGCACCTGAAGCTTCAACCCAGTTGGTTGGACTTCAGCCGCTGGACACCGTCGACGCCGCAGCGTCGGCCTCATTCGCTGACTAAGAAAGTAGATGTTGTTTGATGAGTGAAATTCACGTACCTGGACATTTGACCTCCCGCGCCCTGCGCGTTGCCATTGTCGGTGCCGGTCCTGCAGGCATCTACGCAGCAGACCTGCTCAATAAGAGCCAGCCTGTTTCCTCCGGCGAGTTGTCCCTCAAGGTGGACCTCTTCGATGAGCTTCCCACCCCGTTCGGCTTGATTCGCTATGGCGTATCCCCGGACCACCCGCGCATTAAGGGCATCATCACCGCCCTGCACAAGGTGCTGAATAATGACTGGATCAACTTCTACGGAAATGTTGGTCTGGGTCGCGACATCAGCCTGGAAGAACTCCAGGAACGCTATGACGCGGTCATTATTTCAACCGGCGCCCAGAAGGACGCAGACCTGAACATCCCAGGTGTTGAACTTGCTGGATCCCATGGTGGCGCGGACTTCGTTTCCTGGTACGACGCACACCCGGATGCGGATAAGGACTGGGACCTGTCGGCCAAGGAAGTTGCCGTGATCGGCAACGGCAACGTCGCGTTGGACGTGGCCCGTATCCTCTCCAAGCATGCAGACCAGCTGCTGGAAACCGAAATCCCGGCACATATTTTCGAACAGCTCAATGACTCGGCAGTCACCGATGTGCACGTCTTCGGTCGCCGTGGCCCGGCACAGGTGAAGTTCACCCCGTTGGAACTGCGCGAACTGTCGCACTCCAAGGATGTGGATATTGTCCTGTACGAAGAAGACTTCGACTTTGACGAAGGTTCGGAGGAAGCAATCCGAACCAGCAACCAGACCAAGACCATGGTTGCGACCCTGACCAACTGGTTGATTGAACAGGAGGAACGCGAGGAAGCCAGCAGCGCTTCTCGCCGCCTGCACCTGCACTTCTTGCAGTCTCCGGTTGAAATCCTCGGCGAAGATGGCAAGGTCACCGGCCTGAAGCTTGAACGCAATGAACTCGACGGAACCGGTAACGTCAAGGGCACCGGCGAATTCGTCGAGTACCCGGTCCAGTCCGTTTACCGTGCGGTGGGCTACTTCGGCTCTGCCGTGGATGGCATCGAATACGATGGCAAGCGCGGCGTGCTGCCAAACGTCGAAGGCCGTGTGCTGGATGCTAGCGGCACCCACATCGACGGCTTGTACGCGACCGGATGGATCAAGCGCGGTCCAATTGGCTTGATCGGCCACACCAAGGGCGATGCCCTGGAGACCATCAACCACCTGCTTTCGGACCTGGGCAGCCTTCCGGTCCCAACCTCCGAGCAGAGTGCAGCCGAACTCCTGGAATCCCGTGGCGTGGACTACGCAGACTGGGAGGGCTGGATGAACCTGGACGAACAGGAAAAGGCTCTGGGCGCTGCCGCAGGCACCCTCGAAACTCGCTTCGGTGAAATCACCCGCGACCGCATCAAGCTCGTCGAGCGCAACGACATGCTGGAGTTTGCTCGAGCAAAAAAATTAGCTAAGAGCCTGTAGTACGCAGACAGGTTCAGGAATAACTGGCACTCGATGATCTTTTGATCATCGAGTGCCATTTTCCTTTAACCAGCAAAAGCAAGAAAGCGATCCGGCGGATCTTGATCGTGCCCGAAGCAAGGCGTCTGCCGGGGCTACCCGGGCCCCAGGCTAAAACGGAAATGGGAGAGGCGGTTGCCCGTTATGTCGTTGACAGCTCCTAAACTCCGAGGAACATAGGAGCTGCCGGCCGAACCACGGCCTGGCCCGACAAGGATTGGTTCTTTGCGTTCGCGGCGTTCCTCATCGACATTCCCGCCAGCCTGCTTGGCAATCCAATCCGCAGACAGGTAATTAGATTCCGCCCACTTGATCATGTCCCAAGTGATCAAGAAGTAAGAGGCGAACCTCATCGAGTTGATGATGTTCAGCCCGATGCGCAGACGATCTCCGACCTCTTTAGCGACGCGCCCGTCACCGCGGTCTTTTGCTCCATTTTTAACCAGCTTATACAAGAATTCTTCCGCAGTGCCTTCACCCTCCGGGATCGGGAAATCGGGGAGGCGCTGCCGGTCGTCAGGAATGGTCCGATCAGCAACCTGATCAGCGACCAGCTGGGTGTTGGCACATGCCTCTCCCCATGCGGAAGCTGCGGCTTCATTTTGGGGTTGCCAAGTACGGCTAGCATCTCGTCCTCGGACTTGATGTAGTAGTCCGGGGTGCCGTTGGAACTGAACCGTTCGGGATCATCTAACGTTTTCTTCACGACGGCTAGGAATGCATCGTACGCGTGGGCGTCCTCTTGGTGTTCGTAGTGGCAGTCGTTGGTAGCGACCAGTGGGATGCCGGTTTCCTCAGACAATGCGCGGATCTCACGGAATGCATGCACCTCGGCGCCAATGCCGTGGTACATGACTTCAAGGAATACATGCTCGCGTCCCACCGCATCGATGAGGATATCGAGGTTCTTGCGAGCTTCAGTCCGAAATAGCTCTGCGGTTTGCGCATCGCCTCGCTTCTCAGTTGCCCCCGCGCGGGACAGCGGCCCGGCGACTGGCCCACCCAAGCAGCCGGTGAGGATGGTCAGTCCTTCCCGGTGCTTTTTGATCAGGTCAAAATCAATTCTCGGCTTATACCGAAAGTAATCTTCGGCTTTGTTGTGCAGGGCGAGCAGGTTCTTCCAGCCAGTTTCATTGCGCGCCACCACGGTAAGGTGCATGTACTTCTTGGATTTTTCTTTGCCGTCATCAGCATCAGTGGCGTTGTCGTCATCGTTGGCTACCGTCTCGGAGTTCTTCTCGGAACGCGAGCCGATCGCCAAATAGAACTCCACACCGATGATTGGCCTGATGCCCTCGTGCAGGCTTGCTTTACGGAACGCGTAGGCGCCAGTGAGATCTGCGTGATCGGTGATCGCCATAGCTTCCTGGCCTAGAGCCGTGGCACGCTTCGGACCGGCTTCATCACGACGCAGGCCATCTAGGGATCTCATCTCCGAGTGGACATGCGGATGGGTGAACGCCATTGTGGCTGCCTTTCGACGATTGGTATTTCGGGGAACGATCCCCGTAATCCTGTCTATGCAAGGGAGAGCTCCACAGGGCTTGGAACCCATTTGTGCGGGAGATTCCGGACAGCTCCCCGGACGCACAAAACCGCACCGAGGTAGCACGGTGCGGTTTTTACCGGCTTCACGCCGTTCTAGGTCACTGCTGCAGCGCTCCGGTGCTCTGAACCTCCCGGCTGAAGTCGGGAGCACGCCGCACTAAAGGTCGGAGTCAGCTGCTTCTCGCTGGCGGTATAAACCTTGCCGGTTTTCGAACGAGAATACGCTTCGAATCCTTCGCCGACTCAGGTAGACGCGGCACAATAGGTGTCTCCATGGGGGAGAAGCCCCGCTTCATCAAGGTGCTCGGAATCGCCGAATTAGTTATCTTCCGCGGTACCCTGGCCGGCTTCCTCCGGGGTGGCCTTGTCCTGGCTCCAGGGGATTGCGCCGAAAGTGGCAGCAAGCACGCCTGTGGTGAGGATGGCGGCAACAGCTACGCCGGTCATGATGCAGGGGAGGTCAAAGGAGCCGGATTGTCGGTGCAGCCGCGCGCGGCAGCACGCTGAAGTTCTTGGAGGTATATGCGTTGGAACATGCACAGAAAGGCGGCAGTCTAAGCTCAGATTGCCCTACTCCTCGATCGCAGGGTCTTCGGTGAACCAACTCGCGCAACGATGAGGTCTTGTTCTACGGTGCACCCCGCGAACAGAAAAGCACCCCGCTTCCGTGGTGGAAGCGGGGTGCTTCTAGGTTATTGTTTCAGCAATCTATCGGGTCGTACGCCAGCGTCAGTCCAATTGATTTTTTGTGCGTGTCGCAGCAGTTCGTCGCCGTAAATGATCAAACGATTGTGTAGATTTATTTTTGCCTCCCCATCTAATGGGTATCTACTAGTAAATCGAAAGTTAAGGTGAAGTAGTGGCTAAACTCTTAAAGCGTATTGTGGCTTCAACTGGAGCAGCAGTTTTGGCCACGTCACTATTGGTGACTCCTTCATTCGGCGCACCCATTACTCCGGAGCTCCAGATAGATACAAGTGATCAAACGTTCGAAACTCTTCGGTCCAACATGCCACAGGGTGACCGTGTCAAGTTCGACCGCCTATCCGGGGCGCAACAGCAAGAACTTTTAATAGCAGCTCTCGACCCGGAATCCACGTTCAATGCTGGGACCGGGAAGTGGAAAAATGTAAAGGAAACAGATTCCAGCGGTGCGGTAGCAGCCGTAGCTCAGCCTGCTGATCTAAATTTTGGGCAGATGGCGGCTACTAAGCGTAAAACGGATTCGCACAAAAAATCGTGGAAAATGTTTGGAATCACCTACGCCTCAGTTGAAGCACGAATGACTTACCAGTACAACGGTAAGACTGTTACCAGCATCAACAGCTGCGGAGGTTTCTATACGAACCTGATTCCACTCAGAACCATTCAATCGATACCTTCGCAGTACTTCGAGAGCAAGAAGACAAAAGCAGTTTGCGAAATCACTTGGCATGTGACCAAGAGCGGCGGTATACAAGAAGGTAAAGCTGTTCAAGGATTGCGTGTAAGCGGGAAAGGAGTTCGCATTGGGTATTGGGACTACGATGCTTGAGATAAATCTATTTGAAGCCATATTCCTCTTCGTGTGGCTTGCTGTGATTGTGATGACTGCTTGGAATCTATGGATGGAAAGATCTTTCAAAAACCTTGTTGTCTTACTTGCATCAGCAATAATTCCCGTACTGGGCACAGTTGTTGGAATTGTCGTAGGTGGCCTCGAATGGGCCAGACGCGTAAAGGCTCACCGAGAAAGTAAGGCTTGATCACGCCCGCTCTCTCACTGTCTTGGAGAACAAAAGATCGGCCTCGAACCAAAGTAGGGTTCGAGGCCGATCTTTTGTTAGAAGATTCCTGAATATCGACGTCATTTGGATCGGTGGTGATGGGAGCACGCCGCACTAAAGGACGTGCGACATCCGGCTCGGAAACCGCCGGGACTGCGAGGCCTTCCAAACAATGCCGTTCAAGCAAGTCCTTCGGCTGACCGTATTGCTGGCATGACTCATAGTTCATCAAGCGAAATCGAAAGCCTTATCCGACAAGATGCCCTGGGGAAGCCCGGTCGGGTCTACGATCCCCATTTCCTTCGACTCATCAGCCCTCCGTTTGCAACCTCCGTAGAGAGCTAACCGAGGCGATATCTTTCGCCTAAGGCCAGCAGGGCTGCATGGCCCACTTCTTGCCGTGCATCAGGAGCCGCGGTGAAAACTTCATGAAACTCTTTGACGACATCTTTCCAGAGGGCGGATCTTCTGCCCCGACGAGGGCAGTCGATCATCTGGGTTGTCAGGCCAGTCAACCAGAGACAACCGGTACCGGCCAATGACATTGTGTCCACGTTCGCTGTCCAGAACAGAATCGATGCAAGGTACGCGCGCGGTAACCCCTTGGCGTCCGCATGCTTCGGACGTGTTTCGTGCCATGATTCGGGATCTGAAAATCGAAATAGGTTCTGACTTGAGGATTTAGCATCCAAGTGGTGCTGATGTGGTTACTAAAAATCCGTGTTTCGGTACGCTAAAGAGCATGGAATCACGATTCATTCGCAAAGTTCGCACCGCGTCCGGCGTGGTTGCAGTGCAAACCGTGGTGAAAAATGGCCGGACCATGACCGGCGTTGAACACCTGGGCTCTGCGAACACCGACCAAGACCTTGCGGCCCTACTGGCAACAGCGAAAGATCGGCTGCTTCCCGGCCCGGACACCCTCGATTTCAGCGTAGAGCAAGAGCCCGTGACCATAGGCGATATCCCGAACTGGACCGTGCAATAGCTTCCTGAAGAAACACGCTCCGTAGGCCGACCACGCAGCGCCCCAGCCACTGTCCTCTGGGAGATTTTTGAAGCAGCTTGCGACCGGCTCGGGTTCAGCATCCTAGACGCTCCGGCGTTCAAAGCCATGGTGCTGGCGCGGCTGATCGAGCCGACCTCGAAGGCACAGAGCATTCGTGTCCTCAAGCAGGTTGATGCACCCCATCTTTCCTTGCGCACGTTGTTCCGCAGCTTGGGCACCTGCATCGACAAGGACTACCGCGACCTGCTGGCCAAAGCCCTGGCGCCTGCCGACCGGCAACCGCCGGACTGGCTTCTTTAGTCATGTACGACGTAGCCACACTTCATTTTTGAAGCGAAAGCCGAAGAAAAACTGCGCAAAGGTCGGCATGAGCAAGGAACGCCGCGTCGACCCGCAAATCCAGGTCGGACTGCTCGTCGACCCGGCAGGGTTCCCGCTGGAACTGCTTATGTTCGAAGGGAACAAGGCCGAAACCACCGCGATCATCCTCGTGCTCGAAGCGTTCCAGGAACGCCACGGCATCACCGACCTGGTGGTCGTGGCCGACGCCGGGATGCTCTCGGCCAACAACCTGAACGTGATCGAGGATGCCGGGTTCACGTTCATTGTCGGCTCCCGGCTTACCAAGGCACCTTACGACTTTCAAGAATATTTTGATGCCAAAGGCAACAGGTTCACCAATGGGGAGGTACTCGAATCCACCCGCCTGATGGGTACCGGGAAAAATGCCTGGGAACTCAGGGTGGTGTACCAGCGGTCGGCCAAACGCTTGGCCAGGGACAACCGCAATATTAACCTCATGGAACGCAAGGCTCTAGCGGTGGCCGAGGGGAAGTCCCTGTTGAAGAAGATGCGGTTCCTGAAAGTGACTGGAGCCGAGAAAGAGCTGAACGAGAAGATCATCGAACGAGCCAGGATGCTGGCCGGACTCAAAGGCTACGTCACGAATCTGCCAATCGAAGCTGTGCCTGCCACCAAAGTGATTAGTGCTTATCACGACCTGTGGCAGGTTAAAGCGTCTTTCAGGATGACGAAATCAGACCTGCGTGCCAGGCCGATCTTCCACCGTGAAGTGGATTCCCTTGACGCGCATTTGACCGTGGTATTCGCTGCACTGGCTATCGGTCGGCATCTGCAGAAACTGACCGGATTGCCGTTAAAGCGGCTGATCACCGATCTGAAGGCTGTCCGATCAGCGAAGGTGCTGATCAATGGGCAAGTGGTGACCTTCGTTGCGCAGATTACGGAAGGGGTGGGAGAAGTACTTTCCAGACTTCGTGGTGGTTACTAAGGAATTTGGCACGACTCAGGGAAGGGAAAATTGCCCCTCCCATGAGCTCCAGTCCTTGCACAGACTACCTTTAGGCGGTGATCTTTTCGACCGGCTCAGCCCCGGCGCCTGCCGGAACGCTGCGGCGAAGCATGACGAACAGCAAGATCATTCCTGCGGTCAGGGCCATGTGTCCAAGCCCGGCGATGCCGGAGATCATCTTGGATGATTCAAGGCCCAGCACGGTGAGCATGCCGTGGGTGACCTGCATTCCTGCGGTCAGGATTACTCCGGCGTTGTAGATGCCAAGGAACCAGGCATACAGCTTGCGGTGGGCACTGAGGTTGAAGGCCTTCTCCAGCAGCAGGACCAGCAAGGTGACGATGAATCCAAGGACCAGCAAGTGGGTGTGAACCACCGACAGCTGCGTCCAGCCGCCTTCGGGGAATTCATTGATCTTGGTGAATTCGCGGTAGAAGAGTCCGGAAGCAACGCCTACGAGCATGTAGGCAAAGGCGATGTTGATGAGCTTACGCATGGGTTTCACTTTCAATGAGTTCGGCATTCGAAGAATTTTCGGGGGTAATGCTGGTGCCGCGGTATCCGAAGACCGGCGACTTGGCGCGGCCCAGCAAGATGAACAGCGCCGGCAGGAGCAAGGTTCGCACCACGAAGGTGTCCAACAGAACCCCGAGGCCAACGATGAGGCCAAGCTGGCCAAGAACCATCAGGGGCAGACTGGACAGGGCGGCGAAAACGCCGGCCAAGACCACGCCAGCACTGGTGATCACGGCGCCGGTCCGGCTCGTTGCGTTGACGATCGCTTCATCCAGTGGCAGCCGGGCCGCATCTTGCTTGACGCGTTGGGTCAAGAAGATCGTGTAGTCAACACCCAGCGCGACCAGGAAGACGAAGGCCAGCAGCGGCACCTGGACATCCAAGGCGGCCGTGTCGAAGACCATGGAACCGAGCAAGGAACCCAAGCCAACCGCGGCCGCAGCGCTGAGCAAGTTAGTCAGCGACAACACCAGCGCTGTGCGGAATTTGCCGGTAACTACCCAGAGCATCGCCAGGCACACAAGCACGATCAGCGGAGCGATGACCGCGAAGTCACGAAGGTGGCTTTGGTGCGCGTCATAGGCTTCGGCAATGGATCCGCCGACCAACGCCTCGGCGCCGGAAACCTGATTCAATTCGTTGCGCAGCGACTCGATCAGTTCAAAGCTCTGGGGAGAGCCGGATTCGCTGTTGCCGACAACCATCAAGCGTTCGAGCCCGGAATCCGGTAGCGCGGGCAGCAGGGTGGCGCGCTCCACGCCTGGCAAATTTCCGGCTACCGCGGTGACCGCTTCTCCGGTACCAGGTTCTGCCAGTACCGTGATCGGGGCGGTTTCACCGATCGGGAAGTGCTCGGCGAGCCGTTCGGTGGCGGAAGAGGATTCGGTGGCGCTCCGGAACTGCTCGGTCTGGCGCAATCCCACGTTGGTTGCCCCGAGCGCCGAAGCGAGGACCACCAAGATCAAGACCAGTGCCGACAGGTTCACTACCGGACGCTTGATGACCGCGGCGGCGGCCTTGCCCCATAGGGAGCGCTTTGCCGCAGCCTGATCCGGTCGAGGGATCAACGGCCAGAACACCTTCCGGCCACAGAGCGCCAGCAGCGGGGTGAGTACGAACAGGTTGAACGCGGCGGCCACCAGCAGCCCGGCGGCGCAGGCAATTCCCAATCCGCGCGTGTCATCCATAACCGCCAGTGCCAACGACGCCAGGGCGAAAACCACGGTCAGGTTCGAGGAGGCAATCGCTTCGAAGCTATTGCGCCAGGCGCTCGCAAGCGCCGCACGGTGATCGGCATGCTGATGCAGTTCATCGCGGTAGCGCGAAATCAGCAGCAGGGCATAGTTGGTGCCGGCGCCAAAGACCAAGACGCTCAGTACACCAGAGTCGAAGTGCAGATTCAATGGCTGGCTCAGTGCGTTGGCAATGAGACTCGCGCTGCGGTCGGCCATGGCCACCACGATCAGTGGAATCAGCCAGAGAACCGGGGAGCGGTAGGTCAGGATCAGCAGCACCGCAACGATGCCGATGGTCACCGCAAGTAGCGTGAAGTCGGCTCCGGCGAAGGTGGCCGACAGGTCGAGCCCGAATGCTGGAGCGCCGGAGACCTCGATCAAGAATCCCGAATGATTGTGTGCGCTGATCTGTTCGCGCAGCTCGGCAACGAGCTGCCGATCGGCGTCGGTTCCCGCGCTCTCCCAGGAAGCTGTGAGCAAGGAGAGCCGGCCGTCTTCGCTGGGCAGCGGCTGGGAGATCTCCACGGGAAGCGCGGTGGTCAGTTGGCCCGAGATTGTCTCGAGGCCCTTGAGGTCGTTGCTGCTGAGCTTGTGCTGATCGCCGTGGCCGGCGACGAGCAACGCGGATTCCTTTCCGGAGTCGGGAATCTCTTCCAGAAGCTTTTCTACCTGGGCCGAATCGGAGCCGGTGACCAGCGTGCTGGTGCTGCGTTCGGCTGCCGGCGCGGAGCTGAGCAAACCGAAAACTGCGAGGATGGCTGCGAGCGCTCCGAGCAACCACAGGCGCGCACCGCGCCGTGAGCTGAGCGAGTTCGCTAGCGAACTGAGGACTGGATGTTTCATACTTCTAGTCAATGCCAAATATGGGTCTGGCGAATCGTGGAAGCGTTCGAACTGCTTGTCAACCGTTCGGTTGATACCGCAGGAGGTTGCGGGTTGCTAAATTAGTCCGTGATTGCGTGCGGCCTGCACCGCCGCGGTGCGCGTAGGGGCCTGGAGCTTGTCGAAAATATGCACCAAATGGGTCTTCACCGTCGCTTCGGAAACGAAGAGCGTACGCGCAATTTCGCGGTTGCTCGAACCGGTGGCCAGATGCTTGAGCACTTCTGTTTCCCTGCTGGTCAAGGTAATTTTTGGTTTACGCAGACCGGCAACGACGCGTTGAGCCATCTCGGGAGCCAGTACCGTGTATCCGGCTGCCGCTTGGCGTACCGAGTCGATGATGGTTTGCGCGGCGACGTCCTTGAGCAGATACCCCGCGGCTCCGGCTTCGATGCACTGCAGGATCTCGGCATCTTTGTCGAAGGTGGTCAAGATGATCACCTGTGGCGGATTGGGCAGTGCACGCAAGGCAGCGGTGGTCGCGACGCCGTTCATTCCCTCACCCAGACGGAGGTCGCACAACACGACGTCCACCGGATTTTTGGTGGCCAAGCCGACCGCTTCTTCTCCACTGCCTGCCTCGCAACGTACGGTAATTTCGTCGTAGTTCGCGAATAGCGCGCGCAGCCCGGTGCGCACGATCGGATGGTCGTCAACCAGCATCAGATTAATCAATTGCCCGCCTCCGGGTTCTTCAATGGGACGTAGGCCGACAGTGCCGTGCCTTCGCCCAAGGTGCTTTCAATGTCCAGCCCGCCACCTAGTTCGCGTAGCCGTTGGCGCATGGCGGGCAGTCCGAATCCTCCGGATTCGAGGTTCTTGCCGAGGGTGGATTGCCAGTTGCTCAGGTTGAATCCAATGCCATCATCAACGATATCGAGTCTGATGGCGTCTCCCGTGTCGACTAACGAAACGACGGTTTTAGCGGCTTTCGCATGCCGGCGTACGTTGGCGAGCGCGGACTGAGCGGTGCGCAGCAGCGCCACCTGTATGCCCGGATCCAGTACGGGGAGTTCGGCATCTACGCGCAGTTCGCTGGATACCGAGCTGTCCTTTTCGAAATCTACCAGCATGCGCCGCAAGGCCCCGGCCAGGGCATGCGCATCGAGTTCGCTGGGCGACATCGCGGTAATGATTCTACGCAGGTCGGTGAGCCCTTGCCCGGAGAGCGCCTCGATCCGGTCCAGGGCCTGGAAAGCCTGCGGGGCTTGTTGGGAATCCAGGGCGGCCTTCGCGTGGAGGCCGATGGAGGAGAGCTGCTGGGCTATGGTGTCGTGGATTTCGCGGGCTACGCGGGTGCGTTCGGCTAGGGCGCCGGCTTCATGCTGGGAGCGGGCCAGCTCTTCTTGGAGGTCCGCCATTTCCTGATGGGCGCGCAGCAGTGAGGAGACCAGTTCGTTGCGCTCGGCGATGTCGTTTTCCAGCTGCAGGTAACCGCGCGAGATGCCCCAGGCGAAGGTTCCGCCGACTAGCGGGCCGACAATTCCAGAAGCCGTGGTTTGCCCCTGATGGAGGAACGGGGCTACGACCGTCACCACGTAAACCGCAGCCGACCACAGCACAGAGAGCCCCAGGGCCAGCTGGTGCCCGATGAGCAGCCAGAGGCTGAACGCCAGCCACATGAATTCCGGTGAGGCCACCATGCCTAAAGCCCAGATGGCCAACAGGACCGCCAACCAGTATCCGGGGAGCCTCGTGCTTCCCTTGGACCGCAATACGACAAACCCGAAAAGATACCACAGGCCGAAGAGCGTGCTCGCTGCGATGGACAGCCAGGTGCCGGAGGTTGGACTGGAGATGGCTCGCAGCAGTGCGACGAGCAGGAGCACCGCGGTGATCAGGTGCTGGCCCCAACGCAGCGCGCGCACCGAGAGGACGCGTTGCTTGGAGATCCTTTCCGAAGATTTCCCCCTGCCCAATGCCGAAGTTGCGGTGCCTTCAGCGGTGTCCATAGTTGGCCCACCGTCTCGACAACATCTGCCTTGCACAAGAATTCATGTCTTTGACTCTATCTAAACGCAGGGCCACGCGGGCTTAAGGCGCGATGTTGATTCCGCGGACGCCAGCGCTCGATTCGGGCTCGATCAGTTCTTTAGTTCCGATTCATACCGCGTTTGGCAGCGCGTGGTTTCCATCAGGGATCGTGGCAGAAGTCCCGTTGAGAAAACTAAGGAGATATCTGAGATGAAACTACGTTCCCTCGCAGTAGGCGCGTTGGCCGCCTGCTTAGCCACAACTGCACTCAGCCCGGCCATGGCAGCGCCCAAGGGTGATCAGGACGAGACTATCTTGATCGGCCACCGTGGCGCCGCCGGGGTGGCCCCGGAAAACACCCTTGCAGCGATCGACGCCGGCAGCCGTTCAGGTGCCCAATTCGTTGAGATCGATATCCAGCTCTCCGCCGACGGGGTTCCGTTCATCTTCCACGACAATACCCCCGCCCGCACCACCAATGTGGCCGAGGTCTTCCCCGGCCGCGAAGCTGACCCAATCACCTCCTTCACCTGGGCTGAGCTGCAGCAGCTGGACGCGGGTTCATACTTCTCCGCGGAGTTCACCGGCGAAGGAATCCCGCACTTCGACGCGGTTGCAGATGCGCTGAACGGCGAAACCGGTGTGTTTATCGAGATCAAGTCGCCAGCTAATTCTCCCGGGGTCGAGCAAGTGGTCGCCGATTACCTGGCCACCGATCCGCAGTGGAGCGCATTGGAAGACGCCGGAAAGATCGAGGTGCTCAGCTTCGATGCGACGTCGAACAAGAAGTTCGCAGAAATCGCTCCGGAGGTTCCCTTGCAGCAGCTGGTCGGAACCGTTCCAAGCGAATCCGAATTGGCAGAAATTTCCGCTTTCGCCGATTCCTTCGGA
The DNA here is from genome assembly GCF_052379505.1 of Glutamicibacter sp. 363. Lineage (NCBI taxonomy): Bacteria > Bacillati > Actinomycetota > Actinomycetes > Micrococcales > Micrococcaceae > Glutamicibacter > Glutamicibacter sp. 363. The sequence goes on along the minus strand of NZ_JBQSYR010000001.1, from coordinate 42,772 downwards.
ACCAACTACCGCACCCTGGATGAAGCCGGCGCGCAGCGTGTGAAGGCTGCGGGTCTGGGCTTGGGCGTGTATACGGTGAACTCTGCCGAAGCCGCGCAGGCTTCGTTGGATCTGGGCGTGGAACGCCTGACCGGTGATTTCCCCCGGCAGATTCAGCGTCATTTGAAGGGGCAGAAGATTTTCCCATCGAATAACGGCGTGGTCATCGGCGATTCGGTCAACGACGTTCCGGGCAATGATCTCCAGGCCGAGACCGGCGAGCATGTGGTACTGAGCAACACCGGCAAGCGCACCATCGACGTCTCCGGCTACCTCGTTCGAGATGCTGGAAACAACCTGTTGCCGGTTGGTCAGGGATACTTGCTGGAACCAGGCGAGGAGCTGCGCGTGTACACCGGTCCGGGCACCAACGCTGAGGACGCCTACTATAACGGTGGCACCGCTAGCGTGCTGAACAACGGTGGCGATTCGCTGGCCCTGTGGACCGCGGACGGCAAGCTGGCCGATACCTTCTCCAACTAATTCCGGGAGTGGCTGTTCCCCGGGCTGCGCAGGAGGCATGCTCCGCCCGGGGAACAGCGCCGTTTAGCAATTGAGCACGTGGTCCCAGAGATACTGTTCGCCGACTACCGGAAGTCCATAGTGGCGTGCCTTGCGCGCCTTGCCGGATAGCGAATCCGGGTCGGCTGCCACCAGCATGCCGACTTTCTTCGTCACCGCTGGGTGCAGCTTGTAACCAGCTTGGGTTAATAGGGATTCCAGCTCCACGCGCGGACGGCTCATCTCGCCGGTCAACACAATGAGGCTCCCGGGTTCCAATCGCTTGTGAATCGCACCGGGACCTTGCACGGTGGCCACCGAATCACCGCGGGCCGGAGGGAGCAACGCCTGCTCTAGCGTGGCTTGGCCGATGCCCAGCAGTTTGGCTACCTGTTGCAGATCCGAGCGTTCGGCACCGGTGAGCACCCCGTCATGCCAGGCCGCAGTCGCCAATGAAGCGAAGTAATCCAGGTGTAGTTCCACCGCCCGAGCCCGATCGATTCCCAAGGAGCCTGCCAGCTCAATAAGTTGCGCCTGCTCATGGGCCGAGAGGTAGCGGTCAATCAGCGCTTGATCCAGCACGGCAAAATAGTCGTCGAATTGCTCCGCACCGGTCATTTCGGGCAGGCGCTGGACCAAGCGCTCTAAAAAGTGCTCCGCCGAAGCGCTATCGCCGACGCTTCGCTTCGCCGGGGCGAGCAGGACTTCCGGAGCCTGCGTCCGCCATCTTGCGCCGGCGGCTTGCTCCAAGCACTGGTCCCAGTCGGGCAGCGTTGGCTCTAGCTCCAGGTACCGTGAGAGCAATACCGCCGTTGCTTCGGCATCACCCGCGGCGCTGTGCGCCTGCTGCAAGGTAATGCCAAAGGAGTCGCAGCAGTCTTGCAGGGATCGTCCGGCGCCTTGCAGGAACTGGTGGGACATGCGCATGGTGCACAGTCCCCGGGGCAAGTAGAAGTCTGGAAGCGAGCGCCCTGCTCGGGCAAACTCTGCTTCGAGGAATCGCGCGTCGAAGGACAAATTGTGGGCGACCGCCACGGTGCCCGAAAGCCGCCACTCCAACTCGTCGGCAATCTGCTCAAAGCTGGGAGCCTGCAGCACGTCGCGGGCCTGAATTCCATGGATGCTTTGCTTGCCAAGGTCACGTCCGGGATTGACCAGTGTTTCCCAACGGTCAACGATCTGTCCTTGGCGATCCATTCTCAGCACCGCAATCTCGGCGATTCGGTCGTGCGCACCGGGAAAAAGCCCGGTGGTTTCCGTGTCTATAACCGCGAAAAGCCCGCGATCCATTTCCCGCCCCTAAATTTTGTGTCCTGCTTTCAAACTAGCCGGAGACATGGAGGGAATGCTAGTGCAGGCTGCCCCGGCCAACCACGGGCTCGCTAGCCCGGCTGGTCGGTGAGGATGACCAATTGAGCGGTGGCACGGGTCATCGCAATGTACCTGTGCACTGCTCCGGAAATTCCCGGGCCGAAATTTTCCGGACGGTTCAGGACCACCAGGTCGAATTCAAGTCCCTTCGCTTGTTCCGGGCTCAACGCGCGGATCCGGTCCGTGCCGTTGAAGCTCGGGTCGCCAATGACCACGCCGACCCCGAGCGGGTGTTCGTCTTGCCACTGGCGCACAAGGTCCTGTTGCCGTTCAGGCCTGGCGTAAATGACCGCCGCACCATCGGTCCGGATCGAGGAGGGCACGTTTGCATCTGGCAGCTGCTCACGAATCGCCGATTCGGCTGCGTCCATGATCTGTTCGGTGGTGCGGTAGTTCACGCTTAGCGAGGCAACACGGCAACGGGAAATGCCCGCGTGCGCCAGACGCTGTTCCCACGATTCGGTGAATCCGCCAGCGGCTTGGGCTCGGTCGCCGACGATCGTCAGGCTCCCGGAAGGGCAGCGCCGCAGCACCATGGCCCACTGCGCTTCGGTGAGATCCTGCGCCTCATCGATGATGATATGCGCGAAAGGCCCGGCCAAGGCGTCGGGGGACGGGTCGGCTTCGGTGCGCTGGCGAATCAAGGTGTCTTGAAGGTCCGCATGGCGCAACTGAGAGGACAGATCTTCCATATCGTCTGCGGCAGAAATCAGATCATCGATAACCTGGCTCATCAGGTCCCGTTCGGCGGCCAGCCGGGCCTCGCGTCGACGCGCCGCCGCCTCAAGCTCCGGATCGCCCACCAGAAAACGCGCGGCATCCAGCAGCGGCCCGTCTTCGACGGTGAATGCGCTCGGGTCCTTGCGGAACAAGAGTTCGGATTGCTCATTGGTGAGCCACGGTGCGCTGTAGCGCAGCAGCGCCGGGATGGAGTACAGCGCGCTCAGCAGTTTTGCCGGATCCAATAGCGGCCAGTGCGCTTCGAAGGCTTGTGCCAACTGGACGTTCTGGGCCAGTTCCCTGCGGACTTGCTCCTCGGCTGCGCAGCCTTCGGGAAGCTGTTCGAGCAGGATTTCTTCGAGCGCCTCTCGAATCTGCAGCCGGGACTCGTTGTGGTTGGTACCCGGCTCGACCGCCGCGAAGGCATGCTCCCAGTGCCGCACCGTCAACCGCAGATCGGCCCACCGGGTCTCGACGAGCAGGTCTTGGGCTGGCGGTTGCTCGAATACGCTCACCGCCCGGCGCAGGGCAGCCAGCATGGCTCCCGAGGTCTTCAGCGTCGCTACCTCGCTGGAGGCCTCGGGTTGCGCCGCGCGAATTTCGGGGACCATTGCCTGCAAGGTGGAAATGAGCACGTCTTCCTCGCCCAGGTTTGGCAGGATATCCGAGACATAGGCGGTGTAGGCATTGTGCGGGCCGAGCACCAGCACGCGACCGCCACGGCCTTGCAGCTGCGCGTCGGCATGCAATAGGTAGGCGGCGCGGTGCAGCGCAACGACGGTCTTGCCGGTTCCGGGTCCGCCGTCCACCACTAGTGCTCCCTTGGCAGAGGAACGGATGATGGCGTCCTGATCCGCCTGGATGGTTGAGAGCACATCCTGCATTTTTCCAATCCGGTTGGCACCGAGAGAGGCCAGGAATGCGGAATGTTCGTCCAAGGAGGGGCTCGCGGTGAGCTGCGCCAAGTCGAAGACCTCATCCCAGAAGTCGATTATGGCCCCTTGGCGCCAACGATAGCGCCGCCTGCTGGAGAGATTCATCGGATGAGCGTGCGTGGCAGCGAAGAATGGTTCCGCGGCCGGCGCACGCCAGTCCACCAGCAATTGCGCGGAGTTTTCATCGGAGAGTCCGACTCTTCCTACGTAAGTGCGCCGTCCGGTAGTTGCCTCAACCATGAACCCCAAGCATGCCTCTGGGCCTAAGCGTTCGAGCGTGTGCAGCCTGCGGGCTAGCTGGTGCAAGTCAACATCGCGTTCCAGGGACTGCTGCAGGTTTCCGGCGCTGTCTTGACCGCGCGAGGCGATGCGCTGAGCTGCTTCCTGACGCTGCGCATCCAGGCGCTGAGCGATGCGGCGAAGCTGATGCTGATCTTCAAAAATTTGCTCGATTATTTGCTGGTTCTCCATAGGCTCGGATAGGTGGAAATAGCCGTGAATCGGATCGGTGCGCATAGTCTTGCTCCGGTCTTTTGCTGCGAAAGCGGTGGGGGACAAGTACCTATTGTGAGCCTTGCAGGGGGTCTTGTGGCAAGGCCCCCTGCAGGCTATATTCTGAAAATGTAGGGACAATTGATGTTCCACTTTCACTGGGCATTGCGGCCCTGGCTCAACCTGCTTTCGATGCTCCGCCTCTTGTTTCTCCGAACGTCTAGCTCGCCTTGTTCAAAAAGTTCGGGAAACGCATATTTTCGTAATTGACCTATTGGTTGTTTCTCTAATTCTTGATGTTTATCGTAAAATTTGATTAGCTGGGAGTCCTTTCCAGATGCCAAGGGCGGAAGCGGCCGATGACTCAAGAGCTGAACATTCGACGAAGCGCGGCGGGTATTGCCCTGATCATGTTCGTTGCCGGGCAGTCCGGAACTCTGAGTTGGCCTTGGGCGTTTGGCCTGGCCGGCTCTTTGGCGGTCATTGGAGTTCTGCGTCTGGCGATCGAGCGCAAGGCAGGGCCGAACTTGCGGCGTATCACGATGAAACCGGGTCTGCTCCTTTGCCTGGTGCTCATGATGCTCGCTTCGGGATTGCTTTCCGAGCTGGACCCCGTGGTGCGATTGCTGCTTGGTGCCGGCGCGGCCGTATTGCTCTACCGCATCGCGCTGCGCGATGGCGAAAAGCAGATCCAGCGGTACGTTGAAGACGTTGAGAGTGATCCAGCTTTCATCGCGGTGAATTGAGTTTTCAGCGCCTGCCAGACGCGCTAGACTGGAAGGCATACGACGTTGATCCGGATATCGCCGGGGAGTCCTTGGAAGAACCCTCGGGACGGCTCTGTTGCTTCCGAATTAGTAGAACCAAGCGGGACCAGCCCGTCATAGCTGATGAGAAGCGGTTCGCCACCATTGTGCGCAAGCATCACGGTGGCGGATAAGCGGGGTGGTACCGCGGCCAAGTGCCGTCCTCGTAGGCAAGATTTTCGACCCTACGCTTGAAGGATGGCCATTTCGATGAGCTTCTACCCAAAGGTCACCACCGACCCGACCGGTTCAACCCCGGCTTCACCGCGTTTCCCAGAAATTGAGAAGCGCGTCCTCGAATACTGGAAGAACGATGATACCTTCCAGGCCTCCATCGACCAGCGCGAGGGCGAAGAATTCGTCTTCTACGACGGTCCGCCCTTCGCCAATGGCCTGCCGCACTACGGACACCTGCTCACCGGCTACGTCAAGGACCTGGTAGCCCGCTACCAGACCCAGCGCGGCAAGCGCGTCGAACGCCGCTTCGGCTGGGATACCCACGGCCTGCCGGCCGAGCTGGAAGCCATGAAGCAGCTGGGCATGACCGACAAGCAGCAGATCGAATCCATGGGCATCGACAAGTTCAATGACGCCTGCCGCACCTCGGTGATGAAGTATGCCGACGAATGGCAGAACTACGTCACCCGCCAGGCACGCTGGGTCGACTTCGAAAACGACTACAAGACGCTGAACGTCGAGTACATGGAATCGGTCATCTGGGCCTTCAAGCAGCTCAGCGACAAGGGGCTGACCTACCAGGGCTTCCGCGTCCTGCCGTACTGCTGGAAGGACGAGACCCCGCTGTCCAACCATGAGCTGCGCATGGATGACGACGTCTACAAGAACCGCCAGGACCAGACCGTCACCGTGGGCTTCACCGTTCTTGCCGGTGAAACCGCGGCATCCCAGGCGCTGGCCGGTGTGCAGGCCCTGGCCTGGACGACTACCCCGTGGACCCTGCCAACCAACGCGGCACTGGCGGTCCACCCAAGCATCGAGTACGTGGTGGTTCCGGCAGGCGAGGCCGGAGTGAAAGCCTCCGCGGCAGCCGGGCCGTTCCTGCTGGCCCGCGACCTGCTCGGCTCCTACGCCAAGGAGCTTGGCTACAAGGATGTGAAGGAAGCGGCCGCCGCCATCACCGCCAGCTACCAGGGCTCCGAGCTTGCAGGCGTGCGCTACGCGCCACTGTGGGACACCTTCGCCGACGTGGAGAAGTACGAAACGCAGAACGCCTGGCAGATCGTCACCGCGGACTACGTCACCGTCGCCGACGGTACCGGCATCGTGCACCAGGCCCCGGCCTACGGTGAAGATGACCAGAAGGTCTGCGAAGAGCACGGCATCCCGGTGATCCTCTCGGTGGATGAGGGAGCGAAGTTCCTGCCGCTGTTCGCCGGCGGACCGCTGAACGACATCGCGGGCGTGCAGGTCTTCGAGGCCAACAAGACCATCACCAATGTGCTCAAGGAAGACGGCAAGCTAGTCAAGCAGGCCTCCTACGAGCACTCCTACCCGCACTGCTGGCGTTGCCGCACTCCGCTGATCTACCGTGCCGTCTCCTCGTGGTACGTGGAAGTCACCAAGATCAAGGACCGCATGGTCGAGCTCAACGAGCAGATCAACTGGATCCCGGGCAATGTCAAGCACGGTCAGTTCGGCAAGTGGCTGGAAAACGCCCGCGACTGGTCCATCTCGCGCAACCGCTACTGGGGTTCGCCGATCCCGGTCTGGGAATGCTCGGGAGCCGAATGCACGCACCGCGAGGTCTTCGGTTCGCTGGAAGAAATCAAGAACTTCTTCGGCCGCCTGCCGCTGAACCACGAGGGCCAGCCGGATCTGCACCGCCCATTCATCGACGAGCTGACCCGCGCCCACGAAGGCTGCGCCGAGTCCGGCACCCTCACCCGCGTCGAAGACGTGCTGGATGTCTGGTTCGACTCCGGGTCGATGCCCTACGCCCAGGCGCACTACCCCTTCGAAAACAGCGAATGGTTTGATTCCGGGCACCACCCGGCGGACTTCATCGTGGAGTACATCGGGCAGACCCGCGGCTGGTTCTACACCATGCACGTGCTGTCCACCGCGCTCTTCGACCGCCCCGCCTACACGAACGTGATCTCCCACGGCATCGTGCTCGGCTCAGACGGGCAGAAGATGTCCAAGTCGCTGCAGAACTACCCGAACGTCACCGAGGTCCTGGACCGCGACGGCGCCGACGCCATGCGCTGGTTCCTGATGTCCTCCCCGATCCTGCGCGGCGGCAACCTGGTTGTCACCGAACAGGGAATCCGTGACGGCGTGCGCCAGGTGCTGCTGCCCTTGTGGAACGTGTGGCACTTCTTCAACCTGTACACCAACTCCGCGAACAACGGGGCCGGCTACGAGGCGAAGCGCTCGCACAGCTCCACCGATCCGCTGGACCAGTACATGCTGGCCGCCACCGGGGCACTGGTCCGCGAGGTCACCGAGGCGCTGGACGGCTACGAGGTCTCGGAAGCCACCGAAGCGGTGCGCCACTACATGGACACGCTGACCAACTGGTATGTGCGCCGGTCCCGCCAGCGCTTCTTCGAAGAAGACACCCAGGCCTTCGACACCCTGTACACGGCGCTCGAAACCCTGGTGAAGGTCGCCGCCTCGCTGCTGCCGCTGGCCAGCGAGGAGATCTACCGCGGGCTGACCGGGAAACGCTCGGTGCACCTGACCGATTGGCCAGAGGCCGCGGATTTCCCGGCAGATGCCCAATTGCTCGAAACCATGGAAACCACCCGCAGAATCTGCTCGGTGGGCTCCTCGCTGCGCAAGGCGAAGAACCTGCGCGTGCGCCTGCCGCTGGCGGAGTTGAAGGTGGTGCTCACCGACGCTGCCCGCCTGGAAGGCACCTACGCTTCGATCATCAAGGATGAGCTGAACCTGAAGAGCGTCACGCTGATCGACGCCGAAGGCGTGGACACCGCCAGCTACGGCATCAGCCAGCAGCTGGTGGTCAACGCCCGCGCCGCCGGCCCGCGCCTGGGCAAGTCCGTGCAGCAGGCCATCAAGGGGGCGAAGTCCGGTGACTGGTCGGTGACCGACGGTGTGGTTACCGCCGGCGGCCTGGAACTGGCCGAGGGCGAATACGCCTTGGACACCGTGGTGGATGAGGCAGCCGAAATCGCCGCCGCGGTCATCGACGGAGGCTTCCTGGTGCTCGATACCGAGGTCACCACCGAGCTGGCCGCCGAGGGCACCGCCCGCGATATGATCCGTGCGATCCAGTCCGCCCGCAAGGAAGCGGATCTGCAGGTCTCGGACCGTATCCGCACGGTCATCACCGCCTCCGCCGAGGTGGTGGCGGCGCTGGAATTGAACCGCGAACTGCTGAGCAGCGAAACCTTAACCGCCCAGCTGGACCTAGTTGCCAACGGGGCGCTAACCGAAGCGAAGATCGAAGTGGAGCCCACCGTATGAGCGATCTAGAACGCGTTTACGCGCAACTGCTGGCGCGCGCGCCGGAAAATAAGATTGAACCGCGCATGGAACCGATGTTCCGTGCCATGGAGATCCTCGGCGAACCGCAGAAGTCCTCCCCGGTCATCCACATCACCGGGACCAACGGGAAGACCTCCACCGCGCGGATGATCGAGTCCCTGCTGCAGGCACACGATATCCGCACCGGCCGCTACTCCTCGCCGCACCTGGTGAAGGTCACCGAACGGATCAGCATCGATGGGGAACCCGTTGACGATGAGACTTTCGTCCGCGTTTGGGATGAGATTTCACCGTTCCTGGACCTGGTGGATGCCGAATTGACCGAGCAGGGCGAAAACCGGTTGACCTACTTCGAAGCGGTGACCATCCTGGCCTTCGCGATCTTCGCCGAGGTTCCGGTGGAGGTGGTGGTGCTGGAGGTAGGCCTCGGCGGAATCACGGACGCGACCAACGTGGCCGATGCCGAAGTTTCGGTGATCACCCCGATTTCCTTGGACCACACCGACCTGCTGGGGGATACCCCGGGACTGATTGCCGAAGAAAAGATCGGGATCCTCAAGCCCGGCGGTTACCTGGTCTCCGCGGTCCAGCCGGTGGACGCGGCGGATGTGCTGCTCGCCAAGGTGCGCGAGCTTGAAGTTCCCGTGGCTTTCGAATCGCTGGATTTCAAGCTCATCGAGCGCACCATGGGCGTTGGCGGCCAGGTATTGGCCATCGAGGGGCAGGCGGCTCGCTACGAGGAGATTTATCTTCCGCTCTACGGCGCGCACCAGGCACAGAACGCCGTCGTGGCGCTGGCAGCGGTCGAGGCCTTCCTCGGCGGCGGAGAACGTGAACTGAATATCGACCTGGTCCGCAACGGATTCGCCGCAACGACCAGCCCGGGCCGCCTGGAACTGGTGCGCAGCGCGCCCAGCGTCCTGGTCGATGCGGGGCACAACACGGACGGCCTCAAAGCCAGCGCCGAAGCCATCAAGGAATCCTTCGGGTTCTCCCGCCTGGTGCTCATGGTGGGGATCCTGCGCGAGAAGGACGCCGAAGCGATGCTCTACACCATGCGTGAAGAGTACGGCGATCTGGTTGATGACCTGTGCCTGACCCAGTCTTCCTCGCCGCGGGCCATTCCCGCGGGGGAGCTGGCCACCCTGGCAGTCGATGCCGGGTGGCCCGAAGAAGACCTGCATGTCACCGAGAATCTTGAAGACGCCGTGGAATGGTGCGTTGGCCGTGCAGAGGCCGGGGATGACCTGGCCGGCGGCGTCCTGGTGACCGGTTCGATTACACTGGTGGGCGAAATCTCACTACTGCTCAAGGGAGGGCAGAACTCCTAATGGCCAAGCTAACTAGGGCGCAACGCGAATGGCACCCGGGGATGAAGAAAAAGCAACGCTCCACCAAGGTGATGTTTGCTTCGACCGTATTGACCTGCGAGGCGTTCCTGGCAATCTTCGTCACCTTGGCCGCCTTCGGGCTCAAGCGTGCCGAACCAGCACTGGTGCTCAGCCTCGGCGCCGCAGTGGCGGTACTGTGCATCATCACCTGTGCGTTGCTCCGCAAACCGGCAGGATACCTGATCGGCTGGATCCTGCAGGTGGTCTTCTTCCTGTGCGGGTTCATCTTGGTGGACATGTTCTACCTGTCGGTCTTCTTCGGACTTTGCTGGTGGTACGCGCTGAAGAAGGGCGGGGAAATCGACGTGGAGAATAAGCGTCGCGCGGCCGCTCAGCAGGAGTGGGACCGCGCTCATCCGAACGTAGAATCTTAAACAGACCAAAAGTATCAAAGAACAAAGAGGTAGAAACATGACCGAACGTACTCTCATTCTCGTCAAGCCAGACGGTGTGAAGCGCGGCCTGACCGGCCAGATCCTTGCCCGCGTCGAAGCGAAGGGCTACAGCATCGCCGAGCTGAAGCAGCTGAACGCTTCGCGCGAGGTGCTCGCCGAACACTATGCCGAGCACGAAGGCAAGCCATTCTACGAGCCACTGGTTGAGTTCATGCTCTCGGGACCGATCGTCGCCATCGTTGCCGAAGGCCACGGCGTGATCCCAGGTTTCCGTTCGCTGGCGGGAACCACCGATCCAACCACCGCCGCACCGGGCACCATCCGCGGTGACTTCGGCCGCGATTGGGGCCTGAAGGTTCAGCAGAACCTGGTTCACGGTTCGGACTCCGTCGAGTCCGCGGAACGTGAGATCGGCATCTGGTTCGGTAAGTAGACCGCTCAAGTCCCTCTCGCACGAGAGGAGGAAATCCCCGTGGGGATCCACTAGTGACGTGGATCCCTACGGGGATTTTTCGGTTCCGGAAACGCTGGACAGCAAATCGGTGGAGCAGCCTGAGGGGGCTTGGCGGCGCGGAGCATGGCGGACGTGGAGTCTATCCGATGGATCCGGCGGGACACTATGTGTAGCTGATCAATAAGCCGCATCTCTGGGCAGCTGGCCCGAGTGCGTGGCAGGGCCCTAGAACCAGTCGTCGAGGGAGTTGTGCGCATGCGGCAGCAGGGCCGCACCGGTGGCCGGCGAAGAGCCCCATAAGGTTTCCGTTGAAGGACGCAGCGAAGACTGGCGGATCGAATCATAATCATCTTTGGAGATCATGACGACAGATTCTCTCGGGGACCTGGAAACGGAGACGACAGCATGCTCGGAGACTACGTTGTCGACAAGACTCGAGAAATTCTTTAGTGCTTCCTCATAGCTGAAATTCAGCATGAGTACCTCCCAAATATCGCGGTGAGCGCCTGACGGCACTTCGAGTTTGAGTAGAAGTGTGTCCCGAACTAGCGCTTCGTGCTCCCTGCTGATCGAGCGACGGGGCAGTGGCAAGAATTCTCAAGGAGTTGCTCTTGCCACTTCAATACACATCTTTCACTTGAGTCACATTAAACACATCCGTCTATGAAAGCGCAATGTTGCGCGTCATCATGTGGCGGCTTCAGTCGGTAGCAAGCCGTGCAAAGAGCAAGGAATCGCGGCGTCGATCGCGAACGAGTTTATGCTCGCGCAAATGCCCTTCGTAGGCGAACCCGGCCTTTTCCAGCACGCGTCGGGAGGCCAAATTCTCGGGGGCGCAAGTGGCTGTGATGCGGTGCAGATCCAGGGAAGAAAATCCAAGATCGAGCAGCATCTTCGTTGCCAGCGTGGCGTAGCCGCGACCCCAGAATTTGCGATTCAGGCTATAGCCCAGTTCACCGCGGCGGTGGTCCGCATCGGTGCTCCACACCGCCGCGCCTCCGATCACCTGTTCATCGACGAGGACCGCCAACGTCAGCGCTTGGCTGTTGGGCAGGCTGGCTTCTAAGAGATACTGCCGGGTCTGCTCTGCGGAATTCGGACCCCACTCGGCATATCGGTAGACCATGGGGTCCGTGGCGTACTCGTGGACCGCTGCGAAATCCGAAGCCCGGTATCGCCCCAACGACACCCCCTCGCGTGTGGCGATCACTTCTCGATCGGGTAAAGTCACCGAAATTCCTTTCTGGAGGGGAAGAAAAAGGTCTTGGCCTCATCCAAGGGATGAGGCCAAGACCGGAGGCAAGGAAACGCTAGCTATTGTCTGCGCTAGGCGCAGGCTCTGGGTTAGCGGTTTCTTTGGCTTTTTCTACGAGGCTTGGCTTCTCCTCGGGTTTGACCTTCTCTCGGATGTCTTTTTTCGCGTCATCCACCGCATCCGAATTATCGCGATCGGTCCACACCTTGATCACTGCCCACGCTGCGGCGGTCAGCGGCACGGACAGCACGGCGCCGATAATACCTGCAAGTACGGTACCAGCGGTCAAGGCCATCAAGACCACCAGCGCGTGCAAGTTCAGTGCGTTTGCCATCACCACCGGCTGCAGGAAGTTGCCCTCCAGCTGATTGACCAGGATGACTGCGGCCAGCACGATCAGGGCTACCACAGGACCGTTGGTGACCAAGGCGATCAGGGTAGCCAAAATGCCTGCCACGGTGGCACCAACCATCGGAATGAACGAACCGAGGAACACGATGACGCCCAGGGGAAGCGCTAGCGGAACCTGCAGGATCAGCAAGGTTGCGGTAATGCCCAAGGTGTCCACCGCGGCCACAGTAGCGGTTCCTCGAATATAGCCGCCGAAGGTGCGCAGCGCCCGGTCACCGGAAAGGATCCACTTATTGCGGTAGTGCTTGGGCGTCCAAGACACTGCAAAGGCCCAGATCCGGTCGCCATCTTTCAGGAAGAAGAACAAGATCACCAGGAGCAAGATCAAGCCCGTCACGAAGCTACCTGCGGCACTGAGCGTGTTCAGAGCGCCGGTGCCGAATTGGGAACTGGTCAGGAACGAGGTCACCGTGTCCACGACGCCGTCGATCTGGCTCTGATCGATGGACAATGGCATATTGCCGATGATTCCCTGCGCCATGTCGTTGAGCTGATTGAAGCCTTCGACCGCTTGGTCGACCAGCTTTGGCCATTCCTTGATGACCGAGAAGACCAACCCGGTGCCGATGCCGCCGAGCACCAACAGGGAGCTGAGGAAGACGATCCAGGCGGAGATCAAGGGAGAAAAGACCTTGCGAAGCTTCAGCACCAAGGGCCACAGCGCGCACGAGATAATCACTGCAAGCAACGTTGGAATGACGATCATCGTCAGACGTAAGAGTCCGATGATGAAGAAGGTGGTTAAGGTGCCAACGATCAAGACCTGGGCGCTGCGGATACCGAGGCGCCCGAGCATGTCCGTCCACAGGGAATGCACGGTGAAGTTTGGCTTGGTAACCTCTGACTCGCTGAGCAATTCACCTACCGGAGGTTCCGGGGTCGGTGCCGGAGCAGCCGGTGGCTTGCGCTTGGGTAGCTTTAGTTTGCGGAGAAAATCCATTGGTGCTCCTTGAGGCTGATACTAACTAGCTCCAACAATAGGCTAACGAGTTGATTAGGAATTGCCACAACGCCGAGGAAACGTCATTTCGGCGCTGGCTTTCGCTTTTACGCTCACAAAGCACATGAAAAAGGGGTGTTTCTCCACCTAAGGTTGAAGAAACACCCCCATTTCCAAATTCCCGGATTAGCGGCCGAAATACTCGTCAGCCAGCAGGCTCATCAGAATGCGGTCGTGGAACGCCCCATCGTGAAAACCAGCCTGGCGGTTTCGCCCTTCCTCGCGGAACCCGGCGCGGGAGAACGTGCGCAAAGCCCGCTCGTTATAGGCCCAGATCCCTAGCCCGACCCGGTTCAGCCCCATTTCGCGGAAGCCGAAGTCCACGATCATCTTGGTTGCGACCGTGCCGTATCCCTGCCCAACATTGGAACCGCCGATCATCAGCATGAGGTCCGCCGAACGGGCCGGGGCGTTGAAATTGTAGAGTGCGGTGTGGCCGATTAACGTGTCGTCGGGCAACGTAATTGAAAGGCCTACACCATCCTTGGTGCCTCGGTTCAGGCTCCAGCTCTTGAATAGGTTTGCGGCTTCGACGCCGGGATGCGGAAGTACGATATTTCCCTGCAGCGCCATGAATTCCGGGCTATTCCACCATTGGGCCAGGATCGAGAGATCTTCATCCTGTAGTTCGCGTAGCCGGATCGTGTCCGAAGTCAGTAGATTGATGCCGTAATCTTGGGCGTTTTCTGTATTCCATTTGTGGCTTCCCATGACCCTAATCTAGTCGCTTTAGCTTGGAGCCGGGTGACCTGCCTCATTTTAAAGTCTCGTGCCTAGGCGTGGGATGCGGCGTAAAGTCATCGATAAATTGCGTGTTCATCAGGTTTCTAGCGGTACAGCTCCGCCGCGGCCTTTCGCTGATAGCGGGAATTAGGTCCGGCGGCGTGCCGCTCGATCCGCCAGCGCAGCCGTCAGCGCCCCAACAATATAGGCCAGAAGATCCATCGCTGCGAAGCCAGTGCCCAGTACCAACCGCGAGGGAGGAAAGAGGGCCGCAGCCTCTCGCGGCAACGAGGTGAGCTGAAGCAGCTCTACCGCCACGCACCACCCTAGCGCCCAGGCCCCGACGGTGAGCCAAGAGCGCGTTGGGACAATGAAGGCGACTACTACGTAGATCAGCGCCGCGTATAGGACCCCGCCGGCCAGGTCGGCGACGAGCCCCCAAGGCAGAAAACGCAGGAACAAGCCAAGGGGGACCAGCGCACAAGCGCTGATCCCCAAAATGATTCGGCGCCGGGTGAGGCTATCCAAAGAATGCGTTCGGGAAGCGGAGGACGATGGATGCGATAACCAAAACCCAAAGGATCGCAACGACGATCCAGCTCCATTCCTTGGCGAACTTCTTCACGCCTTCGGATGCGGGGATGACTCCGTTGACGATATTGCGCGACGTGGTGAAGACGAAGAGCGGAATCATCATCGCCCACACGACCATGCAGTAGGGGCACAAGGCGTTGATCTCATACAAAGCCTGGGACCATAGCCAGGCGATGAACGCCATGGCCAGCGTCACTCCGGACTGCACTCCAATCCAGAACCAGCGGTGGAACTTTGCGCCGGCCAGCAGCGCCATTCCGATGGTAATCAGCACGCCAAAGAGGACGATGCCCAAGAGCGGGTTCGGGAAACCGAGCAATTGTGCTTGGTCGGATTTCATGACGGTGCCGCAGGAAACCCAGGGGTTGATATCGCAACCGGTGATGTAGTCGGGGTCTTTGTAAAGCTCGAGGCGTTCAAGGACTAGGATCCCCGAGGCGACCCAAGCAATCGTGCCGGTGAGCACGGCGAATATTCCGAAGCCGCGTTCTTTTGCCCACCAGGGCAACACGCCCGAGTTCTGAGGACTCTCAAGTGATGAAACCATGTCTTGACTATTCCATATGTTCAGACGAATGCGGGTCATTGCGCACCTTGCTTTTCACATACTATGAAGCTTTTCTGTGCAATATATATGAGCTGGTGAACTAGCGATGAACGAACTATGAGAGAATGGAAGAGGTTGTTCGCGGATCCACAGTCTGCTTTCAACCCGACGACAGACTTTTGAAACGACAGATCGTCAAGCGATGCATCGCTTCGGTTGAGTGCCCATTACGTGCGCCTCCCGTAGGAATACCGCGGATCGTAGGGCTGCAAAGGAAAGCAGCCGGTTTTCAATGGCCACGTTGAACCGCAGCTAGTTCTCTTGAATCGGAAAATTGATTCAGGACAGAACCCAGATGCGGAACACACAAGGACTTTTGTGTCTGGCCGACTCACGAAGACGGCCGAAAGACACGTGACGAATGTTGTTTCAGCCTAGGCACCGTCTGTGGAGGTCGCCGAAGCGGGATTTAAACTAGGAGCACGCGAATTTAAATGAGCGCATCAAATCAGCGAAAAGGAGGGGCACAGGGAAGTAAGCGAGGCAATCGTTCAACACGAGCCCGCCGTACCACTGTAGCCACCACCCCATCACGTCCATTGCGGCGTGCGTTGACCCTGGCAGAGCTAAATGCCGCAGCCGGAGTCGAAGAAAGCCCATACCGTTGGCGCGCAACGCGTCGTACCCAGGTATCCACTCCTGACTCGGTCAAGCGCATGAGCCGCCAGGCCGAACGCCGTCAGCAGGTCGCCCGCGACACAGTCGAACAGGCAGCCGCGGCCTCCGAGGAAGTGGCTTCCACCGAGGCTCCGGTGACCACCGCAGCCCAGGCACCGGAAGAAACCGGCATCAAGCTGGCGCCCGCGGTGACCGAACCGGCAAAGGGTGCCGAGGTCTTCGAGTCTTCGGCCGAGGATCATACCGGTGCACTGCTAGCCGAACACGGCAGCTCCATGATCATGAACCCGTTTGCGATCCCGGAAGCAGCGCACACGGTGGTGCAGCATGTGGTGGCGAACACCGCCAAGCCGGAAACTGCACCCGCCTCGCGCCAGAAGGACGAGGATCTGGAAGCAGACGATGTGTCCTCGCGCCGCCGCCGTCGGCGCCGTCGCGGCGATGTCGATCTGGAGGTCGATGGTGGTTCGCAGGACGATCCGCCAAACACCGTCACCCGTGTGCGCGCTCCGCGTGCCAGCGCCGATGCGCATATCCCCGCATCGGACCGGGTCACCTCGGTGCGCGGCTCCACCCGTTTGGAAGCCAAGCGCCAGCGCCGCCGCGAATCCCGCGAGACCGGCCGCCGCCGTCCGGTGATCACCGAGGCCGAGTTCTTGGCTCGCCGCGAATCGGTGGAACGCAAGATGATCGTGCGTCAGCGCGAGGACCGCATCCAGATCGGCGTATTGGAAGATGGCGTGCTCGCCGAGCACTTCGTCTCCAAAACCCAGCAGGATTCGCTGATCGGCAACGTGTACCTGGGCAAGGTGCAGAACGTGCTGCCATCCATGGAAGCCGCCTTCGTCGATATTGGGCGCGGCCGCAACGCTGTGCTGTACGCCGGCGAAGTCAATTGGGATGTCGCAGGGCTGGAAGGCCAGCCGCGTCGTATCGAAAACGCGTTGAAGGCCGGGGACTCGGTTCTCGTGCAGGTCACCAAGGATCCGGTGGGCCACAAGGGCGCACGGCTCACCAGCCAGGTTTCCCTGCCTGGTCGTTACCTGGTCTACGTGCCGGGCGGTTCGATGACCGGCATTTCCCGCAAGCTTCCAGACGTGGAACGCCAGCGCCTGAAGAAGATCTTGAAGGACCACTTGCCGGAGAACGCGGGCGTCATCGTCCGCACCGCCGCCGAAGGCGCCTCCGAAGAAGAGCTGACCAATGACATCAACCGGCTGCGCGCCCAGTGGGAAGGTATCGAGGCGCAATCTTCCTCGACCAAGACCCTGGCCCCGGAGCTGCTGTACTCGGAGCCGGATCTGACCATCAAGGTGGTGCGAGACGTCTTCAACGAAGACTTCACCAAGCTGATCGTCTCCGGCGAACAAGCTTGGGACACCATCGAGGCCTATGTCATGTACGTGGCCCCGGATTTGATGAGCCGCCTGGAGAAGTGGGAGCAGTCCGAAGATATCTTCAGCAACTTCCGCCTCGACGAGCAGATCAACAAGGCACTGGATCGCAAGGTTTTCCTGCCATCGGGTGGTTCGCTGGTTATCGACCGCACCGAAGCGATGACCGTGATCGATGTGAACACCGGAAAGTTCACCGGTTCCGGCGGCAACCTCGAAGAGACCGTGACCAAGAACAACTTGGAAGCGGCCGAGGAAGTTGTCCGCCAGCTGCGCCTGCGCGATATCGGCGGCATCATCGTCATCGACTTCATCGACATGGTCCTGGAAGCCAACCGCGACCTCGTGTTGCGCCGTCTGGTCGAGTGCCTGGGCCGGGATCGGACCAAGCACCAGGTCGCCGAGGTCACCAGCCTTGGTCTGGTGCAGATGACCCGCAAGCGCATGGGCACCGGCCTGCTTGAGGTCTTCGGCGAGTCTTGCGAGGCATGTGCCGGCAGCGGCTTCGTCACGCACGAAGAGCCGGTCGAGCACCGCAAGTCCTTCAACGCTTCGGGCGAAGTGCACGCTAAGAAGTTCGCGGAGAAGTCTGCGGCTCCTCGCTCCGAGCGTCGTCGCCGTCGCGGCAACGAACGTGAAGAGCCGAAAGCCAACGAGCATGGAACCGAGAACGCCGAGGCAGAGGGCGGGGAGCAGCACGAGGCGACCCGCAACGCGCTGGCAAATATTGCTGCCGCTTCGCACCTCGATCAGCCAGCCGAATCGGGATTGAAGTTCGATGGGGCTACCGTGCCGGTCGCCAAGGCCGCAGCAGCACCTTCGGATGCCGCTGCCGAGGATGCCTCGGTGACCCTGGAAGCTCTGGAAGCAGCTTTGCCCGGGGGAGAGGAAGCCGAAGGCGCCGAGCAGCACGAGGGCGGGCGCAAGTCACGCCGTCGTTCACGTTCGCGTTCCCGTGGCCGCGGCCAGGGCGAGCAGGCGCAAGCCAGCGAGCAGAGCGCGGATGAATCCTCCACGCCGGAGGTCGAGCCTTCACCGGCGCAGGCCCCGGTTGCGGAAGAGCAGCCTGCACCAAGCGCACGCAAGCGCGGCTCCCGTCGAGCCACACGTGCTCAGAGCGAGTCGGTTGCGCCGTCAAGCGGTTCGGACCAGCCAACGCTGACCGGACTGGCGATGCCCGCCTCGCAGGCCGAGGTTGCCGCTGCTGCGGCCATCACGGAGGGCAAGCCGGCCGCAGCAGCTGCTGCGGCCCCACAGAGTTCCACGCAGCCAAAGCGTCGCAGTCGTCGGGCCACCTCGGTCCAGGGCGATGCGCATGCAGAGGTTCGCGTGGCGGAGGTATCCGCTGCCACCGGTTCGGTGGTCCAGATGGATACCAACAGTGCACGAAACGAAAAGCCAGCCGAGGCTGCCGGGCAACCGGTTATGCTCGGAGTTGGGGTTCCGGTTCGTGAACTGAAATAGATGAACTTGATCACGCTTCACCCGCTGGGGCAGTTTGTATTTGCCCCAGTGGTGTGGACTAGCGTAATCTGGTTCATCGGTGCTAAACGCCAAGATCACGGATTTCTGATCCGCTCGGCGTCAAGGCACAAGCGCATGAGATCCCTGAATAAGGTGCCTGATTTATCAGGCGTCCGGGTTGATTTCTGCGCCGGTAAGACAATAAACGTCGAGTAGAAGCGAGTACCCACGTGGTGTACGCAATTGTCCGCGCAGGCGGCCACCAGGAGAAGGTTTCCGTTGGAGACCTCATCACCGTAGACCGTCTTCAGGCTGCCCTAGGTAGCTCTATTGACCTTCCAGCCTTGCTGTTGGTAGATGGCGAGAAGGTAACTTCCGCCGCTGCCGACCTGGCTAAGGTCAAGGTCACCGCTGAGGTTGTAGAAAACCTTCGCGGCCAGAAGATTGTTATCCAGAAGTACAAGAACAAGACCGGTTACAAGAAGCGCCAGGGCTTCCGTGCCGCTCTGACCAAGGTCAAGGTCACCTCGATCGCCTAATTTGGGCTGATCGTACTAACCATTTTTGTAGCGAAAGAGGCTAAAAGGCATGGCACATAAGAAAGGTGCGAGTTCCACTCGCAACGGTCGCGATTCCAACGCACAGTACCTAGGCGTAAAGCGCTTTGGCGGTCAGGATGTCAAGGCAGGCGAAATCATCGTTCGCCAGCGCGGCACCCACTTCCACCCAGGCGCCGGCGTAGGCCGTGGCAAGGATGACACTCTGTTCGCTTTGGCTGCTGGCGCAGTCGAGTTCGGCACCCGTCGTGGTCGCCGCGTGGTGAACATTGTAACTGCTGCCTAATTTAGGCGACAGACAATTTTTTGAGTGCACAAGGGGTGGGCCGATTTCGGTCCGCCCCTTGTGTGCGTATAGATAGACTTTAAGCGAGTAGTAACTCGCACCCCCGTTATAGGAGAAGATGGCCCCGTGGCTGCATTCGTTGATCGCGTAACTCTAAATGTCACCGCAGGTAATGGTGGCCACGGTTGTGTGTCCATCAAGCGCGAGAAGTTCAAGCCCCTAGGCGGACCGGACGGGGCAAAGGGCGGAGACGGCGGAAATGTCATCTTGCGCGTTGACCCGCAGGTCACCACGCTGCTTGAATTCCACCACCTGCCACACCGCAAGGCCAACAACGGCGAGCCCGGCCAGGGCGGACTGCGCCCCGGCAAGCAGGGCGAAGACCTGGTCCTCGGCGTGCCTGCGGGCACCGTGGTCAAATCCAAGGATGGCGACATCCTTGCGGACCTGGTCAAGACCGGCGATGAGTTCCTCGCCGCACAAGGCGGCATGGGCGGACTGGGCAACGCGGCCATCGCTTCCGATAAGCGCAAGGCCCCAGGGTTCGCCCTGCTCGGTACCCCGGGCACCGGCCAGGAAGTAGTCCTGGAACTTAAGTCCGTCGCAGATATCGCGCTGGTGGGTTACCCCTCGGCCGGTAAATCCTCGCTGATCGGCTCGATCTCCGCGGCACGTCCAAAGATTGCCGACTACCCATTCACCACGCTGGTACCCAACCTGGGCGTCGTGCAGGCCGGCGAAGTGCGCTTCACCGTCGCCGACGTGCCCGGGCTTATCCCAGGTGCCTCCGAAGGCAAGGGGTTGGGCCATGAGTTCCTGCGCCACGTCGAGCGTTGTGCCGCGATCGTGCACGTGCTGGACTGCGGCTCGCTGGAGACGGACCGCGACCCGATCCACGATTTGGAAACCATCGAAGCGGAACTGGCGGCCTATGAAGCCGACTCCAGCTTCGCTGGAACCGACGGCACTAGCGTTGCTTTGACCGAGCGCCCGAAGCTTATCGCGCTCAATAAAGTAGATATGCCCGACGGCTCCGACATGGCTGAATTCGTGCGCCCAGAGCTCGAAAAGCGCGGCTACCGCGTCTTTGAAATCTCCGCACTGGCACGTAACGGATTACGCGAATTGACCTTCGCCATGGCTGAATTGGTAGAGCAGGCACGCTCCGAGCGTGTCGAAGAAGCCCCGATCGTGGAAGTTCCGATGCTGCGTCAGCGCACCGGCAAGAAGACGGAATTCACCATCCGCCGCGAAGAGGTGAACTTCGAACCACTCTGGCGAGTGATCGGTGAAAAGCCTGAGCGCTGGATCGTGCAGACCGACTTCCGTAACGACGAGGCAGTCGGCTACCTGGCAGACCGCCTGGCTAAGCTGGGTGTTGAAAACCAGTTGTTCAAGGCCGGCGCCAAGCCAGGCGACGCGGTTGTTATCGGCGCCGAAGATAACTCGGTAGTCTTCGACTGGGAGCCAACCATGGCCGCCGGGGCCGAATTGCTCGGCTCGCGCCGTGGCGAGGACATCCGTCTGGAAGACCGAAACCGAAAGACGCGTGAAGAGAAGCGCGCCGAGCATGATGAGCGTCGCGCGGCGAAAGCCGCCGCACGCGAAGAGCTTGAAGCCGAGCGTCGGGCGGGCATTTGGACCGAATCGGTACATGCGAAGAACGCTGAACGCGCTGCTCAGAATCGGGCAGCAGATAAGGAAGACTAAGTATGAATGTGCGAGCAACTAAGACATTATCTTCAATTTCCTCACTTCGAGATCTACCCCAAGCAAGACGCGTCGTCGTAAAGGTGGGATCCAGCTCGTTGACAACTGTCAGCGGCGGGATCTCCCACGAGCGGTTGAAGTTCTTGGCAGATACGCTCGCACACACGCTGCATGATGATACCGAAGTTATTTTGGTTTCCTCTGGCGCTATCGCCGCCGGACTGTCGCCGCTAGGACTGGAAAAGCGTCCGAAAGACCTTGCCACCCAGCAGGCGGCAGCGGCCGTAGGCCAGGGATTGCTGCTGGCGCAGTACACCCAAGAATTCGCAAGACACGACATCAATGTCGGTCAGGTGCTGCTGACGGCAGATGATCTGATGCACCGCAACACGTACACCAATGCGCTGCGCTCGCTCACGCGCTTGCTGAACCTGGGCGTGCTGCCAATCGTGAATGAAAATGATGCGGTAGCTACCCGCGAGATTCGTTTCGGCGACAATGACCGACTCGCCTCGCTGGTCGCCCACCTGATCAAGGCCGATGCGCTGTTGCTCTTCTCCGATGTTGACTCGGTTTATGACGCGCACCCGGAGGACGGCGGAAGCCGCATCTCGCATGTGGGCCATCCCGACGAGCTCGACGCTGTTGACTTGGGCACTCCGGGAGCGGCCGGCGTCGGCACCGGTGGCATGATCACCAAGGTCGACGCGGCCACCATGAGCGCCTCGGCGGGTATTCCGACGCTGGTGACCAGCACCGACAATGCCGCCAGGGCGCTGGCGGGCGAAGACGTGGGAACCTGGTTCGCCGCGCGCAACACGCGCCGCTCGGCCCGTGACGTGTGGTTGGCGCACCTAGCCTCCTCCGAAGGCCGCCTGGTCCTGGACGCCGGTGCGGTGCGTGCCGTGGCGGACGGAACAAATTCCTTGCTTGCCGCGGGCATCACGTCGATTCGCGGAGAGTTCGAAGCCGGGGACGCAGTGGAAATCTGCGATTCAGAGGGCAACATCATTGCTCGTGGGCTAGTGAACTACTCGGCCGAAGAACTTCCGGAAATGCTTGGACGCACTACCGTCGAACTGGCCGAGTTGCTCGGCGAGGGTTACGACAAAGCCGTAGTACATGTCGATGATCTGGCCTTGATCTAAGGAGGCCAATAGAATGGGAGATATGAGTCTAGATTCAGCCGAAACAAAGACCGAATCCACCACCGACGTATTCGCGTCGGTCAACCAGCTGGCAGATCGTGCCCGCCGGGCCTCGCGCACTCTGTCGCGGGCAAACCGTGATTGGAAAGACAAGGCTTTGCGTGCCATCGCAGAGACCATCGATAGCCATCGCCGGGAAATTAAGGCGGCCAACGCCAAAGACCTTGAAAATGGCCGGGAACGCGGCACCAGCGCCGCGCTGCTTGACCGCTTGAAACTTGATGACCAGCGTATCGACGGTTTGATCTCAGCCCTTGAAGAGCTCATCGGACTGCCCGATCCAGTCGGCCGCGTGGTACGCGGCGAAACGCTTCCCAACGGCTTGCGGATGCGGCAGATCAACGTCCCGATGGGCGTGATCGGCACCATCTACGAAGCCCGCCCCAACGTAACAGTCGATATCGCCGGTCTCTCGTTGAAAAGTGGCAACGCAGTATTGCTGCGCGGCGGCTCGGCGGCGCTGAACTCGAATGTCGCTCTGGTGGGATACATCCGCAATGCCCTCGAATCCGTTTCCTTGCCTCGTGACCTGGTAATCTCCGTGGACGAATACGGACGCGAAGGCGCAGACGCGATGATGGCAGCACGTGGACGCATCGACGTGCTGATTCCACGAGGTGGCCGCGAGTTGATCCAGCGGGTGGTCACCACCGCGAAGGTTCCGGTCATCGAGACCGGAGAAGGCAACGTCCACATCTTCATGGGCGCCAGCGCCGATGAGAAAATGGCAACCGATATCCTGCTCAACGCCAAGACCCACCGTCCAAGCGTATGCAATACGGTAGAGACGCTGCTTGTCTCCAAGGATGCTCCGGCCGCACAGGGTGTGCTCAAGGCCTTGGCCAAGGCCGGGGTTACGCTGCACACCGACGCCCGCGCGGCGGCACTGGTCCCAGAGCTGGAAACGATAGCCGCCGGTGAAGATGACTGGCGCAACGAGTATCTGGACCTGGACATCGCGGTGAAGCTGGTGGACACGATGGACGAAGCGCTGGAGCATATCCGCGAATACTCCACCGGACACACCGAAGCAATCATTACCTCGTCTTTGGCCGAGTCCGAACGGTTCATCGCGGAAATCGAGTCTGCGGCAGTGATTGTCAATGCTTCGACCCGCTTTACCGATGGTGGCGAGCTGGGGCTGGGTGCCGAGGTAGGCATCTCTACGCAGAAGATGCATGCGCGTGGACCGATGGGCTTGTCGGAACTGACGACCACCAAATGGATCGTTCAGGGCGACGGGCATATCCGTAAATAGTTTCTGCCCCCTGTCTTCGGTAGGATGTAGAAGAATCGTACCGTTACTTTTCGGACCTGTATTTGCGTCGCAGATTTGGTCTCGATAAAACGTCTGGAGAAATAAGTTGAACGCGCTGATTATGGCTTCTGAAGCTGCATCCACCGGTATTGACCCACATACCATGGCAATCATCGTCGGTGGTGGCATCTTCGTCGCACTGATGGTTCTGCTGCTGGTCACGGTTTCCTACACCAACGTGGGCCTGCGTCACGCAGACCACGACGAAGTGGATGACATTCACCGTCAGTTTAAGGTCCACGGAGACAAGCACTAGTCTTGGCGGATCCACTGAACAAGAACCGCCCATTGCGCCTCGGCGTGATGGGCGGTACTTTTGATCCCATCCACCATGGTCACTTGGTCGCTGCCAGTGAAGTTGCGGCCGAGTACGACTTAGATGAAGTGGTCTTCGTGCCTACCGGCAAGCCCTGGCAGAAGGTTGCCCGAGATGTGACTGCCGCAGAGCACCGTTACCTGATGACGGTGGTCGCTACCGCGTCGAACCCGCGTTTCACCGTGAGCCGCGTCGACATCGACCGTGAGGGTGCAACCTATACGCACGACACGTTGCTTGATCTTCGGGCCGAACGGCCGGAGGCGGAGCTCTTCTTCATCACTGGTGCGGACGCATTGAGCAAAATCGCCAGTTGGAAGGATGTCGATCAGGTCTGGGATCTGGCGCATTTTGTTGGCGTCAGCCGTCCAGGCCACGTTCTGCCAGAACTAGAGCAAGAGAACGTTTCACTATTAGAAATCCCAGCATTGGCGATTTCCTCCACGGATTGTCGTGGGCGCATAGCCCAAGGCAAGCCCGTTTGGTATCTGGTGCCGGACGGTGTGGTGCAGTACATTGCAAAATATGGGCTTTATACCGAGTCGTAACCTCACATTGATGCGTCCAACACGGCATAATCTCTAGGTAAGGGTGACGGTATTTGTCTAAGCGGTCGGGAGAAGAACAGGATGAGCGATAACACGCAGCCGGCTTCAAGCCGGCGAGCTTTGCGTGAAAAGCGGCGCGCTGAAATGGAAGCCATGCTGGCGAGCAGTAAAGCCGAGCAGGACGCCAAGCAGCTCGCTGATCAGAAGGCAACTGAAAAGAAGGATGCAAAGCCTTCGGCAGGTGCCAGCCCAGCTGACCCGAAAACTTCCTCCCCTGCCCCAAAAGCCCCTGCAAAGCCGGTAGCTGGCGCGCAGCAAGGCCAAGGTTCGAATAAGCCGGCAGCGGCGAAGACCCCGTCCGCGACGCCGGCGAATGCTCCGACCGCGACGCCGGCGAATGCTCCGACCGCGGCCGGCAAGGCTGCCGAGCCGAAGCAGGCCGCCGAGAAACCCGCCGAACAGGCGAAGACCGTAGCGCCGGCTAAAAAGACCGCACAAGCCAAGGCCGCACCGTCGCCGGCCAAGCCTGGACAGGCTAAGGGGACGCCAACTCCGGCAAGGCCGACTTCCAGCGCTCCGAAGGCCAAGCCCGCGGCTGGTTCAGTACCGGCTGCCGACACGTCGCACGATGCAGCGGATAAGCCAATGGGGGAGCGCGCTTCCTTGCGCCGCGCTCGCGACCGAGAAGCGCTACGTGAGCGTCGACGCCTTGAAGAAGAAGTCGGCGCACTCACCACAAACATTCCAACGGTCGAGCCAGCCGAAGATCCGAAGCCACTGACTCGCCGTCAGCTACGACTTCAGTCGCTAGCGGATCAGAATCCGGACGCTGCAGATCAGAAGCAGGGCGCCGCTAAGCCGGTGGCCAAGCCAAAGCCTACAGACGACTCGCCGGAAACCACCGTGATGAGTGTGGAGGAAGCGCTGGCCGCACGGCGTTCACATGCGCCCGAAACACTTGTTGATCCGAATCTTTTGAATGATGATGACGGTGAGATTGATCTCGAAGTTCTTGCCCATCAGCGCGAGATGGCGGCACGTGCAGCCATCATTTCTCGCCGGGCCGCAGAACGCGAACGGCTCCGGATTGAGAACGCCAAGAGTGGCAAGGAACAGGCCCTGTCTGATCCGTTCACCGGGGCTCTGGGAAATATTCGCGAAGTCGAAGACCGCATCGCCAAGACCGGCGTGCGGGGCCCGCAGACCGAAAGTGTTTCGCTAGATCTTGATTCCAGGGGCAAATTATCTGACAAACTAAAGCACAATTCGCAGGCTGCCAAGAAGCCAAGCAATGCGAAAGCTCCGCTAAAACCAGCGCCAAAAACTGTAAAGCCTGTAGTCAAGTCCGAGTTGAAGGCTGGAACTGGCAAAACTTCGCCGGCAGCGCCCAAGCCTCAGGCGATGCCAGCGCCGAAACCTGCAGCAAAATCCGCAAGCAAGCCAGCATCGGGTTCAAAGCCCAAGGCACCGGCCTCATCGGTTCCCGCTCCAGCTGAAGCTGGGGCCACACAAGGGAATGTGGAAATGCCGCGCATCGATGCGGTGAATGCCCAAGGCCTGCAGCCTCTGGACGCTCAGACCCACGGTGTGCGACGAGCAAATAACAGGCTGATTGCTATGATCGCGGCGCTCAGCGTCGGCGGTGCAGCGCTTGTTGCGGGCATCGTCATGTTGATCAGTTCGCTTACTTCGTAGGACAATTAAGTTCTTGATCTATACCTCTAAAAGGAGACACCCCACTTCATGGGAGCACACGCAGACTCTATCGCCCTCGTTAACGTTGCAGCATTGGCCGCATCGGACAAGTTGGCAGAAGACATTGTGGCACTTGATGTCGCCGAACGACTGGGCGTAACCGACGCGTTCCTTATCGTCTCCGGTGGCTCTGAGCCACAGGTAAACGCAATTGTTGATGAGATCCAGGCCAAAGTACTCGAAAAGTTTGAGATGCGCCCGGTACGTCGCGAAGGATTCGGCAGGGGACGTTGGGTTCTCCTGGATTACGGCGACGTTGTTGTCCACGTACAGCACCAGGAAGACCGCGTTTTTTACGCTCTAGAGCGTCTATGGTCGGACTGCCCAGTCATTGAACTTGCTACGGAAGCCAAATAAAGCCCTAGTAGCATGGGATTTGCTTCCTGATTCGGCATTCATCTATGATTAGTGAGTTGCCTTATCCGGTAGCAATCCTTTTGGGGGTATGGCGCAGTTGGTAGCGCGTCTGCATGGCATGCAGAAGGTCAGGGGTTCGAATCCCCTTATCTCCACAAATCTGAAGAGTCGCGACATCGTTTACAGATGAGTTGCGACATGCTTTACAAATCTTCATCGGAATCCCTCGGCCAGCGGTCGGGGGTTTTCTGTTTTCGATCCCGTTGCCAAGAATCGGCCGCGAAATGACCTGCTCCATTGTGCCTTCAGGGATTGTTGGAACGCTAGGCAGTTTCACGCCAACGGGCCGTATCTGGAAGTAGTGGATAGATTGCTGCCTGACAGGGTGAGATTCCGAAATAACTCAGCCTATGCCGTTTTAAGCGTTGATTGAACTAGCGAGTAGAGTCGGTCTCAGAAGTTACTAGAGGAGAAAAGCCATGAGCTTAAAAGAACGCCTTCGCGATGACAGCATTATTCACCTGAAAGCAGGGAATGAGCTGGAAAAGACCACCTTGCGAAATATCTTGAGTGCCATCGGCACCAGAGAGAAATCTGGTAAGAATCCAACGGAGATGACCGACCAGGATGTCGAGAACCTTCTCCGTAAAGAGGTCGCCAATCGAGAAGAAACTGCAAAAGTTGCGTCCGCGGATAACCGCGAGGAGATGGCCAAGCGAGAATTGGCCGAAGCTGCATTCATCTCGACGTACTTGCCGAAGGTACTGACCGAGGATGAGGCTCAGGGCATCGTGGATCGGATTATGGCGGAACTTTCCGCCGATCATGCACTCACCATGAAAGATATGGGCTCTGCGATGAAGGCGGTAGGCGCTGAAATCGCTGGACGTTTTGATGGTAAGGCTGTATCGCAAATGGTGCGCGCCAAACTTAGCTAATTGGCCCCCATGGTCTACCTTGGGGTCAATCCAGGGAGATTACGGTAGAAACACTGCCTGCAGACCGCAATGGCAATTGAAATTCGGGGTACCAAGCCGTGAACGTGGCTTGGTACCCCGAATTTTCCATTTACGCACGTATTGCAATGCTCGTTCGTGAAAACACACGTCAAGCATTGCTTGACGTCAGGATTTGCATTAATCAGCGACAGAATATTGGCAATGAGAACGGTTGTTCCTCGACGCCGACTTAAGCGATCGCCCGGAGCTCTACCTGCGTGGTCAATCCTTGATGGTAATCCTCAAATTTTACAGACCCGAGAATGCATTATTCTGCTCCTCGAAGATGCAGGGGAGTAGGATCATTGGTGTTGAGGGGCTATAGCTCAGTTGGTAGAGCGCTTCGTTCGCAACGAAGAGGTCAGGGGTTCGATTCCCCTTAGCTCCACAATTGTGAAGAGTCGAGACATCGTTTACAGATGAGTCGCGACATGCTTTACAAATTATCATCGGATTCCCCCGGCCATCGGCCGGGGGATTTCTGTTTATCGGACCAGTATAACCAGTCCGTTGTCGGTCAAGGTGCTTTGCGGTGGTCCGTAGTGGTTGAGGCACCAGGTAAAGCTGTCGATGACGATTTGTGTGGTGATTTTTTCGTGGACTGAGTAGTGCAGCAGGTATCGGGAGTGGTCATCGAGCCAATGAGGGATTTCGACGGTGTGCCCGTTGGCGAGTGTCGCTTCGGTGAAGTCTGATTGCCAGGTCTCGTTCGGCTGATCAGATTGGAGGCGGTGCAGGCTGCTCTTGGGACGTTTCTTAGGTTGTGGGGTGACCAGGCCGTGGGCGTGCAGGATGCGGCGGATGGTGGATGTGGACGGGACGTGCAGGTGTTCTTTGTCCAGGTGGTACTGGATGGTCATCGGGCCTGCGTCCAGGCCATTGGCGCTGAGGGTGTGGCGTAGTTCGAGGATGCGTGCTGTGAGCTCGGGTGTGGTGGAGCGGGGATTGGTGTGTGGTTTTTTGCTGGCAGGTTCCAGGGCGGTGTCGCCGCAGTCGCTGCAGTCGCCGCAGTCGTCGTAGGCGCGTAGTAGTTGGTAGATGCGTTGCCGGGAAATCTTGTAGGCCCGGGAGGCTGCGGTGACGCTCATGCCGGCGTCGCGGATCTGGTGGACGATGACATGGTTTCTAGACATGTAATAGTGTCAAGGATGACGCGATTCATAGGTCAAGGTGCGAGTGTCAATGATGTCCCGACTCATGAGTCAAATATGTCGTGAACCCAGACACCGTTAGCTCCACCAAACGTTTCATCCTCGAACCGTTGCCCGTTTGTTTGCGGGTAGGGTTTGTGACGCTCCCTGTCGTGCAGTGGTCCGGTGCCGGCCACACTAGATGAGTTCGTGCGTTACGTCATGCGCCGTTATTCGATCACGTGTCGTCAGGAGTTGAGCGTGGCGGTCGGTGGCGTCCGTGCCGCACGGGCTGCCGGGTAGAGGCCGGCGACGAGGGTTGCACATTCGGCCACGCCGATCGCTGCCGGTGGTAGGGCAAAACGCCAGTTGTTGATGAGACCCACGACCGCTGTGGCAACTGCTCTGAGGGCGGCTGCGGGAAGACCTGCTGTGGCCGGGTTCAGCGTCCGCAGTTTTGAACGTCCTCTCCCGCGCATAGCCTGATTCCCGATTCCTGCTGCGTCCGTGACGGAGGGCACGATCGCCGCGCGTTCTGCGGGAGCCGGCCGATCACATGTGTCGCCTGTATATGATGGGCTGGGCGGCAATGGTGTTGGCGGCAAAGTTCGCCAGGACGAACCTGCGGAAGCTCGGCCGCAGCAGTAGGTGTGGCAGGAACGATCTGAAGTTCGGCCAGCTGCAGTGGTTGATAAGGGCGTAGTCGTGGGAGGCTTCGGGCAACGGTTGCATGGGGACTGAGTCCGCGAGTGCCGTCGTGCGTTGGAACCAGCCTGCAGTGTATTCCCACACGGCGCGGACTGTCTTGGGATCTGCGCTGTGAAAGTAGTTGAACAGGAACACATTTCCAGGGTCGTGATCGACGTCGGCGATTCGCGCAGGGCTGCTTGCGGTGAGCTGATGCATGCGCCGGGCACGCGTATCGAGCAATGTCACCAGCTTTTGCCAAGCCTGATCTGTGCGGATCGCGTCCAGATCTGTCACGGTACGCGTGCGGACGAGCAAGACAATATCGTAGCGTGCTGGTGCGACTCCGGCGGCCCGCAGCAGTCGTCCGCCTTCTCCTGGTGGCCGCAACGCCGCACGGAATGCTGTTGCTTCTATGACGTTGTCTCGGTTGTTGAGGCTCTGCAGCAACGGTTCGACCTGGTCGAGCGCTTCACTCCGTGCCCGCGTCGGGAGTGGGAATGGTCCTGCCCAGTGGCCGACCTCAATGGCAATGAGAGCGAAGCCGTTGTCCGTGGGAGCTTGAAGTCGCGCTGGGTCTGCCCGGTGATCATTGATGAACGTGATTTCTTTTTCCATTTCCACTCCTTGCATGTCAACGCTTGTTGGCATAAATGCTATGACTGGCCGGTGATGATGTCAACAAGTGTTGGCGTACACTTGGGGTCATGCGTAGGTCGTCGACGGAAACTAAAGCCATGATCCTGGATGCAGCAAAGTTGAGGTTCGCTGCCGACGGATACGATCGGGCCACGATCCGGGCGATCGCCGCGGATGCCAGCATTGACCCCGCGATGGTGATGCGCTATTTCGGCAACAAGGCAAGTCTGTTCGCCGCGGCCGCCGAGATCGATCTCGAACTACCGGATCTGGCCGAGGTCTCCTCCGACCAGATCGGCGCGGCCATCGTCACCCACTTCCTCGAACGGTGGGAACGCGACGATTCCCTCCTGATCCTCTTGCGGTCAGGAGTCACCGATGACGCGGCAGCAGAACGCATGCGGTCGATCTTCACCGCTCAGCTCGTGCCAGTGGCTGCCATGGCGAGTCCTGACCCCACCCAAGGGGTGACCCGGGCCGCGCTGGCGGCCACGCAGATCCTGGGGATGGCGTTGTGTCGCTTTGTGCTCGCCTTCCCACCCGTCGCAAGTATGTCTCGAACTCAGATCGTTGCATGGCTCGGACCGACCATTCAGCACTACCTCACCGGCAGTGAACCGATCACCTCTCCGCCAGGTCAGGCCAACGATCTATGAATGGTCCGCCACGTATGAACGCGGACATGCCGAGAGCTGTGTCTTGGAATCACCCTCAGCATCGACGCATCCGAGGACTCGACCTCAAGTGCGATGAGCCGCCTATGCCGTGCGGATTGCGACGCCCGACTGTCGCAGCTTCCTGCCGATGGTCTCGCGGTGGACACCGAACCGCCGCGCGAGCGTTCGCATCGAGTCGCCGTCCTGGTAGCACTGCACGATCTGTGGGATCTGCTCGTCGCTGAGCTTCGGGCGCCGTCCCGGGGTTTGAGTAGATTCTCGCTTCAGGGTTGTGCTCCCGTTTCTTCTCTGGCTCTTCCTCGCCAGATCGATGAGACGAAATGCCTAGTCAGCAGACAGCCTGGGATGGAAGTAGTTTCCTAGGATGTCCACAAAAATCCCTAAGCATGTTGTCCGTGCGTCCTCGGCCAGCCCTCGGATCGGCTAGGCATATCTAGGTTGGCTTATTCCATCCTTCGAGCGCTTGCACCCAAGGACTGACTTCTACCTCAGCGCCGTCGAGCACATCCAGCGTGGTGTCCTGGCCGTCTATTCGTGGAATCAATTTCACCGGTTCGAGTCCGGGAAAGAGGCTGACCTCCAGGCTTTCGGTTTCGTCGGGATCGTTGGCCGTAGACATGGCGGCCCATTTCATCGTGGACATTGCGGTTTCCCCGGCCGGTATGAGCACCAGTTCGGGCGAAATAGTAGGGGTGGCGATAATGGTGACGTCTTCTTGAGATTCACCAAGGCCATTGAAAAATTCGATAGCCGCCAGCCCCTGAACTGCACAAGGCTGATTGGAAACGTTCGTGGCAAAGACCGAAAGATACCGCGAACCCAATGCAGCGTCCGGGGCGCTCAGGGTGAAACGGACTGCCTCGGTGGTGCAATAAGAAGCATCGGGATCTCGTGTCCAGGGTTCGACGCCCTCGGGCAGCGGCGCTGGTGACGGGATAAGTGCCGCGGGAAGTACCTCGCCGATCCAACCGTCGACAATCTTCGCAAATCCGGGAGACGAGATGGAGTATTTCAACGGTTCGTTGTTTGGCGGGGTGCGTTGCTCAAGCCAGCCTTGGATGGCTCGTGTCTCGACCGAGCTATCAGGTGACGTGGTGTGAATGGACAGCGACTGACTGCCGTAAATGGCGCTCCCTACGTCCTGCAAGGCTCCGGCATCGATAACGAGCTCAAGTTTTTCCAGGTCGATCGTTGCATCGGGGGTATAGCGCACGGAGCGGTCTTCGGCTTCGAAGCTCACCAAGTAGTTCTGTTGCACAGCGAGTTCGGCTAGCGTCTTCAGGCTTTGCGAATCAGCGGCAACCACAGAAGAGTTAGTCACTCGCAAGGCCCCGGCATCTCTGAATTCGTAGGCCTGCTTGAGCTCCGCACCAAGGTCTTCCCGCGGGAGAATGCTCAGCGGATAATATTTGCCGGTCGTCGCGCCCGTATTAATGACTTGCGGTTTACCTATAGTGAATTGCGAGTAGTGATTCAGCGTTACACCTGGAAGCGAAATCCCCTGAGTGATCCGCTCCGCCCGAAGTGCCGCGGCAGCAGCTTCGGAGGCCACCGGATCTTCCGAAAGCCGTATCGTCCACGTTGCCGTGGCTTGATCACCGTCTTTGGGATCTGCGGACGTAACCTCGTACTCCAGCTCCACCGATGCCACGCCGTTCAGTTCCTGGATCTCATCAAATTTCTCGCAGACGGACGCCGGCGCATCGCATGGATCCCAAGGATTCCAAAGGACAAGCCACGTTGCGATTAAAACCAGGGCGGTGACCAACGCGATCACTGGAGATCTCTTCACGTGCTCACCGTACCAAAGCCAAAGCAAGGCGATCGATTCGGAGGCTTTGACTCCTTCCGGGCTGGGGCGGGATAACTGACCATCATTCGATTGGGTCCGTCGGCGTTGCACGGGTTCGTCTGGGAAATCCTTTGCCCAACGCTGGGAATCGCCGTTCGAGTCCATGCCTGTCCAGCATTCGATTCGGTAAAACGCGCGTGGAGCCACAGAAAACCCCGGCGGCCATATAGCTTAGAGATACGCTACTTTGAATCCGGGTCGATAAAACGGATCGTCGCGGAATCTGCCGACGACCAAAGTTTCGTTGGTATTGGGATAGGAGCCTAGGTGAGGGAACCTACACGCAGGGTCATAGGCCGTACGAGCCGCGAAAATGATCTGCAGAAGTACGAGCATGCCCCGGTCATGGTCAGATTCATCGAGCATGGAACGGTGCACGCTGCCCCTGCCGGAACCACCGCGGCAAGCGCCGTGGAGTACGCTGCGAGTGCCGCCGGGAGGGCTTCGCTCAGCCTGTACCCCACGCCAGATGAGCAGGATATCCATGAGCTTGCCGAAGCATGGCAGTTGCACCCGGTCTTGGTTGACGACTTGATGCACGCGCAGCAGCGGCCAAAGCTGGAACGCTATGGCGAGATCCTCCTGCTGGTTGTCCGCTCGGCGCAGTATCTGGATGAACATGAGGAAGTTGAGCTCTCAGAGTTCCATATCCTGCTTCGGCAGGGATCTATCGCGGTCCTGTGCCAAGACCATCGGTGGATCGACGGCACACCTGGTCTGGAACTTGAAACTACCGTCGCCGATGAATTTGTCGCTCGCGACCGCACCTTGCTGACCGACCATAAACTACTGAGCATGGGCGCCGAAGCGGTGCTGTATCGGCTACTAGACGAGATCGTCGACGGCTATGTCCCGGTTCTGCAAGGCTTGGGAATCGATAAGGAACAGATCGAACGTCAGGTGTTCAGCGGTGACGCCGCGGTCACCGAACGTATTTACCGATTGAGCCAAGAAGTCATCGACATGCAGCATTCAACGGCATCATTGCTCGAAGTCGTTCGCTCGCTATCGGACGGATTCACCAAATACGATGTTCCGAATGAGCTGCAGACCTACCTGCAGGACGTGACAGATCACCTGACCCGCGCACACGCCCAGACGGTGGAATACCGGGACGCGCTGTCACAGATTTTGAATGTTAATTCGACACTTGTGGCCCAACGCCAAAACGAGGACATGAAAAAAATATCAGGCTGGGCAGCGATCCTTTTCGCGCCGACCCTGATTGCAGCGATTTACGGAATGAACTTTGACGTAATGCCCGAACTGCACTGGGCGTTTGGCTACCCAGCGGCAGTCGTCTTGATGATTGGATTCGCGGCATTCCTCTACATCACGTTCCGGCGTCGCCGGTGGTTCTAAGGAAACGGATACTCTCATGGACGCGAAAGTAGATCTCAAGAAAACTCTTCCAAGCTATAAGGCCAAACATGAGGTGTTCGGCATAGTCGAGGTGCCCGAACTGCAATATCTCATGATCGACGGGCACGGGGACCCGAACACCTCGGTCGAATATGCTCAAGCCCTGCAGGCGCTGTATCCGGTGGCCTACAAGCTGAAGTTCATGAGCAAACGTGAACATGGCAGGGACTACGTTGTCATGCCCTTAGAAGGGCTCTGGTGGGCGCAAGACATGTCGGCATTTACCGAGCACAGAGACAAATCCCAATGGGACTGGACCATGATGATCCTGCAGCCCGAATGGATCGACAGCACCATGTTTGAAACCATCCGTGAGCAACTGGCCGAGAAGGAACCTCCAGCTGCACTGGACAAGGTGAGGCTTGAAGCATTCGCAGAGGGGCTGTGTGCGCAAACCCTGCATATAGGTGCCTATGACGATGAAGCCCAAACGCTGCACCGGATGCATCGGCAATTCATCCCCGATCAGGGACTGGAGCTGACCGGCAAGCATCACGAAATTTACCTCAGTGACCCGCGCCGCGTTGCACCGGCCAAGCTGCGCACAATCCTTCGCCAGCCGGTACGATCCATCATCGAATAGCGGGTACAGCCGATGACGAGCGGACGCTCACCTGACGAACCAAAGATATGGACCGAGCAAGAACATCTGGTGCGGCTTCCCGATGGGGTCCTGATCCGCGGTTCGAGCCTGCAACAAAGCAAGGTCCTGCCGCCACCTGATTTTGGCGTGTATCTGCTGGGAAAAGATCCACGATTCACCGACCGTGAATACCGGTGGGTGAAATGGCGTGATTTCTCGATTCCTTCATCCACTGCAGGCACCTTGGAGGCGTTACGCCAAGCGTATGGGAGAGCGTCCAAGGAGCGCGTGGAAATTGCTTGTCGCGGGGGAGCGGGAAGAACCGGAACCGCACTGGCCGTAGTGGCTGTGCTCGGTGGGGTTCAGGCCTCCGACGCGGTGGAATGGGTCAGGCATAACTATCATCCAAAGGCAGTCGAGACGCCAGGGCAGCGACGCTGGCTGCTCACGGTCTTGCCTGATCTGCAAATGGACTAGCATCACTGATCCCCAAGCCAGAAGGACTTGGCCTGGTGCAGGGGCACCGCGAGAGAATTTGAGAGAAGATGAAGGTATGAGCACCGATATTGGACTGAACCCGTCGAGCACCGTTGCAGAGGTGCAAGAGGCCTTAGCTGCCTTGGAGAACCCGAAGATGCGTGCAGTTAACGAAAAGCGCGGTGATGATTTCGGCGTAAACCTGGGCAAATTGCGAGCGTTGGCCAAAGCGCTGAAGAGCAACCAGGAGCTTGCCGTCGAACTATGGAAGACCGGGCAAACGACGCCGCGACTGGTGGCCATTCTCATCTGCAAACCGCGTGCATTCTCGCTGGATGACCTTGAACATTGGATCCGTGAAGGCGATCGTCCGAAGGTTCAGGGCTGGTTCCTGAGCTACGTAGTGAAGAAAAGCAAGCACCTCGAAGAACTGCGCCAGCGATTAATGCAGGATCCGGACCCGGTGATCGCCAGTGCCGGTTGGGAGCTCACCGCGCATCAGGTCATCAAGGCACCGGACAACCTCGACCTGGACAAATTACTCGATGTGATCGAAGCCGAGATGAAGCAGGCCCCGGAACGGCTCCAGTGGGCCATGAATAACACGCTGGCGCAGATTGGTATCTCAAACGCAGGACTGCGTGCCCGGGCTTTGGAAATCGGGGAGACGCTGCAGGTCTTGGCGGATTATCCAACGTCGCCGGGTTGCACCTCGCCTTTCGCTCCCATCTGGATCAATGAGATGGTCAAGCGCCAGAAAGACTAGCTGCCGCCGTTAATGGCGCAGAGGCCGGCGGAACCTGTTGGGTTCCGCCGGCCTCTGCGCGTTATGCGCTGTGCTCTAGCGCTGGTGCGTGGTGGCACCCAGACGCAGCACCTTGGATACCAGCCACAGCGCACCGGTCAGTCCGAGCGTGAGCAGCAGCTGGGTCCGGGCCACCGCGTCGGTCATCGCGATGCACACGATAAGCACCATCATGGCGATGGTCGCCAAGGACAGGTACGGGAAGCCCCAGAGCTTCAGCGGAAGTTCCGTGCCTTCGCGCTCGGCGCGGCGGCGCAGGATGTACTGCGTCACCGCGATGAAGCACCAAATCACGATGATTGTCGAGCCAACGACATTCAACAGGATCGGCATAACTGCATCGGGCCAGATCCAGTTCAACCCGACGGCAATGAATGAGAAAGCAACCGAGCTGAGCACCGCCTTGGCCGGTACTCCCTTTCCGGTCACGTGAGTCACCGAACGAGGGGCCATCTTGCGGGTACCGAGCGAGTACAGCATGCGCGAAGCACCGTAGATGTTCGCGTTCATGGCTGAGAGCAGTGCGATCACCACGACGGCGCTCATCAGCAATTCCACGCCAGGGACGTTCAGCACGCCCAAGACCGCGGAGAACGGACCGTCGACGATGGACGGGGTATTCCATGGCAGGATCGCCACGATCACGATGATGGAACCGAGGTAGAAGAACATGATTCGCATCATCACCGATTTGATGGTGCGTTTGATGTTGCCCTGCGGGTCATCGGATTCGGCTGCGGCGATGGATACAACCTCGGTGCCGCCGAAGGAGAAGATCACGATCAGCAGGGCCGCTGCAATGCCGGTGAGCCCGGCCGGCGCGAAACCACCATGCGAGGCGAGGTTGGCCAGGCCAACCGGCGCATCGGTCGGGATGAGGCCGAACAAGACCAGCGCGCCGACGGCCAGGAAGGCG
The DNA here is from genome assembly GCF_052379505.1 of Glutamicibacter sp. 363. Lineage (NCBI taxonomy): Bacteria > Bacillati > Actinomycetota > Actinomycetes > Micrococcales > Micrococcaceae > Glutamicibacter > Glutamicibacter sp. 363. The sequence goes on along the minus strand of NZ_JBQSYR010000001.1, from coordinate 5,890 downwards.
ATAATCGCCGCGACCTTGATGAAGGCAAACCAGAATTCGAACTTGCCGTAATTGCCCACGCCCAAGAGATTCGCGCCGGTGAAGAGCACCACGAAGCCCAAGACCCAGGTCCATTGCGGGAAGCCAGGGAACCAGGCGGCGACAATGGCCGCCGCGCCGGTGGCTTCTGCGGCAATCACCACGACCAGCTGGATCCAGTACAGCCAGCCGACGGTGCTTCCGGCGCTGCTGCCCATCGCCTTGTGCGCGAAGGTGCTGAAGGCGCCAGAGGACGGATCGGCCGCGACCATTTCGGCGAGCATCGACATGATCACGATGACCACGGTGCCGGCGATGAGGTAGGAGAGCAGTACGGCCGGGCCGGCAATGGAGATGGCCTGGCCGGAACCTATGAACAGCCCCGCGCCAATCGCTCCGCCCAGACCCATCATCGAGATCTGGCGCTGGCTTAGCCCTGCATGGAGTTTTGGTGAGTTATCCGCCGCGCGGACCTTGGTTTGCATGCTCATACGCTAGCTACCTGTACCTTGCTGGTGACGGCAGCCAAGACGCGGTCAACGTCCTGAACGCTGCCTGAAGAGATGCGCAGGCCTTCGCCCGGGAAGGCGCGGACCACTACATTGCCTTCGCGCAACAGGGCTTCGAGCTCGGCGGTGCGATCCGCCGCCGCTACCCAGACGAAATTCGCCTCGGAAGGTACCGCCGGGTATCCGGCAGCCAGCAGGCCTTCAAGCATCCGCTCGCGCTGTTCGACGACCTCGTCGATGCGCACGCCAAGTTCGTCGGCGGCTTCGAGGGAGGCCACCGCTGCACGCTGAGCCAGATCGGTGACGCCAAAAGGCACCGCAACCTTGCGCAGGTTCTGCGCTACGGGCTTGGGGCTGACCGCATAGCCGATCCGCAGGCCGGCCAAGCCGTAGGCCTTGGAAAAGGTGTGGAGGACCGCGACGTGCGGGTACTTGCGAAATAGCGCAAGGCCGTCGGCGCGGATATCGGAACGGTCAAAGTGAACGTAGGCTTCGTCGATGACCACCAGAATATTCCGGGGGACGGAGGCGACGAACTCTTCCAAGGCGTCCGCCGCAACGACGGTACCCGTGGGATTGTTCGGGTTGCAGATGAAAATGAGCCGGGTGCGCTCGGTGATCGCGTCCAGCATTGCTGGCAGGTCATGCTTGAATTCGGCATCCAGCGGAATCTCGACCGGAACCGCGCCGGCAATGCGCACCAGCGATGGGTACGCCTCAAAAGAGCGCCAGGCGAACATGACCTCGTCGTCTTCGCCGGTGACTGCATGAATGAGCTGGGAGGCGACCTCAACCGAACCGGCGCCCAGGCTGATCTCTGCCGGGTCCAAGTCGTACTGCTCAGCCAACGCCGTGATCAGCTCCGGTGCCGCCATATTCGGGTAGCGGTGAATGCTTTCCAGACCCTCGGCGATGCTCTGCACCACCGAAGGCAGGGGAGCGTGCGGCGATTCATTCGACGAGAGCTTCGAAGCGCCCGGAGCCGCCGATTTTCCCTGGCGGTAAGCCGGCACTGCGGCAAGGGAGGGGCGTTGATTGATGTTCATTGATTCCTCTCTAAAAGTCATGAACCGCTTGGAACATTCCGGTGGTGTACGGTTTGCCCAAAAATTTGAGTCGCACTCAAGATGTCGACATTCCCTGGGCAACTATGGCCCAAAGGGAGGTGAAGCGAGTCACAACAAAAAACTGTAGGTGGTGGCAATCACAGGGCGCAATCGATGCGCAAACGGCTAGGCACGCTGCATACCGTTTGGACTGCGGCGGCGAAGATCACTGGTCGATCTGTATAGTCTTTTCCTCTGGCGGAGAATTTTTTGCGTAGGACTTAACGAGCGGCAAGGTCCTGCCCTGGAAGTGTTCGCGCAAGGCCAAGGAGGAGGAGGTGCGCGCGACTCCGGGGACTTGGTTGATCCGATCGAAGATCGCTTGGAGGTCCACCGCGTTGCGGGCGACTATGCGCAACTGCAAGTCCGAGGTTCCGGTCACCGTATACATGTCTACGATCTCCGGGATCGAATTGGCCAGGGCCGTAGCCACCGGCTCGTGGCCGTATTTCTGAATAATCTCCACCGAGCAAAACGCGACCAGCTGGTAGTCGAAGCCAGCTGGCTGAACTTGCGGGATGATGGCCCGGATTACTCCGCCTTCGTGCAGGCGGGCAAGGCGGCTGGTTACCGTGCCCCTGGCCACGCCGAGGCGACGGGCGCATTCCATGACCGGAAGCATGGGGAACTCGGTGAGAAGCTCGATGAGGTCGGCGTCGAGACGGTCAATACGCACTGCTTAGGTCCTCTGCTGGGTGCAAACATCGGAATGGCTGCCAGAAAAGTTGCGTCTAAGGGCGATATTTCTGATCACCCTTCAAGGGTAGCGCGAAGATCCGTGGCCGAATATTCCCGGCGGGCAGCTGCCCTTGGGGCAAGGGGTGTCGGAGTGGGGCCAGCTAGCCCGATGTAATGCGGCTCACGTTGTAGGCTAAGGGTGACTTGGCCTTTATCGGCCTATCTGGGAGAGGGAAAATGATGAGTACAAGCACGCCACTGAAATCCGTTGCGGGACTGACCGTCTTGATTACCGGGGCGGCGCAAGGCATGGGAGCGATCTTCGCACGAACGGCCTGCCTTGAAGGTGCGCGGCGAGTGATTCTATGGGATATCTCCAGCCAGATGCTTTCTGCCGTCTCCCAGGAGTTGGAGCAACTGGAATCCGGAAGCATCATTGATACCCAGGTAGTCGATTTGCGCAGTCAAGCGGCGATCGTTGCTGCGGCAGATCAGTCGCTGGCCGCGGGCGCGGTGGACGTGCTGGTGAACAACGCCGGGGTCGTCACCGGCACTTCGTTTGCCAGTCATCGTGCGGAACAGATCAATGACATCATGGCGGTCAATGCACTGGCGCCAATGTATCTCACCCATGCGCTCCTGGGGCAAATGGGTCTAGGCGGCAGTCCTGCACGCATTCTCACGATCGCCTCAGCAGCCGCCTTGGTTTCAAATCCGAATATGAGCGTGTATGCCGCTTCCAAGGCAGCTGCCATGAGCTGGAGCGATTCGCTGCGTCTGGAACTGGAACGGGAAACCGATTCCGATATCAAGGTCACCACATTCTGTCCCACCTACGTTTCAACCGGAATGTTCGCCGGGGCGAAAAGCATGCTGTTCACCCCAGTCATGGATCCCGAGTACGTGACGGGCAAAGCATGGGCCGCGATGCTGCGCGGAACGCCACTGGTGCTTCTGCCCTGGACGAGCAAGTTCGGCCAACTGCTGCGCGGAGTCCTTCCGCGCAGTGCATGGGACCTGGTGGCCGATAGGGTGCTGAAGATCTATGGCTCCATGGATGATTTCACCGGACGGGAGAAGCAAACGCCTGTCAATGAGCCGGTTTCCTAGTCCGGTTTGCCGTTGGCACAGAATTCACCATCTGAATGTTTACCTCTTCGCCTACCCGGAGTAGCGTAAGCGTGGTAACCCGGAATGTGACCTCAGGCGGCTCAAGGATTTCTTGGTGGTCACTGCTACGGGATTTCCGATCACCAGGAGCGACTCGCCATGCAAAAGTTCATCCCGAATCTCTGGTTCGCTGGTAACGCCGAAGAAGCAGGACAGTACTACGCAGGTGTATTCCCAAACACCTCCACATTTGTAGAATCCCGGTACCCCACCGAAGGGCTGCTCGACTTTCAAGAACCACTAGCTGGTGCTCCGCTGACGATCACCGTGGAGCTGAATGGAACGCACCTGACCCTGATCAACGCGGGAAATGACTTCACCCCAAACCCTTCGATCTCATTCATAGTCAGCTTTGACCCGGCTAATTATTCTGGAGATGCCGATGCGGCGCGCGCGGCGCTCGATCAAACCTGGGATCAGCTTGTCGACGGCGGCAGCGTCCTGATGGGATTGGATACCTACCCCTTCAGCGCCCGCTACGGCTGGGTACAGGACCGCTATGGCATCAGCTGGCAGCTCATGCAGTCAGACGCCGGGCAAAGCGAATCATTTGTTGTCCCCTCGCTGATGTTCGGCGGGGCCGCGCAGAACCTGGCGGTGCCTGCGGTGGATTTCTACGTTGAACTGTTTGAGAACTCGCAGGTAGGCAGTCGATTCCCCTACCCGGAACCAACCGAGGTGACCGTCCCCGGAGCGGTGATGTTCAGCGATTTCACACTGAACGGGCAATGCTTCGCGGCCATGGATTCCGCCGTCGCGCAACCATTCAGTTTCAGTCCGGGAATCTCCATTGAAGTCCAGTGCGAAGATCAGGCTGAGATCGACAGATTGTGGGAGGCGCTATCCGCAGTTCCGGAGGCCGAGCAGTGCGGCTGGCTGCAGGACAAGTTCGGCGTGAGCTGGCAGGTGGTTCCGAAGAACATGGGCGATCTGATGGCTCGACCCGGGGCCTTCGAAAAGATGCTGAATATGAAGAAACTGGTGATCGAGGACTTCTAGGCACTGGGTTCGGGCCGAGCCCATGCTGGTTGCTGCCGAACACGAATTGCGGACGGTGCCAACACCAGCGATATCCTGACACTGGGCTTCGGTCCAAGCCAAACTTGATGGATGGAGAACACGGGTGGCAAAACGTCGGGCGGTAATCGCCGGAGCCTCCGGATTCATCGGGGAGCGACTGCTACATGAGCTCTCGGCTCACGGGTACGAGCTGAGCATCATCGGACGCGGTGGGCCCATCAGCTGGGCGGACCAGGCTGCGGTCGACGAGTCCGTCGATGGCGCGCAGCTACTGGTCAACCTGGCGGGAAAGAACGTGGGCTGCCGATACAGCGATGCGGCGCGCAGCGAAATTCTCAGGTCCCGGGTTGCGACGACACGGATTTTGCATAGGGCGGTAGCTTCGGCCCAGCATCCGCCCAAGCTGTGGCTGAATGCCTCGACCGCGACCATCTACCGCCATGCGATGGACCGGCCGAACACCGAAAGCACCGGAGAAATCGGTGAAGGGTTCTCCGTAGATGTCGCACGCAACTGGGAACGTGAATTCTTCGCGGGTGAGCTCTCAGCCACCCGCCGGGTGGCGCTGCGCATGGCGATTGTGCTCGGCGATGGACCGGCGAGCCAGAAACTTCTTGGGCTTGCCAGATGGGGCGTCGGCGGGCCGCAGATTGATGGGTGGTGGCCAGTGCACCGAAGGTACCGCGGGATCGGGCCGGACCCCACGGGGCCGGAGAAAAGCGGTTTCCATCCGACGCGGGGCCAACAGCGGTTCAGTTGGATTCACATTGATGATGTCATGGGCGCGATCTGGCATCTGATTGAACATCCAGAAATCCGCGGACCGGTGAACTTAAGCGCTCCGTACCCGGTGACGAACGCCGAACTCATGTCGAGCCTGCGACGCGTCGCCGGGCGCAGGTTCGGACTACCGGCGTATCGTTGGATGTTGGAACCAGCGATGTTCGTGCTCCGGGTTGAACCGGAAATGCTGTTGAAGTCTCGGTGGGTACTACCCGAGACGCTTGAACGCTCCGGCTACGAATTCACGTGGCCCGAACTGCATCCCGCGCTGGCTGACGTCGCAAAATAAACACCGGTGATCCCCGGTGCAAGTTTTTTGCAGAATTGAAAGGAAGCTAGGCATGGCTCGTCTCAAAACAAACGGCATGGCTCCGCGCATACGAGAATTCCGGCTTCCGGAACTGGAAGCCGGAACCGTCGAGGACCTGCTCGGCGGAGGGTATGTCGAGGTGCTTCATTTCACCGGCTATGACCGGAAGCTGCTTGACCTGACCGACGCTCGCCTGGAAGATTGCCTGTTTTCTGAACTGAATATCGGTGAACTCTCCATGCGCAACGCGCGCTATATACAATGCGAGTTCAAGCAGCTCAGCGCGCCAATCGTGG